>NZ_CP077941.1:607293-910940 GCF_019722725.1 Vreelandella profundi
CGTCGGCCGGTGCGTCTGACGGCTGGGCGTTGCCCATGTCGGTGGCCAGCGAGCTCTCGGCCATCTCGGGCACGTCGGCGATGTGCTGGTAGCCACGCCCGGGAAGAAACGCTAACGCCCCGGCGATGATCAGACCCAGAACCATGACGCCCGCGACGGAGAAGCTGGCTTTACGGCCGGGGCCGCCTCTCAGGCGCGGAGCCGCCAAGGCGACGAGGATGGCGAGAATCAACACTACGTCCAGTCGGGGGATCCAGCGCCAGTAATTCAGCCCCGATTCCCATGCGGCCCAAAGTAAGGTGCCGATAAAGACGAGGGCAAAAATGTAGGCGCCGGACATGCGCCCTCGAACCAGTTGAACCCCGGCGATCAGCATTGCCACGCCGGCGATCAGGTAGTACCAGGAACCGCCCAGCGTCGCTAGATACAGCCCGCCGCCGCCGAGGGCGAGGCCGACGAGTGCAACGATAATCCCTACGAGTTTGGCGAAAAATCCGCCGGCACCGCGAGAAGTGGTGGAATGAGCCAATGTATTCTCCCTTGAATGACCTTGTTTGTTGTCTTCCCAAGACAAATACGTCGCGATGGAACCTAAGCGTGGTCGCCGTCACACTAAAAGGATAGTACACATTCATCTTAAATATATTTTGTAACTACTTGTCATTATCCATTTAGATTTGGGGTTCGTTCTCTACACTCTCCCTAAGCGTTGCGCGTAGGAGTGACGATGCAAGGATAACGTTGATTTACTGCGCCTATTGCTTGCTGCCTATTTCATTATTTAACCCAGCGAGTAGCGCGGTAATATCACTGCCCAGCGAGTTAATGGCCGGCTTAGCAAAGTAATAGCCCTGCTGCTGAATAATGCCAGCACGCGCCAGCCATAGCGCTTCAGTACGAGTCTCGACGCCTTCGGCGATGAGGGGTATATCAATCTCTTGGGCAAGTAATATTATTGCGTTCAGCAGTGCCTGGCGACGAGGATCACTATCACAGTGCATGACCAGTTCGCGATCGATTTTTAGCTTGTCAGGCGTCAGGTCGGTGAGTAGGTCTAAATTGGCGTAACCATTACCAAAGTCATCAAGCGCCGTTTTAAACCCCATGGAGCGATACGCATCAATGATATTGCACAGATGCTGCCGATTCTGGACGCGCTCAGTTTCGGTGATTTCGAAAATGAGCCGATTCGCTGGCCAACCAACTCGCGTTGATACCGCTAACGTTGCCTGGATACAGGCTTCTGGTTCATAAACAGCGTTGGGCAAGAAGTTGATCGAAAGGTTGGTTTGCATACCCAGCGCGCTGGCCATTTCTATCGCTTTCACCCGGCAGGCTTGGTCAAAACGGTAGAGCAAATCATTAGTGACTTGTGCAATGACGCTGGCGGCGGATTCCCCTTGCAAGCCGCGCACCAGGGCTTCGTAGGCGACGATTCGGGCTAGTGATAGGTCCACAATCGGCTGAAATGCCATGGTGAATTCAAAAGGTAAGTCGCCTTCACAGCGCCTACAGCTGCCGTTAACGCGTGCGCACTGGCTCATTGCTGCTCCTGAGTAGAGATTTCTAGTGGCTTGTCTGGCGCCGCTAAGACTTACATTGAGAAAACGTAATATCTATACGTGATACAGAAGCACCTTGCGATGCTTAGTTTAGATCTCAAAACATTGCGGGTATAGATTTTGTATAGCACTAATTCGCTGTAGTAAGTTTTATCCGTTGTTTCGGCAGGCACCCATAGGCACAAAAAAAGGCGCCTGGTGAGGCGCCACAAAGGGGAAGATATTTCACGTCACCGGTGCTTAATGCGGGCTAGATAATGCCTGCCTCACGCAGAGCGGTGCGCTGCTCGGGTGTAATGCCGAGCTCATCCAATACGTTTTCGGTATGTTCACCCAGGTGCGGTGGCGCCGTTGTGGCGCTCATTTGCTTACCGTTGAAGCGAATAGGATTGGCTACCAAATCCACATGGCCTGCCTGTGCGTGGGGCAGGGTTTGCCTAAGCCCGCGCGCTTTGACGTGGGGGTCGTCAAATACCCGGTCTAGCGTGTTAATCGGGCCGCAGGGCACGCCTACCGCTTCAAAGGCTGCGAGCCATTCATCGGTGCCGCGTTGAGCCAGTGCCGCTTCCAGCTGCGGAACCAGCAATACGCGCTGGTTAACCCGTGCGCCGTTAGTCGCAAAGCGTGGGTCTTCAGCCAAGCCTGGCAGTGACAACACGCTACAAAAGCGCTTGAACTGTTCGTCATTACCCACGGCGACAATAATATGGCCGTCCTGGGTGGCAAACGCTTGGTAGGGCACGATATTAGGATGAGCGTTACCTAATCGCTGGGGCACATTGCCCGAGGTTAGGTAGTTAAGCGCCTGATTGGCGAGCACGCCGACCTGCACATCCATGAGCGCCATATCAATGTGGCAGCCAACGCCGCTATCACGACGCTGATAAAGCGCCGCCAGCACCGCGTTGGAAGCATAAAGCCCGGTAAAAATGTCGGTAAACGCGACGCCGCTTTTGACCGGGCCACCGCCGGGTTCACCGTCTGGCTTGCCGGTCATGCTCATGATGCCGCCCATCGCTTGGATCATAAAGTCGTAGCCCGCGCGATGGGCGTAGGGGCTTTCCTGACCAAAACCGGTGATTGAGCAGTAAATCAGCTTGGGGTTTAGCGCCTGCAGGCTCGCGTAATCCAGCCCGTAACGCTTTAAGCCGCCCACTTTAAAGTTTTCTATCAGCACATCCGACTGAGCGACAAGCTGCTTAATCACCGCTTGGCCTTCGGGCTTGGCCATATCGATGGTGACCGAACGCTTGCCACGATTCGCGCACAGGTAATACGCCGACTCTTCTGTGCCACCCAGCCAAGGAGGGCCCCAATGGCGGGTGTCATCGCCGCTGCCGGGTCGCTCAACTTTGATGACATCAGCTCCCATGTCCGCGAGCATTTGTCCGCACCACGGCCCGGCCAGCACCCGAGAAATATCGAGTACTTTAATCCCGGCCAGTGGTTTGGTTGGCTCGCTTAACAGGGGCTTGCTCATAACAGCTGCTTCCTTGGCTGAATACGTTTAACGTTTATTGCTCAGGGTTCTATTAAGACTATTAAAAGAACGACTGAATGCCCGTCTGCGCACGGCCTAGAATCAAGGCGTGCACGTCGTGAGTACCTTCGTACGTATTCACCGACTCTAAGTTGACCATGTGGCGAATGACGCCGTATTCGTCGGAAACACCGTTGCCGCCGTGCATGTCACGGGACTGGCGGGCGATATCCAGCGCTTTGCCGCAGTTGTTACGCTTGATCAGCGAGACCATTTCCGGTGCCCAGTTGCCGCTGTCCATCAGGCGGCCAACCTGCAGCGCTGCCTGTAGACCCAGGGTGATTTCGGTCTGCATATCGGCCAGTTTTTTCTGGATGAGCTGATTGGCAGCCAGCGGGCGGCCAAACTGCTTACGATCAAGCGTATATTGGCGCGCGGCGTGCCAGCAGAATTCAGCGGTGCCCATGACGCCCCAAGCGATGCCGTAGCGGGCTTTGTTCAAACAGCCAAACGGGCCTTTCAGACCGCTGACGTTAGGCAGCAGGTTCTCTTCAGGAACGAAGGCGTTGTCCAGTACGATCTCACCGGTCGTCGAGGCGCGCAGCGATACTTTGCCTTCAATTTTGGGCGTGCTGAAACCGTCGGTTCCGCGCTCAACGATAAAGCCTTTAATCTGATTGTCGTGAGCCGCTGACTTGGCCCATACCACCGCGATATCGGCAATCGGGCTGTTGGTGATCCACATTTTGGCGCCGGTTAGGCGGTAGCCGCCGTCGACTTTTTCAGCGCGGGTAATCATGCCGCCCGGGTCTGAGCCGTGGTCGGGTTCGGTCAAGCCAAAGCAGCCAATCATTTTACCGCTGGCAAGCTTGGGCAGAAATTTTTGCTTCTGCTCTTCAGAGCCGTAGGTTTCGATGGGGTACATCACCAGCGAAGACTGCACGCTCATGGCTGAACGGTAGCCAGAGTCAACGCGCTCAACTTCACGAGCAATCAAGCCGTACGCGACGTGGTTAACGCCAGCACCGCCGTATTCAGGGGAAACGGTGGCGCCGAGCAGGCCAAGTTCGCCCATCTCGCTCATGATTTCACGTTCAAAGCGCTCTTCACGGAAGGCCGTTAGCACGCGGGGCTGAAGGTTTTCCTGGCAGTAATCATAGGCTGCATCACGAATCTGGCGCTCTTCATCCGTCAGCTGTTGTTCCAGTAGCAGCGGGTCGTCCCAGTTAAAATGCGTCATGGCGTGAATTCCTCGATTCGTTATGCAGGCGCTATAAATCGCCCACGGCAATGGATTGGCTGCAAAATAGCATAAGGCCAATGTATCGCCGTTAGTTTAAAATATCTACATTTTTTTAAAACGCAGAATTTATTTTGAGGTGGCACCGCTTAAATCGAAAGGTTTATTCGATGCCGTGCGCTTTGAGAACGCGGGTAATGATCGGAACCGGCGTCATCAGGTGGTCGCGCATCAGAGTGTCGGCCTGAGCGATGTCGCGGGCTAAAATGACATCCACCAGCGCTGAGTGCTCTTGGCGCTTAAGTTCTAATGCCTGGGGCGACATCACGGTTTCTTGCAGCCATAGATGGCGGTAGCGCTCTACCTGATCAAATAGCGTGTTGCGCATCTGCAGCAGGTGAGGGGAGTTGCAGCCGCTGGCAATCGCGGTGTGAAAGGTTTTATGACGCTGATCCCAGAGTTCGAGCAGGTCATCGGGTGTATTGATGTCGGTGACTTTCGCTAATAGGTGAGCGGTGGCGAGCACCATGGCCTCCCAGTCGTCGTCGCCGCGCTGTATAGCCAGGCGCAGAATTAGCCCTTCAAGCTGGGCACGGGCATCGTAAATATCATTGAGCTCGGCCAGCGACATCGGCGCGACGCGGTAGCCACGCTGGCTAATCGCCACGACTAAACGATCCGCCACCAGTTGGGAGAGCGCTTCGCGCAGCGGCCCGGTGCTAGCGCCGTAATGCTCTTTAAGGTGTGTCATTAATAGCTTTTGTCCCGGCGCATAGCAGCCGCGAATAATGTCATGCTTAAGCTGACGATAAGCGCTAATGGCTAAATTTTGGCGGGGACCGCTTGGCTCGCTAATGTTTTTTTCCTTAAGGGCTGGCGCTTGAAGATCGGATTCTTGAAGGTCGGACGCTTGCAAATCCGACGCCTTAACTTCGGGCTCCATATCAGTATGGCTCCTGGGCGAGTAGCGGTACATTGTGAGAGATTGTCAGCTATTATCAATAAATATTAACTATTTGGCAGAGGTAAAGAGATTACTAACGTATTTCCGCATTGTTGTCGGCGGATTATTTCTGATGACCAGGCTGACATTGCTCGCGGTCGTGGGCGTTGTGATGTCGTTAAACGTTAATAATGGCCAATTAGCATCTAACGCTTAAGCCGTGCTAACTTCTTCTCCACCGCGCCTGATTGGCCGTTTGATTGCCAGGCAGGCGCTGGGGCTCCAAAACCTCCTTTATCGTCAACCATACCTATAAGTCCAAGCAGGACGGAGGAAATGCTCATGCGAACTCTACGCTCTCTATATTCCACAGCAGCCGCTGCATCGCTGCTCGCGGTCGCGCTCCCCGCTAGCGCCCAACAACTTTCAATTGCGACCGGCGGCACCGGCGGCGTGTATTACCCTATCGGCGGTGGTTTCGCCGAAATGATCAACAACCATATTGAAGGTGCTCAGGCGACGGCGGAAGTCACCGGCGCGTCGGTTGAGAACATGGGGCTGATCATGCGTGGCGATGCGGATTTAGCGCTGGCCCTGGCTGATACGGTCTATCAGGCGTACACCGGCACCGGTGACTTTGACGGGCGTCAGGTCGAAAACACCCGTGCGCTGGCCTCTGTGTATCCCAATGCCGTGCAGCTTGTCACGCTAGCAGAGTCGGATATTAAATCGATTGCAGATTTGGCCGGTAAACGCGTTTCTGTGGGCGCACCGGGCAGCGGCACTGAGCTTAATGTGCGTGCGTTGCTTGAATCCAATGGCGTTGACTATGAAGACTTTACGCCTCAGCGCCTTAACTTCAATGAAACCGCCGATGCGATTCGCGATGGCGATATCGACGCGGGTTTCTGGAGCGTAGGGCCGCCCACCAGTTCAATTCTTAACCTAGCCGCCACGCGTGATATTCGCCTTATTGGCTTCTCTGACGAAGAGATCGCTAACGCGCAGGAAGAAGAAGCGGTGTTTGCACCGTATGAGCTAGCCGCCGGTATGTATGACGGCATGGATGAAGCGGTTCAGACGATCGGTATTCCTAACGTATTGGTGGTTAACGCCGATATGGACGAAGAGTTGGCGTACCAGCTTACCCAGCTGCTGTTTGAAAACACCGACGAACTGATTGCTGTTCACCCTGCGGCGAATGACACCACCGTTCAGTTCACAATGGAATCTACGCCGGTGCCGTTACACCCAGGTGCGCTGCGTTATTTCGAAGAAGTTGGCGCTGACATCCCGGATCGCCTACGTCCGTAACGGCTAAAGGACACCACCATGCAGTGGCAACATCGACTGGTGGCGCTACTGATTGCATGTTTACCACTCGCCGAAGTGGGGGCTTCCCCCGCTTCGGCGACGCCGTTTATGCGATTAGCAGTGACGACCGAGCAAGGCGACGTCTTGGTGGATGAAACGGTTCCTCTGGGCGGCCGCTGGTGTATTAAGTGGCAGCACTCCGTTGAGCACTTCACCGTACTGGACTGCTATCGCAATGTGGCAGGCGTAATGCAGTTAGAACGTAGCCATCAACCTGACTTCGCCGCAGGGCTTGGGCATATTTTTGGCCGTGGAGAGCAGGTCTCAGACGGTGAGGGCGGTTACTGGATTAATGCGATTGACGAGCCTGTCGTCAATAATCGCTATCTATTAAGAGTCGGCTCGCCTGCCGTCAATCATCGAGTGGTTTGGCCAGACGGAGAGCATCCTCAGGTGAGCTTGAGTGCGCTCGCCGCTGGACAGCGCGTGACCGTTCAGCTAGCCGCTCCTCACGCCTTCCCGCGTGAATAAAAACGACATTAGTTAACGCTTCCGAGGACTTCATGAACGAATCCAATCAACCGTCGACCGTAATACCGGGCGGTAATGTGATTCAACCCCGCATGGTGCTGTGGTTGATCACTATTGTGGCGGTGGGACTTTCCCTTTTTCAGCTGTATTCCGCGGGTATCCAGCCGTTAGGGCTGTTTTATCAGCGCAGTATTCACCTGGCATTGATCATGATGCTGGCGTTTTTAATGTTCCCAGTCTTTGGCCCTACCAGTAAGCGTGGCGTCGTTGGGTGGGGAGTTGATCTCGTGTTTTTAGCCGGGGCGATCATCACCGGCGGCTATCTAGTGTTCAATCTGGATGAGATTTTCAGTCGCGCGGGTTTTTGGAGCAGTACCGACATTCTGGTCGCCTGTATTGCGACCGTGACGGTGCTGGAAGCGAGCCGCCGCGCGGTAGGTTTTGGTATGACCGTGATCGGCTTGATTGCCATTGTGTATGCCTTTGCCGGGCCGCGGGGCGAGCTGCCGTGGCTGGGCGAATGGATGCCGGGCATTCTGGAGCATCGCGGCTATACCATTGACCGCGTTGCTGGCCAGCTTTACTTGGGCCAAGAGGGTATCTTCGGCCTGCCGCTCGGCGTGGCAGCCACCTATATCTTTATTTTTGTACTGTTTGGCGCCTTTTTGGAATGCACCGGTGCGGGTAAGTTCTTCATCGATATGGCGTATGCCGCTACCGGTCGCCAGCGCGGCGGCCCGGCCAAGGCTGCGGTGCTAGCCTCAGCGGGCATGGGGTCTATTTCCGGCAGCGCGATTGCCAACGTTGTCACTACCGGCGCGTTTACTATTCCGCTGATGAAAAAACTGGGCTACAAAGCCAAGCAGGCAGGGGGCATTGAAGCTGCTGCTTCAACCGGCGGGCAGATTATGCCGCCGTTGATGGGGGCGGGTGCTTTCTTGATTGCCGAGTACACCAATACGCCGTACTTGGACATTGTGAAAGTCAGCATTTTGCCGGCGATTATGTATTTCTCGACGGTCTATCTGTTTGTCCACATTATTGCTCTTAAGCAAGGCATGCAGGGGCTGCCGAAAGAAGAGCTGCCGCAGATGCGCCAAGTCCTGAAAGAGGGCTGGCACTTCTTGCTGCCGCTGGCCGTGCTGGTCTGGCTGCTGGCGCTGAGTATGTCGCCCATGCGCGTCGGCTACTATGCGGTGGTCACCATGGTGACAGTGGCGGTATTACGCTATGCGCTGTGGTTCTTCTTTGTGGCGCCGAGACAGGGGCAGCCGGTAACGTCGACTTCGATTAAAAACGTTATTCGCGCAGGTTTTGCCAAGCTGATTGAAGGATTAGAGCTCGGTGCACGCAATGCGGTGTCTGTCTCGATGGCCTGTGCGGTGGCCGGTATTATCGTTGGCGTTGTGGGCTTAACCGGTTTAGGCCTGAAGTTCTCGTCGATGATGCTGGCTTTCTCTGGTGGCAACATTCTGCTCGCGCTGCTGATGGTGCTATTGGCAAGCTTGGTGCTAGGCATGGGCCTGCCGGTCACGGCGAGCTACATCGTGCTGATTGTGCTAGTTGGCCCGGCGCTTACCCAGGAGTTTGGTATCCCGCTGCTGGTCGCTCACCTGGTGGTGTTCTGGTACTCCCAGGACTCTAACGTGACGCCGCCCATCGCCTTGGCAGGTTTTGCCGGGGCGGCGATAGCAGGCAGTAAGCCGATGGAAACGAGCTTCCAGGCGTGGAAATTTGCCAAAGGGCTGTACCTGATTCCGCTGTTTATGGTGTTCAACCCAGAAATCATCATGGGTGGCCCCGTGCCGGTGGTGATCTGGAACGGCGTCATCGCCATCCTGGCACTAGGCGCTTTTGCAGCGGCCTTGGAAGGGTATCTGTTTACCCGTATGTCGTGGCTACCTCGCCTGGCGATTACGGCGGCGATTATTGGGGTGTTCTATCCTAACCTGATGACCGAGATTGCCGGTGTCGTGGTGATGGTTGTGGTGATTGGTGCCAACTGGCTGGCCAGTAAGCGCCAGCCGGAAACTCCCGCCGTTAATGGCTAAGGGCGATAGCCGCAAAGACGCTAAGTAAGTAATAAAAAAAGGCCCGGAGATATTCTCTCCGGGCCTTTTCGCTATTGCGCCGTGGCGTAGGGGTTAGCCGCTAGCGTTAGAAGATTGACTCTGCGGTGCCTGAGCCTTGCGAGCCGCTGGCTTCTTCCAGCTCGCGACTGATACGGCGCTGCTGGTAGTCCGGCAAGTGATCGCGATGGAACAGCTCTGTGAGGCCGCCCGGCTGGTCGTCAGTTAAGCGACGGCCGGTATCCGGATCAACGCGCGCAGTCACAATCGTATCAGGGCGATCTGGTACGGCCGGCGGCGTGCCTTCCAGCGCATCACCCATAAACTCTACCCAAATCGGCAGGGCGGCGCCGGCACCATACTCAGCGAGGGTTTCATTGCTGTCTTTGCCGACCCACACTGTGGTGACTATGTCGCTGTTAAAGCCCGCAAACCATGCGTCGCGCAGGCTGTTCGTGGTGCCCGTTTTGCCCACGATGTCTTCACGGTTCAGGCTTAGCGCACCGCGCCCAGTGCCCGAGGTGATAACGTCACGCAGCATGTCGCGCAGAATATAAACCGCGGCCGGATCGGCTACCCGTTTGGCGATGGGGTATTCGCGGCCATCAATTTCTACCGTTTCCTGATCCTCTGCACAGCTTGGGCAAGCCACTTGAGGCGTTGCTTCATCAATCAGTTCGTTATCATCGTTGCGGGTCACACGCTCAATAAACCAGGGTGCGACTTGGAAGCCGCCATTAGCAAGAACGGCGTAGGCGTTGGTCATTTCCATGGGCGTTAAGCTCGCGCTGCCAAGCGCTAAGGCCAGACCATGAGGTAAGCGGCCAGGTGCAAAGCCGAAGCCTTCCAAGTAGTTAATTGTGTGATCCAAGCCCATCGTCTGAAGGACGCGGATAGTCACCAGGTTTCGTGAACGTGCCAGCGCAGGGCGTAGTCGCATCGGGCCTTGGAAGTCACGGCTAGAGTTCACTGGCCGCCATAAAGAGTTACTGCCGTCGTCAAGCACTACCGGTGCGTCATTGACCACGGTTGCAGCATTCATCTCGCCATCTTCAAGAGCCGCCAAGTAAATGAAGGGCTTGAAAATAGAGCCTGACTGGCGCTGAGCTTGTACCGCGCGGTTGAACTTGCTGGCGTTAAAGTCAAAGCCACCTTGAAGGGCGAGAATGGCGCCGGTGCGCGGATCTTGTGCGACCAGCGAGCCTTCGGCGTCCGGGCGTTGAGAAAGACGCAGTGAGCCGTCTTCATTCTCAATCACACGAATCATGTCACCACGGACGGCAATTTGATCAGCCGAGCTGGGTGCGGCCCCACGACTGCGTGGGCTAAGGTACTTTTGTGCCCAGCTTAAGCCCGCCCAGGGGATCGTTTGTAGCCCACCGTTGCGGGTAAGTACTTTCATTTCCTGGCCGCTACTCTCTACCACGATCGCGGGCTTCAGCAGGCCGTAGTTGGGCGTGCGCTCGAGTACCTGAACCCAGTTACTGACGTCGCCATCAAACCCTTCCACTTCCGTTTGGCTACGCTGCGCGGCCTGGCGGGCGGTTTGACGAATTTCGGGCGACTCAGAAAGCTCCTCTTCAAGGCCTTGCGTCGCGGTTTGCTCTTGCGCTTCGACTAAGCTGGCAGCAATGTCACGCTGCTCTGGCCCGCGCCAGCCATGGCGCAGGTCATAGGCGGTCAGGCCATTGGCTAACGCTTTTTGAGCAAAGGGCTGTAGCTCGCTATTAATAGTGGTGTAGATGCGGTAGCCGCCGGTATAGGCCTCGTCGCCAAAACGCTCAACCGCATACTGACGCGCCATTTCTGAAACGTAGTCAGCGTCAACTTCGGTTTGCGTGTAGTGACGGCGGGCCGTCACCGGATCTTGAACCGACGATTGATAGGTGCTCTGGTCGATATAGCCTAATTCGCGCATGCGAAACAGAATCCAGTTGCGTCGAATGAGCGAGCGCTCTGAATTAGCCAGCGGGTTGAACGCAGAGGGCGCTTTGGGCAGCCCCGCAATCATCGCCGTTTGCGCGAGCGTCAGTTCAGCCAGCGGCTTGTCATAGTAAGTTTCAGCGGCAGCTGCGATGCCATAGGCACGGTTGCCCAAGAAAATCTTGTTAACGTAAAGCTCGAAAATTTCTTCTTTGCTGAGTACTTGCTCCATTTGCAGCGCTAGCAGGATTTCACGAATCTTACGTGTAAAGGTTTGATCCAGCGTCAGCATGTAGTTACGGGCGACCTGCATTGTGATGGTCGAACCGCCTGACTGAATAGACCCGCCGCTGCTAACCAGCTCCACCGCAGCCCGGGCTATGCCACGAGGGTCGACGCCGGAATGATTAAAGTAGTTGGTGTCTTCGGCCGCGACCAAGGCATTGACCATATCCTGCGGAATTTCATCGAAGTCGATCGCCATGCGACGCTCCTCACCGAATTCGCCAATCAGCTTACCGTCTTGCGTAAAGATTCTCAGCGGGGAGTGCAGCTCAAAGTCTTGCAGTTGACGCACGTCAGGTAAGCCTGGCGCAAAATAAATAGCCGCGGCCACCACGGCCAGCACGGTGGCGCCGACCAATGACACAATGAGAAAAAATAGCGACACAATAAGGGTTCGAAGAAACGTCATGAACAAAGAGCACCCTGGAGAGAATAAAAAGATCGGCGTCTGAACGGCCGCATCATGTAATTGGCTGCCATTATAGGAAGCTGAGGCGGCGGCCACCAGTGTTGATATGTTGTAAGTTCGTCCGCGTGAGTCTTAAGTAAAAATAAGGTAACCTCGATTCACGTGATCAGCAGGTGGAGCTGAACCTACTATGAGCCTTATGAAATCCGATAAAGGGTTGATCGGTATAGACATTACGTCGGCGAACATAAAGCTGCTGGAGCTAAAGCAGTGTCGTGGTAGTTACCAGGTAGAAAGCTATGCCATTAAAACACTGCGCGAAAGTACGCTAATTGAACGTCGTATTCGTGACATTAATGACGTTATCAGTACGTTGAAACGCGCTTTAGACCATGCGCAGCCCTCTACACGTAAAGCCGCCGTCGCCATCCCTGCGAGTGCGGCCATCACTAAAACGCTGAGCTTTTCTATCGAACTGCGTGAAGACGAGATAGAAGAGCGCATTATGGCCGAATCCGACCGCCATATTGCTTTTCCGTTCAATGACGTTGCTTTCGATTTTAAATGCTTGGGCCCAGCGCCGTTTGATAAAGGGCAGCAGCAGGTAGATCTGGTGGCCTGTCGCCAGCGCGACGTTATCCAACTTTCTGAAACGTTAGAGCTCGCAGGTCTTGAGCCTGCGGTCGTGGATGTTGAGACCTTTGCGCTGGCGCGCTCGCTGGGTGAATTACACGGCCAAACGCCCGCCGGTGATGCGGCTGTTGGCGCGGATACGGCCTGTGTTGGCGTCGTCGATATTGATACTGCAACGCATGGTTTATACGTCTTTCATGGCCAGCATATGGTCTATAGCCGCAGCGCGGCGTTTGACGATAGGTCGCTAACCACCTCTTTACTCGACGCCGTTGCTCAGCAGGCTATACGCGCCTTACAGCGTTATCACACCAAGGCGTACCAGCAGGTAATACAGCATATCGTATTGGCCGGTGTATCAAGCGTGATGCCTGGCCTAGCCGAGCGTATTGCTAACGATAGCGGCACGCCGGTGAGCATCGCTAACCCCTTTCAGCACATGCAGGTCAATAAACGTTTAAACCTTCAAGGGCTGATGGATGATGCGCCGACGATGTTAACCGCCGCTGGCTTAGCGATGAGGGTGAATCAATGAGGGTCTGCCGGTGAATATGAGCATTAATCTGCTGCCTTGGCGGCAGGCACAGCGAGAGCGGCGAACGCGACACTACTATGTCGCTGTGGCGATCATGCTGCTACTGGGCGTAATGATTGGGGTGCTTATCTCTCACTTTTATCAGCTTAAGCTGGCCGTTCAGCAGCAGCGCAACGCGCTTATTAGCAGCCATATTGAGCGCCTGCATGCGGATATTGACAGCGTGTCGCGCGTAGAGCGCGATGCAGCGCGGTTAAATGAGCAAATAGGCGTGTTTCAGGCGATGCAGTCTAGGCGTACCGATACCGTACACCTGGTTAATAACGTGGCGAATAGCGTCGTTAATGGCGTGGTCTATCAGCGGCTATCGAGAAGCGATAATAGCGTCAGCGTGACGGCGGCTGCGGACAGCGCTCGGCAGGTGTCCGAGCAGCTTCGTCGTATTGCCGCGCTACCGGGCTTGGGAGTGCCGGTGCTCTCTGCGCTGGAAAGTGAGCAGGACGGCGCGGGCCGCGTGTTTCATTTCGACGTTGAGCAGGCAGCGCTATGAGTTTTCAGCGCGACTCCTGGGCCATGGAATGGCAGCGCTTGCGCGAGGTTGACTGGCGAGGGTTAGACGTTAAAGAAGCCGGTAGCTGGCCGTGGCTATTAAAGGTTATGAGCTGCGGTTTAACGCTGCTGGCGACGCTGGGCGTGATGCTATGGTTGACGGTCGGTGAGCAGCGCGATGCCTTCATGGCCGCGCAGCGCCAGGAAGTCAGGCTGCTAAGTGAATATCGCAGCCGAGTCTCTGAAGCCGCTTTCTTGCCGGAACGGCGTGATCAATTGGCAGCCTTAAAAGCGCAGGTGGCGCGCTTTCATACGATGCTGCCCAGCGATGCGGAAATCCCCTCGCTGCTTGATAGTATCAGTGATGCCGCGGCTGATAACCGCCTGATGATCGACACGATTTGGCTGCGCCCTTCGCTGGAGAAGCCGCACTATATAGAGCAGCCGCTGGATATTCAGGTGCGCGGCGGCTATCACCAGTTGGCGCGTTTTATCGCCGATATCGCATCGCTGCCGCGCATGGTGACCCAGCATGATTTTACCTTAGCGCCCGTTGAGGGGCACGGCGACATGCTGCAGCTGTCGCTTCTTGCCCGCACCTATCGCTATGCCGAAGACAGTGATCTGCCGCTGGATGAGGAGGCAGAAGTGCTATGACGCCAAGCCAACAGCGACTCTTGAAGCGTGCTGCGCCGCTGGTGATGCTGGGCTCTGTGGTCTTGTTGTCTGGCTGTGCGGAGCCTGATTTAGACCCGCTGGCGCAGACGCTGGCTGATATTCGGCAGTCGCCGTTAGGCGAGCCGCCATCAATAAGCGTGTTAGCGCCAGAAAGCGCCTCGTTAGACTACTTGTATAGCGATCAGCGCAGCCCTTTTTTGGCGCCACAAGCGATAGCTGAGAGTGGCAATCAGCGCAACGACCGCGTGCCAGCGCCGAACTCGCAGCGCGCCTCTGAGCCATTAGAGCAATTCTCTCTGCAAGAGCTGCAGCTGGTGGGCACGATGACAATGGCAGGGCGCCGAGTGGCGTTAATTGCATCGCCCGATGGCGCCGTGACCAGTGTCAGAAAAGGTGACTACATGGGCACTAACAATGGGCG
Source organism: Vreelandella profundi (assembly GCF_019722725.1). NCBI lineage: Bacteria > Pseudomonadati > Pseudomonadota > Gammaproteobacteria > Oceanospirillales > Halomonadaceae > Vreelandella > Vreelandella profundi. Next base: position 621,866 of record NZ_CP077941.1, read on the forward strand.
GATTGCGCAAATAGACGCGCAGGCAATTCATCTCACCGAACACGTACTTACTCAACGCGAAGGTTGGCAGGAGCGACAGGTATCGCTCGTCATTAACGAAGACGACTCCTAACTGGATAATAGCTTATGACAGTGACCGCTTGGCAACGAAGATTCTTTTCGGAGGTAGCCGCACGCTTGCCTTCGCTATTGGCGTCATTATGTATAGCAATGGGCGCATCAGTATCAATGGCGTTGCCTTCATGGGCCGCTGCGTCAGTGCTGACCGACATCGACGTGCTGCCTGCGCAAAGCGGTGGGATTGACGTTGATCTTTATTTCTCCGGCGGCGTGCCCGAGCTGCGCAGCTATCGATTAACGGCCCCGCCACGCGTCACGCTTGATTTGGCTGCGACGCAAAATGGAACCCCCCATCGGCGTGTGGACGTGAATCGCGGGGGCATCGAGCAGATTACTGCTCTGGAGGGTAATGGCCGAACGCGCCTAGTTGTTAATCTTCGCGAAGCGCAGAGCTTTACTTCTAGCGTGCTGGAAGATCGTTTGCGTATTCGCTTTGAGGCTGACCCTCATGGCGCTAATAACGCCGCTGCAACGGCGCTTGAAATCGACGAGGGGCCGCATATAGAAAACATTGATTTTCGACGCGGTCAGGACGGTGCCGGGCGACTCATCGTTACCTTTGACCGTGAAAGTGTGGACGCAAACGTGCGTGAAAGCAGCGAAGAGAGCGTGATCGTCGAGTTGCCCGGCGTATCCCTGCCTGACGCACTGAATCATATCTACGATGTTACTGATTTTGCCACTCCCATCACGCGCATTACGCCTCGATTAGGGCCACGGAGTACGCAGCTCGCGATCGCAACGCAGGGGGCTTTTGCGATGATCTCCTCGCAAAATGGTCGCACGTTGACGGTCGATGTTCAGCCCGCTGCCCAGGCACCGTCTTCTTCTCAAGCGCCGGGGGGTAGCTTTCACGGTGAGCCGCTGAGCCTTAATTTTCAGGATGTTGATGTGCGCTCAGTGTTAGCGACGCTGGCCCAGTTTACCGGCCAGAACCTGGTCGCCAGTGATAGCGTGACCGGGCGCGTGACGCTTAATTTAAATGATGTGCCTTGGGATCAGGCGCTGGCGCTGATTTTACAAACCCAAGGGCTGTCGAGTCGTGAGCAGGGCAATGTGATATGGGTGGCGCCCACTCATGAATTGGCTGATTTAGAGCGCCAGGCGCTGGAAGCTCGCCATCAGCGTGAAACGCTGTTGCCGCTGGTGACCGAGTTTATCGAAATCAAATATGCGCGGGCCGATGATTTGGCTCAGCTGTTAAGCGGAGGCGAAAGCGAGGGCTTTGGGCTGCTAACGGAGCGTGGCCGGGTGAGCGTCGATCATCGAACCAATACGCTGCTAGTGCAGGATACCGCCGCGCAGGTGCGCGATATTGCCCGCACGATTGATCGTTTGGACGTCGCCGTTCGCCAGGTGCAGATAGAAGCGCGCATTGTCATCGCGCGGGACACCGCGTCCCGCGAACTCGGGATTAACTGGGGCATGTCGAGTACGCGAGGTTTTCAACAAGGCGATGATGGCGCGTTTACGCGACGAAATATTAACCCCAATAACATTAACCGAGCACAGGGAGGCCTGGCCGTTGACTTAGGGGCGGCATCGGGGCGGGGCACCGGCTTTAGCTTTGGCTATTTATCGGGCGATATTTTGTTGGATCTGGAGCTGCGCGCCCTGGAAAGTGAAGGTAAAAGCCAGACCATTTCTCAGCCTAGAATTATTACTGCCAATCAGCGCACGGCCAGAATAAGCCAGGGCGAGGAGCGCGCTTTTCAAAGCGTGGATGGCAATGACAATCCGGACACTGAGTTCAAAGAAGCCGAGCTTTCACTGGAGGTCACGCCGCAAATCACGCCGGATAATCGCATTATTATGGATCTGGTGATCAAAAATGATAGCTTTCGTGAATCAGAGTTCGGCGGTGAGCCGCCGATTGATACCAATCAAATTGAAACCCAAGTATTGGTAGATAACGGCCAAACGGTGGTATTAGGCGGTATTTTAACGACAGAAGAACTTCGTCAAATCGCCAAAACACCGCTCTTGGGCGATATTCCTTTGCTGGGTAGACTGTTTCGCTATACCGCAGAGAGCAATGAAAAGGTAGAGTTGTTAGTCTTTATTACTCCACGACTCCTTGACGATGGCTTGACGGTTCGCTGATGCAGGATTTACCTAATCTATTTCTTATTGGCCCCATGGGGGCTGGCAAAAGTACTATTGGTCGCCTGCTGGCGGCCGAATTGTCGCGCCAATTTTATGACAGTGACCACGCCATACAGGATCGGTGCGGGGCGGATATCCCGTGGATTTTTGATGTCGAGGGTGAGCAAGGCTTTCGCCTGCGAGAAATTCATATGATAGATGAGCTGACCCAGCTTTCGTCCGTGGTTGTCGCCACCGGCGGTGGCGCGGTGCTGCGCGAAGAGAATCGCCGCGCGCTGCGTGATCGGGGGACGGTCGTTTATCTACTCACCACCGTTGATCAGCAGCTCAAGCGCACGGCGAAAGATCGCAATCGTCCGCTGTTGCAGTGCACTAATCGTGAGCAGGTTCTCAACGATATGTTTGCCCAGCGTGATCCGCTTTACCGCGCGACCTCGGATATTGCCGTGCGCACAGACCGGCGCAGCCCCCGGGCGGTGGTGAATGAAATTTTGCGGCGAGTATATCGGCTGGTTGATCCATTAGAACCATTACCGGTTCATCGCGCCGCTGAAACGCTTAACCATAAGGTATTTCCATGACCGCTCCAGTCGATGCACGGCGTACGCTTCACGTTGCCTTAGGTGAGCGCAGCTATCCCATCCATATCGATACAGGGCTCATCGGTCGCGCGGATGCTTTGACGCCATATTTGGCCGGTCAGCAGGTGATGATAGTCACCAATGAGACGATCGCACCGCTGTATCTAGACAAGCTCTGCGCCAGCCTGCCTGACGGTGTCGAGGTGCGCACTGTGGTGCTGCCGGATGGCGAACAGTACAAAACCATTGAACACGTCAGCCGGATTTGGGATGCGCTGTTAGAGGCCGGCTTTAACCGCCGCTGCACTCTGGTCGCGCTAGGCGGCGGGGTGATCGGCGATATGGTGGGCTACGCTGCCGCTTCCTATCAGCGCGGCGTTGCGTTTATTCAAGTGCCGACCACGCTGCTTTCCCAGGTGGACTCGTCGGTGGGCGGCAAAACGGGCGTTAATCACCCGCTGGGCAAAAACATGATTGGCGCTTTCTGGCAGCCTAAAGCGGTGCTGATAGATATCGAGTCGCTGAAGAGTTTGCCGCGTCGTGAGCTGTCGGCAGGGCTTGCCGAAGTCGTTAAATACGGGTTTATCCGTGATGAAGCATTTTTAAGCTGGCTGGAAGCCAATATGCCAGCGCTGCTGGATGTCACGCCCGATGTGATCGCCGAAGCCATCGCACGCAGCTGTCAGATCAAAGCTGATATCGTTGCCGAAGACGAGACCGAGCAAGGCGTGCGTGCCTTACTGAATCTAGGGCACACCTTTGGCCATGCTATTGAGGCGCATCAAGGTTACGGCAACTGGTTGCACGGTGAGGCAGTGGGCGCGGGTATGGCCATGGCGGCGACGCTTTCCCAGCAGCTGGGTTGGATTGATGAAGCGATGCTTGCCCGAAGTCTGGCGGTCATTGAGCGCGCGGGATTGCCATTAGCGGCACCGGCGAATATGTCTAGCGAAGACTTTTTAACGCGAATGCGGCTTGATAAGAAGAATATCGATGCCAAGCTGCGCCTGGTACTGCTCAATAGCCTGGGGGATGCCTGCGTCAGCGACGCCACGCCGGTGCCGGTACTGCAAACCCTGCTGGATGACTATCCGCGCCGTTAAGCGGTGCAATTAAGTGCCAATGCCAGCAAGTACGTAAGCCAGCAAGTAGTTAAGAACGTAAGCTAGCTCAACCCGTCTTTAATCACCGCTCACTAAGCTAAGCGGCGATTGAAGGCGGGTTTTTTGTTTCTCGGTTTCCATGCAATTAATGTCTTTTTAGATAATCGGTATGCCTTATGCGCTATCGGCATGGGTTAAATTGCTTATTTAAGACTAAAGTCTAATCTCGAATCGCTACCGTTTAAATATCGTTATACGTGCTTGCAAGTGTTTGAAGTCTATATATTTTTTCATAATTAGGTGATGCAAGCTAAGGATTTGAAAAGAGTTTTTCTAACATCGTATGTAAGTGGCGATTGCGCAAATAGGGTGCGAATCGCTATGCTGGCCGACCATTTTGTTTCAGCAGCGAAGGTGGGAAGCATCCCTTTTTGGGTGGGTAATAAACACTATAAAAAAAGCAAAACCTGCCTTTTTACCACACACACGCTGCTAAAAAAAGACCCTGACTAGAGGCGCGCCCATGAATAAAGGTCTTCACCAGCCTGGCGAATTTCGCGATAACTGTGGTTTTGGCCTGATTGCCCATATGGAAGGGCAGGCTAGCCACGATTTATTGAAAACAGCCATTGAATCACTGACCTGCATGACCCATCGCGGCGGTATCGCTGCCGATGGAAAAACCGGCGACGGCTGTGGTCTGCTCATCAAAATGCCTACGCTATTTATGCAGGCGCTTGCTAAAGAAGCATTTGATGCTGAGCTGGGCGAGAAGTTTGCCGTTGGGGTTATCTTCCTGCCTAACGATGACGCCCGCGAAGCGCATGCCCGTGACACGCTGACTCGCGAGTTTGAAGCGCGTGGGCTTAACGTAGTGGGCTGGCGCGATGTGCCTACGGACGCCAGCGTTTGTGGGCCGATGGCACTTGACTGCCTGCCGCGTATTCGTCAGCTATTTGTGCAGCCAGGCCAGGGCGAACACTTCGACGTTGATCTGTTCATGGCTCGCCGCCGTGCCGAGCAGGCGCTGCGCGACGAAGAAGATTTCTATGTTGCTTCGCTCTCGTCGGAAGTTGTCTCTTATAAAGGCTTGGTGATGCCGGAAGATCTACCGGCGTTTTATCAGGATTTAAATGATCCGCGTTTAGAAACGGCTATTTGCGTGTTTCACCAGCGCTTCTCGACCAATACCGCGCCCCGCTGGCCGCTGGCGCAGCCATTTCGCCTGTTGGCCCACAACGGTGAAATCAACACCATTGAAGCCAACCGTGGCTGGGCGAACTCGCGTAAAGCGAATTTCGTTAACGAACGCCTGCCCGATATCGCCGAGCTGGATGAGATCGTTAACACCGTTGGCTCTGACTCCTCCAGTATGGACAATATGCTGGAAGTGCTGCTGACCGGTGGCATGGAACTGCACCGCGCGGTGCGGATGATGGTGCCACCCGCTTGGCAAAACGTAGAGACAATGGACGCCGAGCTGCGCGCCTTCTACGAATATAACTCGATGCATATGGAGCCGTGGGACGGCCCTGCAGGCGTGGTCATGACCGACGGTCGCCAGGCCGTCTGTATGCTCGACCGTAACGGCCTGCGCCCCGCGCGCTGGGTTATTACCAAGAATGGCTATATCACGCTGGCATCGGAAATTGGCACCTACGGCTATAAGCCGGAAGACGTGGTCGCCAAGGGCCGCGTTGGTCCTGGGCAAATGCTGGCGGTGGATACTCAAACCGGCGAAGTGCTGCACACTCAGGATATCGATGACCGGCTGAAGTCGGCCTATCCCTACAAGCGTTGGCTTAAGCAAGAAGCTAACTATCTAGAGTCGGCGCTGACCGAACTTGCGCGCTTCCAGACCATGGATACCGCGGCGCTTAACGTCCAGCAAAAGCTGTTCCAGATCAGTTTCGAGGAGCGCGACCAGATACTGCGCCCGCTGGCAGAAAGCGGCCAGGAAGCGGTGGGCTCAATGGGCGACGATACCCCCATGGCGGTATTGTCGAGCCGTCCTCGACTGCTGACAGATTTCTTCCGTCAGAAGTTTGCTCAGGTCACCAACCCGCCAATCGACCCGCTGCGCGAAGCGATCGTAATGTCGCTGGAAACCTGCTGTGGCGCGGAGCTTAACGTCTTCAAAGCGACGCCTGAGCACGCCCACCGTTTGATTTTGACCACGCCGGTACTGTCGCCACGTAAATTTACCGCGCTGGTCACCCAGGAAGACCCCGCTTTCGCCAGCCACACGCTGTCGCTAGGTTACGACCCCGAGCAGCAGAGCCTTCATCAGGCGGTTAAGGCGCTGTGTGCAGAGGCAGAGGCGCAGGTACGCGCTGGCAAAGTGATTTTAGTGCTTACCGATGCGGAGCTGGCGCAAGGGCTGATTCCTATCCAGGCCGCTTTAGCGGTCGGTGCCGTGCATTCCCATTTAGGCCATTTGGCGCTACGTCCCAATGCCAACATTGTGGTGGAAACCGGCTACGCCCGCGATGCCCACCAAATGGCGGTGCTGTTTGGTGTGGGCGCCACGGCGGTTTATCCGTGGCTGGCCTATCAGGTGATGGCGGATATGCACCGCACCGGCGAGCTGACCGGTAACCCGGCAGATGGTCGCGAGAACTATCGTAAGGGATTGCAGAAAGGCCTGTTTAAAATCCTTTCCAAGATGGGCATCTCGACGCTGGCTTCCTACCGTGGCTCGATGCTGTTCGAGGCAGTGGGATTGTCTGACGAGGTGATGGATCTGTGCTTTGTGGGCATGGCATCGCGCATTCAGGGCGCTGGTTTTGCTGAGCTTCAGCTGCAGCAGGCGCTGTTGGCGAAAGACGCTTGGATTCCCCGTAAGGGTATTTCTCAAGGCGGCATGTTCAAGTATGTCCACGGCCACGAATACCACGCTTACAACCCTGATGTCGTGATGTCGCTGCAGCAAGCGGTTCAAGAGGGCAGCTACGCTAAGTGGAAGAAGTTTGCCCAGCTGGTGAACGAGCGTCCGGTAGCGACGATTCGTGACTTGCTCAAGCTTAAGCCGTCAGAAACGCCGGTTGCGCTTGATGACGTAGAGCCCGTAGAAGACTTGCTGCCACGCTTTGACAGCGCGGGCATGTCGCTGGGTGCGCTTTCACCAGAGGCGCACGAAGCGCTGGCTCAAGCCATGAACGAGGCCGGCGGCCGCTCTAACTCGGGCGAAGGCGGCGAAGACCCTGAGCGCTATGGCACTATCCGTAGCTCCAAAATAAAGCAGATCGCCTCCGGCCGTTTTGGCGTTACCCCGGCGTACCTTGTGAATGCAGAAGTGCTGCAGATCAAAGTTGCCCAGGGCGCGAAACCCGGTGAAGGCGGCCAGCTGCCCGGCGGTAAGGTCAATGCGCTGATCGCTCGCCTGCGCCACGCGGTGCCTGGCGTTACGCTCATTTCACCGCCGCCACACCACGATATTTACTCGATTGAAGATTTGGCTCAGCTGATTTTCGATCTTAAGCAGGTCAACCCAGAAGCTCAGGTGTCGGTGAAGCTGGTATCCGAGCCGGGTATTGGCACCATCGCCACCGGCGTTGCCAAGGCCTATGCCGACCTGATTACCGTATCGGGCTATGACGGTGGCACCGCCGCGAGTCCATTAACGTCGATCAAGCATGCCGGGTCCCCTTGGGAGCTTGGTCTGCCGGAAGTGCATCAGGCGCTGCGCATTAACGGCCTGCGGGATAAGATTCGCCTGCAAACCGATGGCGGCCTAAAGACGGGGCTGGATGTCGTGAAAGCGGCCATTCTGGGGGCGGAAAGCTTTGGCTTTGGCACCGCGCCGATGGTGGCGTTGGGCTGTAAATACCTGCGTATTTGTCACCTAAATAACTGTGCGACCGGTGTGGCGACGCAGGATGACTTCCTACGTGGCGAGCACTTCCGCGGCACCGTGGACATGGTGAAAAACTATTTCCGCTTTATTGCCGAAGAAGTGCGTGAGCTGATGGCTGAGCTAGGCGTGCGTAAGCTCACCGATTTGATTGGGCGCACTGACCTGCTCGAAGTGTTGGAAGGCAATACCGCTTCTCAGCGCAAGCTCGACCTTACCCCGCTGTTGGCGAATGACTTTGTGCCTAAAGATGCGCCGCAGTTCTGTAAGGTAAGCCGTAACGTGCCGCATGACCCTGGCGCCAAGAACCAAGAGGTGCTGGCCGCGCTGAAAGACGCTATCGAGAACCGTTCGGGGGGTGAGTTTAACTTCACCATTACCAACTGTGATCGCAGCGTAGGCGCGCTGTCATCGGGTGCGATTGCCAAGCGCTACGGCGATGAAGGATTGGAGTCAGCGCCGGTAACCGCGAATTTCGTCGGTGTGGCGGGGCAAAGTTTTGGGGTGTGGAACGCTCGGGGTTTGAATCTCTACCTGGAAGGCGATGCCAACGATTATGTCGGTAAAGGCATGAACGGCGGCAGTATTGTGATTATTCCTCCGAAAGTCAGCCAGTTTGAGAGCCATAAAACGGCCATCATCGGCAATACCTGCTTGTATGGTGCAACCGGCGGTACGCTGTTTGCAGCTGGCACGGCGGGCGAGCGCTTTGCGGTGCGTAACTCCGGCGCCTCAGCGGTCATTGAAGGGGCTGGCGACCACTGCTGCGAATATATGACTGGTGGCTTGGTTTGTGTGCTTGGCGAGACCGGGGTGAACTTCGGTGCCGGTATGACCGGTGGGTTTGCCTACGTGCTCGATGAAGATCGCTCCTTCGTCGATAAGTACAATCACGAGCTGGTCGAAATTCATCGCGTCACCACAGAGGCTATGGAAGCGTATCGCCGCCATCTGCGTGAAACGATTGAAGCCTATGTGGCCGCGACCGGTTCCGCACGTGGCGAAGCCATTTTGGAAGACTTTAGCGACTACGCGCGCCACTTCTGGTTAGTGAAGCCGAAAGCGGCCAGTTTGGGCAGTTTGTTGGATCAGTCTCGGCGTCAGCCGCAATAACCCGATTATGCCGCTCATGCTGACAGGAGAGAGATCATGGCTAACCGTTTAAATAATGATTTTCAGTTTATCGATGTGGGTCGTAAAGACCCGCAGAAGAAAGACGCGCGCGCCCGTGCCAAAGAGTTTGCGGAGATTTACGAGCCGTATAAACCTGCCGATGCGGCCAGCCAAGCGCACCGCTGCCTGCATTGCGGCAACCCGTACTGTGAGTGGAAGTGCCCGGTGCACAACTACATTCCCAACTGGCTACAGCTGGTGGTGGAAGGCAACATTATTGAAGCCGCGGAGCTGTCGCATAAGACTAACTCGCTGCCTGAAGTGTGTGGGCGCGTGTGCCCGCAGGATCGCTTGTGTGAAGGTGACTGCACGCTGAATGATGGTTTCGGTGCGGTGACGATTGGCTCGGTAGAGAAGTACATCACCGATACGGCGTTCGCCATGGGCTGGCGCCCGGATATGTCTAACGTCACCTGGACCGATAAAAAAGTTGCCATTGTGGGTGCTGGCCCTGCCGGTTTGGGCTGTGCCGATATTCTGGCGCGTAACGGCGTTAAGCCGGTGGTGTTCGATAAGTACCCGGAAATTGGCGGCCTGCTGACCTTTGGTATTCCTGAGTTCAAGCTGGAAAAAAGCGTCATGGAGCGCCGTCGCGCAGTATTTGAAGAGATGGGCGTTGAGTTTCGTCTGAATACCGAAATCGGCACTGATATAGAGTTTGAAACGCTGTTGCAGGATTACGACGCGGTCTTCCTCGGTATGGGCACCTATAAATACATGCAAGGCGGCTTCCCGGGTGAAGATCTGCCAGGCGTGTATAAAGCGCTCGACTTCTTGATTGCTAATGCTAATCGCAGCTTAGGATTCGAAAAAGATCCGAGCGACTATATCTCGATGGAAGGCAAGCGTGTGGTTGTGCTGGGCGGCGGTGATACGGCGATGGACTGTAACCGCACCTCGATTCGTCAGCGCGCTGATAACGTTATCTGCGCCTATCGCCGTGATGAAGGCAACATGCCGGGTTCGCGCCGGGAAGTGACTAATGCCCGAGAAGAAGGCGTGGAGTTTCTTTTCAACCGCCAGCCGGTGGCTGTTGTCGGCGAGGATAAGGTCGAGGGCGTCAAGGTTGTGCGCACCCGATTGGGCGAGCCGGATGAAAACGGCCGTCAGCGCCCTGAAGTGGTGCCGGGCTCTGAAGAAATCATTGCAGCCGACGCCGTCGTCATTGCTTTTGGTTTCCAGGCAAGCCCCGCGCCGTGGTTCGATAGCTCTAATATCCAAGTCGACGAGCGTGACCGCGTCACTGCCCCGGAGCACGGTCAGTACGCCTTCCAGACCAGCAATGAGAAAATCTTTGCCGGTGGCGACATGGTGCGCGGCTCTGATTTGGTGGTCACAGCGATCTACGAGGGTCGTCAAGCAGCGGAAGGCATTTTGGATTACCTCGGCGTGTAATGCGTCTTTGCTTAGGTTGAGCGGGGCCATATTGGCCTCGCGACTATTCCGGCGTCGCTATGTGCCATTAATCAACTGTTATCTTCATCAGCAGTTCAAATTGAGCCTGGAGGCGTAATCTGCTAGTCTGTCGACCCATCCTGGCGTGGCTTTCTGCCGTGCCTTCTGATCACGTTTCGACAGGTTATCCATGACACGATATATCTTCGTGACCGGCGGCGTTGTGTCCTCTCTTGGCAAGGGCATCGCCTCCGCCTCGCTAGCGGCGATTTTAGAGGCCCGCGGCCTTAAGGTCACCATGCTCAAGCTCGACCCGTACATCAACGTGGACCCGGGCACGATGAGTCCGTTCCAGCACGGTGAGGTGTTCGTCACAGAAGATGGCGCCGAAACCGATCTTGATCTCGGACATTATGAGCGCTTTATTCGCACCAAGATGACCCAGCGCAACAACTTCACCACAGGGCGTGTGTACGAGCACGTGCTGCGTAAAGAGCGCCGTGGCGATTATTTAGGCGGCACCGTTCAGGTGATTCCGCATATCACCGATGAGATCAAAGCGCGCGTTTATGCCGGCGGTGAAGGCTTTGATGTGGCGCTGGTTGAAATCGGTGGCACGGTAGGCGATATCGAATCGCTGCCTTTCCTTGAATCGATTCGCCAAATTCGTAGTGAACAGGGTGCCAACCGCGCGCTGTTTATGCACTTAACGCTGGTGCCCTACATCAAAACGGCGGGCGAGACCAAAACCAAGCCGACCCAGCACAGCGTTAAAGAGCTGCGTTCTATCGGTATCCAGCCGGATATCTTGATTTGCCGCAGTGAAGTCGAGTTGGAAGAAACCGAGCGCCGTAAAATTGCGCTGTTCACCAACGTCGAAGAGCGTGCGGTAGTGCCGCTACAAGATGCCGATACGATTTATCGCATTCCGCTGATGCTCCACGAGCACGGCCTGGATGAGATTGTCTGCGACAAGCTGCGTCTGGAAGCGCCCGAAGCCGATTTGTCTGAGTGGGTGAAAGTGCTGGACGCTAAGCTCAATCCCCTCAAGTCGGTCAGCATCGCCATGGTAGGTAAGTACATGGAGCTGTTGGATGCCTACAAGTCGCTCAACGAAGCGCTGATTCACGCCGGTATCCAAGGGCGCATTAAGGTCAACGTCGATTATATCGATGCGGAAGATATTGAGCATCACGGCACTGAGCGGTTAGCGGGCAAAGATGCCATTCTCGTGCCGGGTGGTTTTGGCGAGCGCGGCGTCGAAGGCAAAATACTGGCCGCCCAGTTTGCGCGTGAAAATAACGTTCCTTACCTGGGTATTTGCTTGGGTATGCAGGTGGCCGTGATTGAATTCGCGCGTAATGTGGCAGGTTGGAAGGACGCTAACTCCACCGAGTTTACCCATGACACCCAGCACCCGGTGGTGGGACTGATTACGGAATGGCTAACCCCGGAAGGTAAAATCGAGCTGCGTGATGCGGCGTCTGATTTAGGCGGCACCATGCGTCTGGGTGGCCAGATATGCCAATTGGCATCTGGCACGAAAGCACGCGAAGCCTACGGTTCAGACGAAATTGTTGAACGCCACCGCCACCGTTTCGAAGTTAATAACCAGTTTATTGACGAGCTCGAAAAAATGGGATTAGTAATCTCAGGTCGAAGCGTGGATCAGTCGCTGGTCGAAGTGATTGAGCTGGCGGATCACCCTTGGTACGTTGCCTGTCAGTTCCACCCGGAGTTCACGTCTACCCCGCGCGATGGCCATCCGCTATTCTCGGGTTTTGTGAACGCGGCGTTGGAGCATAAAACAGCGCGTAGCCGCGCCCAGGCCCATTCTCAGGAATAAGGGAGAGCAGCATGTCTTCTCAGAATCTGTCTAGCGATGGGTTGCAAGAGCGCCATATTAACGTTGCTGGCCTAACCGCCGGCAACTCATTGCCGCTGATGCTGCTGGGCGGCATGAACGTACTGGAGTCTGCCGAGCTTGCCGACGAGGTGGCCCAAGCCTACGTGTCGGTCACCCAAAAGCTGGGCATTCCCTACGTTTTTAAAGCCAGCTTTGATAAAGCCAACCGCAGCTCGATTCACTCTTATCGCGGCCCGGGTCTTGAGAAAGGGCTACAGATTCTGGCTGATATCAAAGCGCGCTATAACGTGCCCATTATCACCGATGTTCACGAGGCCTGGCAGGCAGAGGCGGCGGCGGAAGTAGCCGATATTATCCAGCTGCCCGCGTTTTTGGCTCGCCAAACCGATTTGGTGGTTGCCATGGCTAAAACCGGCGCGGTGATTAATATTAAAAAGCCGCAGTTTTTGGCACCCCATGAAATGCGCCATATCCTGAGTAAATTTCAGGAAGCAGGCAACGATCAACTGATGCTCTGCGAGCGTGGCTCAAGCTTTGGTTACAACAACCTAGTTGTTGATATGCTGGGCTTTGGCGATATGAAGCAAACCGGATATCCGGTGTTTTTTGATGTCACTCACGCGCTGCAGCGTCCCGGTGGCCGTGCCGATAGCGCGGATGGTCGTCGCGCCCAGGTAGCAGAATTAGCGCGGGCAGGGGTGGCTGTCGGCCTTGCTGGACTGTTTTTGGAAGCACACCCTGATCCTGATAACGCTAAATGCGATGGCCCCTGTGCGCTGCCGTTGGATCAGCTAGAGCCGTTCTTAACTCAGCTTGCGCAGTTAGATGCGCTGGTCAAAGGGTTTGAGCCGCTAACGATTCGCTAGCTATCGCTATGCTAGGCAGAACGCCATTTTAATGATTTTATCTGACTTACAGTAAAGGACACTGCTATGACCAAGATTGTTGCTATCAGTGCGTTGGAAGTACTTGATTCGCGTGGTAATCCGACCGTACAGGCGCAGGTGCGTCTTGCCAGTGGCGCTTTCGGCGAAGCCTGTGCTCCCAGCGGTGCCTCTACCGGATCACGTGAAGCGCTAGAGCTTCGTGACGGCGATAAATCCCGCTATCTGGGAAAAGGCGTGCTGAAAGCAGTTGACGCGGTCAATAGCAAAATTCGTGATGCGTTGATGGGCATGGACGCACGCGATCAGCGCGGTTTAGACGACGCTATGCTGGCCTTAGACGGTACTGAAAATAAGGCCAACCTTGGCGCTAACGCGATTCTCGCGGTGTCGCTGGCTGCGGCTAAAGCGGCGGCTAATGCCAAGGGCGTGCCACTTTATGCACACATTGCCGAGCTTTACGGCCAGCCGGGCCAGTACAGCATGCCGGTGCCGATGATGAACATTATCAACGGCGGCGAGCACGCCGATAACAATGTTGATATTCAAGAGTTTATGGTGCAGCCCGTAGGTGCGCCTAATTTTCGTGAAGGGCTACGCATGGGCGCGGAAATTTTCCACGCGCTGAAGAAAGTGCTCTCGGCGAAGGGGCTTTCCACAGCCGTTGGCGATGAGGGCGGCTTTGCGCCTAATCTTGCGTCTAACGCCGATGCGCTGGCTATCATCAAGCAGGCAGTGGCGGATGCTGGCTACGCCTTGGGTACTGACGTGACGCTGGCGCTGGACTGTGCGTCGTCTGAGTTCTATAAAGACGGTCAGTACAATCTTGCTGGTGAAGGTAAGAGCTACGACGCTGAAGGCTTTACCGACTACTTGGCAGGTCTTTGCGCCGACTATCCGATCGTTTCTATTGAAGACGGCATGGATGAATCAGACTGGGCAGGCTGGAAAGCGCTGACCGATAAGCTGGGCGATAAAGTACAGCTGGTGGGCGACGATCTGTTTGTGACCAATACCAAAATCCTCAAGCGCGGTATTGATGAGAAAATCGGCAACTCGATTCTGATCAAGTTTAATCAGATTGGCTCGCTTTCCGAGACATTGGATGCGATTAAAATGGCGCAGGACGCGGGCTTTACTGCGGTCATTTCTCACCGTTCAGGTGAAACGGAAGACACTACCATTGCTGATTTGGCGGTGGGAACCTGCGCAGGCCAGATTAAAACGGGTTCGCTGTGCCGTTCTGACCGTGTTGCCAAGTACAATCGTTTGCTGGTGATTGAGGCCGAGCTTGGCGAAGTTACCTATCCTGGTCTAAAGGCGATTAAAGGTCAGTAAAACGCTGAAATTGAGCGAATTATTAGGCTGCTTGTAAGAGATGTCTCAATATTTTGTAAGAGATATCGTACAAGTTCCGACGAAAATCGCTCTGGTTAGGGTAAGAAAATACGAAACTTACCGCTAACTAAAGTTTAACTCATTGTTTTTTAAGATATAAAAGCTGAAAGGCGAGCCGATGCGGCTCGCCTTTTTGCGTTATAGCCATGTTGAGAAGCCGCCGGGATCTGCCACAATGCAATCAGGACAAGGGGAGGCAGGGATGCTTTAGGCAGAATGCAGCAGGATGAAAGCTCGGAGGCGCCTGGTAATTAGTGGAGTGATTACTGGCAAGGACGTTTTCCGAAAGGGGTGTGACCTAGGGAGTGGTCAGAGGAAGTGCTTGGAGTGGGGCGGCCTAAGGGCCGCCTTTTTTTATGCGTGGCCCTGGGGCCGAATAAAAAACCAGCTTATCCGCTGGTTTAACAAAACACTCTATTAATAAAGACGAGGTTAAGAAAAACGTCACGCTCAGCGCTCTAGTTTTTCCATCTTACCGGTCTTGCCATCCCATTCTTCGGCATCGGGTAGCGCGTCTTTTCTTTCGACAATATTAGGCCATACGTCTGCCATCTCAGCGTTAATCTCAATAAAGGCTTCCTGCCCGTCGGGCAACTCATCTTCTGAGAATATCGCTTCGGCGGGGCACTCGGGCTCACACAGCGCGCAATCAATACACTCATCCGGATGAATAACCAGAAAGTTCGGGCCTTCATAGAAGCAGTCGACCGGGCAGACTTCCACACAGTCGGTGTATTTGCACTGGATGCAGTTCTCGGTAACGACAAACGTCATCTTGCTATCCCTCTCGCGGGACCGGGTGTGTCCCGGTCATGATTAATCGTGAATGGTTATAAAGCAGCCGTTTTTTATAAGCTAAAGGTTTGATGACATTCTAGAGGTGCGCATACCATGCGGCAAGCGCCGCATGGTCTTCTATTGCAGCTATTAGAGCAAGTCCCGCCATTGATAAAGCAGGGCGAGGGCTTCGCGCGGCGATAAATCATCCATATCGGTCTTTTCAAGTGCCTCAATCACCGGATGAGGCGTCGCGGCAAATAAATCGTTTTGCTGCGGCGTCGTTCGCGGCACTTGCGCACCGTTGTCCACATCGCGATGCTCTAAGCTGACCAGTTTTTCGCGGGCGCGTTTAATCACATGATTAGGCACGCCGGCTAGCTGAGCCACCTGCAGGCCATAGCTCTGGCTTGCCGGGCCTGCCTCTATGCGGTGCATAAACACAATGCTGTCGCCATGCTCGGTGGCCGTTAAATGAATGTTGGCCACGCCGTCCATGTGTTCAGGCAGGGCGGTCATTTCAAAGTAATGGGTTGCAAATAGCGTTAGCGCGCGTCCTTTAGCTAAATGCTCGGCGCTAGCCCAGGCAAGTGATAGGCCATCAAAGGTGCTGGTGCCACGGCCAATTTCATCCATCAAAATCAGGCTTTGCTGGGTAGCATTATGCAGGATATTGGCGGTTTCGGTCATTTCGACCATAAAAGTAGAGCGCCCGCCAGCAAGATCATCTGACGAGCCAATGCGGGTGAAGATGCGGTCCAGCGGGCCGATGTCGGCGGCATCGGCGGGCACAAAGCTGCCGCAGTGAGCCAGCAGCGCAATTAACGCTGTTTGACGCATATAGGTCGATTTACCGCCCATGTTGGGGCCGGTAATAATTAGCATGTGCTGATCAGGCGTAAGCGTAACGTCGTTAGGCACAAATGGCGTTGCGCTGACGTGCTCAACGACAGGATGGCGCCCGGCTTCAATGCGAATGCCGGTGGCCTCGCTGAGTATGGGGCGAACCCAGCTAAGGGCCTCGGCGCGTTCAGCAAAGGCGCACAGTACGTCTAGCTCAGCGACGGCTTGAGAGGTGCTTTGCAGCGCATGCAGGCTGGCATTGAGATCACCCAGCAGACGGTCATAAAGCCATTTTTCACGCGTCAGCGCGCGCGATTTGGCTGACAGCGCTTTATCTTCAAACTCCTTGAGCTCTGGAATGATAAATCGCTCGGCATTTTTCAGCGTCTGGCGACGTATATAGTCGGCCGGCGCCTGCTGCGCCTGGGAGCGGGGTAGCTCAATAAAGTAGCCATGCACTCGGTTATAGCCGACTTTAAGGTGCGCCAAGCCGGTGCGCTCACGCTCGCGAAGTTCGAGCTGAATAAGATAGTCGCCGGCGTTTTCGGCCATGCCACGATGCTCATCAAGCTCGGCGTCAAAACCATCAGCAATCACGCCGCCATCGCGGATGACCACGGGCGGGTTCTCGACCAGCGCGCGGCTCAGCATATCGGCCATTTCCGGATAGGGGCGAATATGCGGGCGCAGGGTGTCCAACGCACTGCCGCTCTCTACCTCACTCAACTGCTGTTCAAGCGTGGGCAGCGTTACTAGTGCGTCTCTAAGGCGTGCTAAATCTCGTGGGCGGGCGCTATACAGTGCCACGCGAGCCAGAATGCGCTCAACGTCGCCGACGGCGCTCAGGGTATCGCGCAGCGGCATGTAGGCGGCATCTAGGCTGAGCAGTGCTACGCCCGCATGGCGTGCCTGGACAATCTCGCGCTGGCGCAGGGGGCGGTTAAGCCAGCGCTTGAGCAGTCGCGAGCCCATGGCGGTGGTGCAGGTATCCAGTACGCTGGCCAGGGTGTTGTCGCTATTGCCGCCGAGATTGATGTCAATTTCCAGATTACGTCGGCTGGCCGCGTCGATGACCACGGCATCATCACGATTTTCAACGCTGATCGCCGTGACGTGGGGTAGGCGCGAGCGCTGGGTGTCGCGGGCATAATCGATCAATACGCCCGCGGCAATCAGTGCGGTGGTTAAATGCGCGCAGCCAAAGCCGCGCAAATCCTGAACTTCAAACTGATCACACAGGCTGCGGGTAGCGCTGTCTATGTCAAATAGCCATTCGCCCTGACGACGCAGGCTGCGCTTTTGCGACCAGGCATCCGGCAGCGTTAAGCTTTCTGGTACGAGCAGCTCAGCGGGGGATAGACGCGTGAGCTCGGCGAGCATTTCGGCTTCGCTGTCTACTTCCAGTACGCTGAAGCGGCCGCTGGAAAGCTCAAGCCATGCCAGGCCCCAGCTATCCTTGCCGGGGGAAACGGACACCAGTACGTTGTCGCGGCGTGCATCGAGCAGCGCTTCGTCGTGGAGCGTGCCGGGGGTGACGATACGAACCACCTGGCGGTCAACGGGGCCTTTGCTCGTCGCTGGATCGCCAATTTGCTCGCAAATAGCTACCGACTCGCCGCCGGCAACTAAGCGTGCCAGGTAGCCTTCAGCGCTGTGGTAGGGTACGCCAGCCATTGGGATGGGTTTGCCGCCTGACTGCCCGCGCTGGGTAAGCGTGATATCCAATAACGCGGAGGCACGTTTCGCATCGTCGAAAAATAGCTCGTAAAAATCCCCCATTCGGTAGAACAGCAGTACCTCGGGGTGTTCACGTTTGATCTTTAAGTATTGCGTGATCATTGGCGTATTCGGGGGGATGGCCTGTGACATGGGCGTCCTGGTTAAGCGTAGCGTAGGCCGTCTCGGCTGACGGCATGTCTTTGAGCGGTTTCTTTGCGTCAGTTCTTTAAGAAAGCTAAACGCAGTATTCTACGCTGAACTGACGACTCACTTGAAGGAGCGACGATAGTGACCAGCGTATCTAGCCTGAAAAATCTTGATTTAACACTGCTTGCTCAGCGGCTGGGGCGGCTTTGCCAGCAGTTAAAGGTAGAGGTCACCGCCGCTGAGTCGTGCACGGGCGGCGGCGTTGCCAGCGCGATTACCGCGGTTGCGGGTAGCTCGGCCTATTTTACGACCGGCTATGTGGCGTATGCGAACGCGGTAAAGAGCCGCTTATTGGGCGTGCCCGACGCTATGCTGGCAGCGCACGGTGCGGTGAGTGAAGAAGTGGTAAACGCCATGGTGCTTGGCGCCTGCCGGGAAAGTGGTGCAAGCTTGGGCGTTGCGGTTAGCGGTGTCGCCGGGCCAGACGGCGGTAGCGAAGATAAGCCGGTAGGAACGGTATGGCTGGCCTGGGGCGATGCCAATGCCCAGCAGGCGGAGTGTTTTCATTTTCCAGGTGACCGCTCGGCAGTGCGTGAACAGGCCGTGCGTCAGGCGCTTGCCGGGCTAGTGGCGCGCTTGGATGCTCAGGTAAATGCGAGCGATACGAAATAATTGTGAGAAAGCGTTGTTGAGGATTTGTTTACGACGAAATCTTTGGCATACTACTGGCTAATTATACAGCTTGTTATGAGGAATCACTGAATGGCTCAGGATGACAACCGCACTAAAGCGCTAAACGCTGCACTCAGCCAAATCGACCGTCAGTTCGGCAAAGGCACCGTCATGCGTCTAGGCGACGCTCCGCGTGTAGTCATGCCGTCGGTTTCCACCGGTTCATTGGGTCTGGATATCGCGCTCGGCATCGGCGGCCTGCCGTACGGACGAGTATGCGAAATCTTTGGCCCAGAGTCGTCGGGTAAAACCACGCTGACCCTTTCGGTGATTGCCCAGGCGCAAAAGCAGGGCAAAGTATGTGCCTTTGTGGATGCCGAGCACGCGCTTGACCCGAGCTACGCTGAAAAACTGGGCGTTAACCTGGATGATCTGCTGGTTTCCCAGCCGGATACCGGCGAGCAGGCGCTTGAAATTACCGACATGCTGGTGCGTTCTGGCGGTGTTGACGTGATTGTTATCGACTCGGTCGCAGCGCTAACGCCGCGTGCGGAAATCGAAGGCGAGATGGGCGATACCCACGTTGGCCTGCAGGCGCGTTTGATGTCACAGGCGCTGCGTAAAATTACCGGTAATATCAAAAATGCCAACTGCTTAGTCATCTTCATTAACCAGATCCGTATGAAGATCGGCGTTATGTTTGGTAGTCCTGAAACAACGACCGGCGGTAATGCGCTCAAGTTCTACGCCAGCGTGCGCCTCGATATTCGCCGCACGGGCTCGGTTAAGGTCGGTGATGAAGTCACCGGTAACGAAACCCGCGTTAAAGTAGTCAAGAACAAAGTGGCGCCGCCGTTCCGCCAGGCTGAGTTCCAGATTCTTTACGGCAAAGGTATCTATCACGCGGGTGAAGTTATTGACCTAGGCGTGCAGTGTAACCTCGTCGACAAAGCCGGTGCCTGGTACAGCTACAAGGGTAAGAAAATCGGCCAGGGTAAAGCGAATTCAGCGCTGTATCTGGAAGAGCATCCTGAGATTATGATTGAAATCGAAACGCAAATCCGCGAGCAGCTGCTGGCCAAGCCGGACCCCAAGAAGGAAAAGGAAGAGGCGTCTGTAGAGGCATCGGTTGACGCAGATGCGGGTGATGACGATCTGCTATAAGGCACCCTAATGGCGTTTGCCTCGCAGCGTGATGCTACGCCACGAGTGATCGCCATCGGCTTGCTGGCTCGGCGTGAATATTCGCGCGCTGAGCTGGCACAGCGATTGGCGAAAAAATCCTTTGAGCCCGCCGCCATTGATGAGTGTCTGGATACGCTGATCGAGCAAGGGTTCCAGTCGGACGAACGTTTTGCTGCAAGCTTTGTGCGCTCACGTATTTTGCGTGGTCAGGGCGTTATCCGTATTAAGGGTGAGCTACGCCAGCGCGGCGTCGACCAAGAAACGCTCAACGCTGCCTTTGAATCGGTAGTGGCGAGCGAGCAGGTTGACTGGTTTGAATTGGCCCGTGAAACCTTAGCGCGGCGCTTTACATCTGCTGGTGAAACACCCAAAGAGCGCGCCAAGCGAGAGCGCTTTTTAGCCAGCCGTGGCTTTGATTTTGAACAAATTCGCTACGCACTTTCTTGTCTTTAACGCCTGCCTTTAACGCCTGTTTAGGTGTCTGCAATACCCTTGTTTCTACGCATAAAAACATCGTCTCTTACATTTCTAATGCCGCTCTAATAGGCTTGTGCATCTTTCTGATTGCAATTCTGCCACTAAGTGCAGCTTTAGTCGTTTGACAACTGCGCTATAATGGCTCTTTTGCGACCCCTGAGGGTAGCGGTGACAGCGCCCTGGGACACCACGCTTTCTTGTTACGGATACCCTATGAAAAGCGCAGAGATAAGACAGGCCTTTCTTTCCTTCTTTGCAGAGCAGGGGCACACCATTGTGCCAACCAGCTCGTTAGTGCCGGGCAACGATCCGACGCTGCTGTTTACCAATGCCGGTATGGTGCCGTTTAAAGATGTGTTTCTGGGTCGCGACCCGCGCCCTTATGTGCGCGCCACTTCTGCCCAGCGCTGCGTGCGCGCGGGCGGAAAGCACAATGATTTAGATAACGTTGGTTATACCGCCCGTCACCATACTTTCTTCGAAATGATGGGTAACTTCAGCTTCGGTGACTACTTCAAGCGCGATGCTATTCGCTTTGCGTGGGTGTTTCTAACAGAAACGCTGGGGCTGCCCAAAGAAAAGCTGTGGGTAACGGTGCATATCAGCGACGACGAAGCCGAACGCATCTGGAAAGATGAAGTAGGCATTGACCCTGAGCGTTTTTCCAAGCTGGATGAGGACAATTTCTGGCAGATGGGCGATACCGGCCCCTGCGGGCCCAGCTCGGAAATTTTCTATGATCACGGCACAGAGGTCTGGGGCGGCCCTCCCGGCAGCCCGGAAGAAGACGGCGACCGCTACATTGAAATCTGGAACTTGGTGTTCATGCAGTTTGATCGCGATGCCCAGGGCACGCTTAATCCGCTGCCTAAACCATCTATTGATACCGGTATGGGCCTGGAGCGAGTGGCCGCCGTTATGCAGGGCGTGCACTCCAACTACGAGATCGATCTGTTTCAGCGCCTGCTGCAAGCAGCTTCTCAGGCAACTGGCCATGCAGATACGGCGACGCCTTCGCTGCGCGTGATTGCCGACCACATTCGCTCATGCGCCTTTTTGATTGCCGATGGCGTGCTGCCTTCCAACGAAGGGCGCGGCTATGTGTTGCGGCGTATTATTCGCCGCGCGATTCGTCACGGCCATAAGCTAGGAGCGGTCGACCCGTTCTTCCACAAGCTGGTCGGTGCGCTTGACGCTGAAATGGGCGACGCCTACCCAGAGTTGCGCGAAGCCAGCGGTCAAATCGAGCGCGTGCTGCTGAAAGAAGAAGAGCAGTTTGCCCGTACGCTGGATCACGGTATGGGGTTATTGAACGCGGCACTGGCCGAGCTAGATGGCAGCGTGCTGTCGGGTGAAACCGTGTTTAAGCTCTATGACACCTATGGTTTCCCGTTTGATCTGACGGCGGATGTTTGCCGGGAGCGTGGGGTCACCCTCGACGAAGACGGCTTTCAGCGTGAGCTTGAAGCGCAGCGCGAACGCGCCCGAGCGGCCAGCCAGTTTGGTGCCGACTACAGCGCCTCCATTGACCTGGAGGGTGAGACCTCCTTTACCGGATACGACCGATTAGAAGATCAGGCCAAAGTGACGGCGCTAGTCGACAGCGAAGGCAAGGCGTTGGCGGCACTTGAGGCCGGTCAGAAAGGCACGGTGGTGCTGGACCGTACGCCGTTTTACGGCGAGTCGGGCGGCCAGGTAGGCGACACCGGTTACCTGTACGTCGACGGCGGGCGCTTCCAGGTCATGGATACCCAAAAGCAGAGCGGTCACCACCTTCACCAAGGTGTGATGGTGGAAGGCGCATTGAGCGTCGGTGCTAGCGTGCGCGGGGAAGTGGATTCCAGCCTGCGCGCTGCGACTATTCGCAATCATTCGGCCACTCACCTACTGCATAAAGCGCTGCGCATGGTGCTGGGCGATCACGTGCAGCAGAAGGGCTCTCTGGTTAACGCCGAGCGCCTGCGCTTTGATTTTAGCCACTTCGAACCGATAACGGCTGAACAGCTGGCGGAAGTCGAACGGCTGGTTAACGAGCAGATTCTGGCTAACGCGGCTACCAAGACCGAGCAGATGAGTTTGGATCAGGCCAAAGCCAAAGGCGCTGCGGCACTGTTTGAAGCCAAGTACGCAGAGAACGTGCGCGTTCTGACTATCGGTGCTGACGACTTCTCCATTGAGCTTTGTGGCGGTACCCACGTGGCGCGCAGTGGCGACATTGGCTGCTGTCACGTGATGAGCGAAGTGGGCATTGCCTCGGGCGTACGCCGCATTGAAGCGATTACCGGCGAAAACGCGCTGGCCTACTTCCGCGAGCAGGAAGCCTGCCTTGGGCGCTTGGGCGATCGCTTAAAAACCAAGCCAGAGCAAGTCGAAGCGCGTGTAGAGTCGCTGGTTGAGCGTAACCGTACCCTTGAGAAAGAGCTTGAGCAGCTCAAAGCTAAGCTTGCTAGCGCCGCGGGCAGCGACATGCTTAGCCAGGTCCAAGAGATCAACGGCGTTAAGCTGTTAGCGACCCAGCTAGAGGGTGTATCAGGCAAAGATCTGCGAGGCATGCTTGACCAGATTAAGAACAAGCTAGGCTCCGGCGTGGTTATTCTTGGCGTTGCCGATCAGGCGGCGGGCAAAGTCAGTCTCATTGCCGGCGTCACCCAAGACCTGACTGGCCGCGTGAAAGCCGGGGAGCTGGTCAACCATGTTGCCTCGCTTGTCGGTGGAAAGGGCGGTGGTCGCCCCGATATGGCTCAGGCGGGAGGTAGCCAACCCGATGCGCTGCCGGATGCGCTGAAGAGCGTACCTCTATGGTTAGAAAACACGCTTAACTAAACTCCAAGGCCGGTGCATGATTGCACCGGCCTTATCGTTAGATATGTACGACACATTTCATCCTCCATTTCCGAACGCATAGGAAAAACGGCATATGGCACTATACGTACAGAAGTTCGGCGGCACCTCGGTGGGCTCTGTTGAGCGCATCAAGGCCGTCGCTGAAAAGGTCAAAGGCTTTCGTGATCAAGGCCACCAGATCGTCGTCGTCGTTTCTGCCATGAGTGGCGAAACGAATCGACTAACGGACATGGCCCAGGCGCTGAATGAAGAACCCGCCCCGCGCGAGATGGACATGCTGCTGTCTACCGGCGAGCAGGTCACGATTTCGCTACTCGCCATGGCGCTTCAACAGATTGGCGTGCCAGCAACGTCGCATACCGGTGCGCAGGTGGGGATTCTTACGGATAGCGCCTATACCAAAGCACGTATTCAGCGCATTGAAACCGACGACTTAAAAGCGGACTTAGATGCCGGTCGCGTCGTCGTGGTGGCTGGGTTTCAGGGGGTCGATGAAAACGGCAATATTACCACCCTGGGGCGCGGTGGCTCCGATACCACTGGGGTTGCATTAGCCGCAGCGCTAGGTGCCGATGAGTGTCAAATTTACACCGATGTCGACGGCGTCTATACCACCGATCCGCGCGTATGCTCTAAGGCCCAGCGGCTAGAAAGTATCACTGTGGAAGAGATGCTGGAGCTTGCCAGCCTAGGCTCTAAAGTGCTGCAAATTCGCGCCGTAGAGTTTGCCGGTAAGTACAACGTACCCCTGCGGGTGCTGTCGAGTTTTGAAGACGGCCCCGGCACCCTAATTATTGCAGAAGCAGACAAAGACGAGGACGCAATGGAAGAACCACTGATCTCCGGTATCGCCTTCACCAAAAATGAAGCCAAACTGACCCTGCTGAACACGCCTGATGTGCCCGGCGTGGCATCGCGTATTCTTGGCCCCATTGCCGATGCCAATATCGAAGTCGATATGATCGTGCAGAACGTGGCTCCTGCCGGTGACTATACCGATTTCACCTTTACGGTCGCGAAGGGTGACTACAAGGCTACCAAGAAGCTGCTCGAAGAGACGGTGATTCCTGATTTGGGCGGCGGTGAACTACGCGGTGATGATAATATCGCTAAAGTGTCGCTTGTCGGTGTTGGTATGCGTTCTCATGCGGGTGTAGCATCGAAGATGTTCCGCGTGCTGGCCGATGAAAACGTCAATATTCGTATGGTATCAACCTCCGAGATTAAAATTTCGGTAGTGATTGATGAAAAACATATGGAACTTGCCGTTAACGCGCTACACAAAGCGTTTGGTCTAGATAAAGCAGATGTTGAATCTGAGTAACACTAATCGCTTAACTCTTCTACGCTAAAGAGGTACTTGCTGCCGTGGGGTGGTGAGCTTTCTTTCAGCGGGAGGTTAAGGTATCAAGGAGCCGACGCTTTTTTTGTGATAGGCAGTGCCAGGTGCAATATGGCGTGGCATTGCCTTCGGCTGATATAGCCCGTTGTAAAACGTCTGAAAAGGAGATCAGCCATGCTCATTCTAACTCGCCGTGTTGGCGAAACCCTGATGATCGGTGATGAAATGACCGTCACGGTGCTAGGTGTGAAAGGTAATCAAGTGCGTATCGGCGTTAACGCGCCGAAAGATGTGTCGGTTCATCGTGAAGAGATTTACCAGCGCATTCAGCGTGAAAAGAACAGCGAAAGCGAAGTGGAATGACGCCTACGTCCGCGCATCATTATGTGATGCTTTCAGCGTAAGGTAAGGCCAGCGCGAAAAAAATCGGCCAAGGGCTGGACAGAAGTAACCTAAATCGGTAATATTCGCGCCGTGCCGTTAAGGAGAGGTGGCCGAGTGGCTGAAGGCGCTCCCCTGCTAAGGGAGTATAGGGTTTATAGCCCTATCGAGGGTTCGAATCCCTCCTTCTCCGCCAACTGCACACTAGGTATGCGCCCGTAGCTCAGCTGGATAGAGTACCTGACTACGAATCAGGGGGTCGGAGGTTCGAATCCTCCCGGGCGCGCCACCTTTTAGTTAGTAGCAAGACAAGTAAACGTAAATGCAGTTATTACGCGCCCGTAGCTCAGCTGGATAGAGTACCTGACTACGAATCAGGGGGTCGGAGGTTCGAATCCTCCCGGGCGCACCAGATTCTAAACCCGCTCTCTTTTGAGAGCGGGTTTTCTGTTTCAAGCCTGTTTGTAGCCTGACCGGAAATGGCTCGCGCCCCGGTCTTGCGATCGTGTGTAGCGCCCACCGCTTTTGCGGCTGGGCGCTTTTTTTGGCCATTACTTTTGTTTAAGCATCGACCACAAGGCTGTCGAGCAGATGATCTAAGTCGGTGAGACGCTTAACGCGTTGAAAGTTCTGGTTAGCCTCGTCGCTGCCTTGGCGCATCTGGGCAAGCCATTGCTTCACTAACGAGACGGCGACGCGGTCCGGCAGGTGCTGTCGCTGTAGGGCGGCGTACTCTTGAAGTACGCTCGCGCGCATCGCCCAGCTGCTTTCAGGCAGCCGCTCTCCGGTTTTCTGCCAATGGCGAATGCGCGGTGCAAGCCAGGGGTCTGCCAGCGCGCTGCGTCCTAGCATGACGTCTTCACATCCTGAGAGCGTGCGCGCTTTCCAGTAATCTTCAAGCGTCCAGATATCGCCGTTGGCGACCACTGGAATGCTGACATGCCGACGAATCTTGCCGATCCACTCCCAGTGCGCCGGTGGGCGATAGCCCTCGTCACGGGTGCGCGCATGCACCACCAGGTGCGCCGCGCCGCCCGCCTCAGTTGCTTGCGCGCAGGCCACCGCTAAGCGCCGATTGGAGAAGCCTAGGCGAATCTTGGCGGTCACCGGAATTTCGCCGTCCAGCGCATCTGCAACGGCTTTCACCGCTTGATAGACACGCTCCGGTTGGCGTAACAGTGCCGCGCCGCCGTCGTGTCGGTTGACTAGCTTGGCGGGGCAGCCGAAATTAAGGTCAACGCTCACTGCGCCTAAGTGGAGCGCCTGGCGTGCGTTGGCGGCCAGGGCGCTAGGGTCAGAGCCGAGCAGCTGCAGATGTACCGGAATACCGCTCGGGGTTGCCACAGGGGGCTGAGCAAGCTCCGGACAGTGCTTGTAAAACACCCGTGGCGGCAGGCATGCATCAACCACGCGGACAAACTCCGTCACCGTCCAATCGAACCCCGCGTGGCGGGTTAGGAGATCGCGGGTGAGCGCATCGATCACTCCCTCCATGGGGGCTAGGCCAATTCTTCCGTTATGTAGTAAATTAACAACCATGACTTCCACTATCGCGCCATTGCATTCTATTCTGGGTGTGGCAGGTTAGTGTATTCCCTTTACTGCGCCAAGCGCCTTTCATTGCATGGGCGTAATCATGTGCCTATAAGCAGCACTTATAAACGAAGGAGAGCGTCTTATGCAGGATCAAGAACTATTGCAGGACGGGCTAGCATTGATGGCGCTCGGAATGGGCGTAGTGTTTGTTTTTCTTGCTATTTTAGTGGTCAGCGTCACGCTGATGTCAAAGCTAATTGACCGCTTTCAACCGGTGCCTGTTGTCGCTGATACGGGTAGAAAGTCACTAAGCTCTTCTGTGTCTTCCTCGCCGGATGAAGAGGTCATGGCCGTCATTAGTGCTGCAGTGCACCGTTATCGCTCCACGCGACGTAGTTAACTTTCTTGTTTTTTTCGTTAAAGCTACTTTTTGGCTATTTTTTTGTTAACTTTACTACAAACTTGCCATTCTCTACTGTGAGCTAAGACCATGAACGAAGTAAAACGCCCTCTAGGCATTACCGATGTTGTGCTGCGCGATGCCCATCAATCGCTGTTTGCAACGCGTATGCGCTTGGACGATATGCTGCCGATCGCTGAAAAGCTTGATCAAGTTGGCTACTGGTCGTTGGAAACATGGGGCGGTGCCACCTATGACGCCTGCATTCGTTACCTGGGTGAAGACCCGTGGGAGCGTATCCGCGCCTTGAAAGAAGCCATGCCGAATACGCCCCAGGCAATGCTGCTACGTGGCCAGAACTTGTTAGGCTATCGCCACTATGCGGACGACGTAGTGGATAAGTTCGTGGAGCGGGCAAAAACCAACGGTGTGGATGTTTTTCGCGTGTTTGATGCGATGAATGACCCGCGCAACCTTGAGCGCGCCATTCAGGCGGTGCGAAATGTAGAAGGCCATGCTCAGGGCACCATTTCTTATACCGTGAGCCCGGTACATACCCTGGATAGCTGGGTCGATCTCGCCAAAACCATTGCAGGTTTAGGCGCAGATTCATTGGCTATCAAGGATATGGCGGGGCTGCTTACTCCCTACACGGCGTTTGATCTTGTTACTCGGCTGAAGAAAGAGCTGTCGATTCCGATACACCTGCATTGCCATGCCACGACCGGCCTCTCGACCTCGACCATTCTAAAAGCCGTCGAGGCGGGCATTGATAACGTTGATACGTCAATCTCTTCGATGTCGATGACTTACGGCCACAGCCCGACCGAATCGGTGGTCGCGATGCTCAAAGACACCGACCGCGATACCGGTTTGGATCTTGAATTGCTGGAAGATATTGCCGGTTATTTCCGCGAAGTGCGTAAAAAATACGCCGCCTTTGAGGGCTCGCTGCGGGGCATTGATTCGCGCATTCTGATTGCCCAGGTGCCGGGCGGCATGCTGACCAACATGGAAAGCCAGCTTAAAGAACAGGGCGCTGGCGACAAGCTCGACGACGTGCTGAGCGAGATTCCACGTGTGCGTGAAGACCTGGGGTTTATTCCCCTGGTTACGCCAACTTCACAAATTGTCGGCACGCAGGCCGTCATGAACGTGATGATGGGCGAGCGCTACAAGTCTATTTCCAAAGAAGTGCAGGCGCTGCTCAAGGGTGAGTACGGCGCGGCCCCTGCGCCCTTTAACGCAGAGTTGCAAAAGCGCGTATTAGAAGGCGGTGAGCCGATTACCTGCCGCCCGGCGGATAACCTTGCGCCGGAAATGGAAAGGCTGGCCACAGAGCTGAAAGAGAAGGCCGGTGCGGACGGTATCCGGCTGGCAGAGGGTAAGCAGACAGTTGATGACGTGCTGACCTATGCCCTGTTTCCGCAGATTGGTTTGAAGTTTTTGAAACATCGCGATAACCCCGATGTCTTTGAACCCGTGCCTCAGGCGGCGGATGCGAGCGCCGGTAAAGCGGCTGCTCCGGCTGAAAGTAAGCCGCCAGTCGCAAATGGCGGCCCAGAGACCTATACCGTTAAGCTCAATGGCAAAGCCTACGTGGTGGAAGTGTCTGAAGGGGGCGAGCTCGGCGAGGTGCAGGAGCAAACGGCAAGCGCGACGACGGCCGCCGCTCCTCAGGAAGCGCCCGCGCCTAGCGGGGAAAGCATCGATGCGCCGCTGGCAGGCAATATTTTTAAGGTGAATGTGCGTCCTGGCGATCAGGTCGCTGACGGTGATGTCGTCATTATCCTGGAAGCGATGAAAATGGAAACCGAAGTGCGCGCCAGCAGCGCAGGCACTGTGTCTAAGGTTAACGTCAGCGAGGGCGACAGCGTCGCCGTAGGCGACACGCTGATCGAACTTTAAGGGCACTCGGTAATGGATAAATTAGTAACCTTATGGGAAGGCTCTGGGCTGTATAACCTTGAGCTTGGTCAGGCGGCAATGATCTTAGTGGGGCTATTGCTGCTCTACCTGGCCATTTATAAGAAGTTTGAGCCGCTGCTGCTAGTGCCGATTGGCTTTGGTGGCATTCTTGCCAACATACCCGAAGCAGGGCTGGCGCTTTCAGCGTTAGACCAGGCGATTGACGTTGCTAAACCTGTCGTTCTGCAGCAGATAGCAACAGCGATAGGCGCCACGCTGGACCCGGCCAGCGGTCTTGAAACATGGCGAGAAATGCTGAAAGTGATTGCCCACGATGGCGTTGCGCCAGACCAGCTGCGCGCCGCGCGTGATATCGCCATGAGCGTCGGCTACAGCGACGGTATGCTGTATAGCTTCTATAAAGTGGCGATTGGCTCGGGTATTGCGCCGCTGATTATCTTTATGGGCGTGGGGGCCATGACCGATTTTGGCCCTTTGCTCGCCAATCCGCGCACGTTGTTTTTAGGCGCAGCCGCTCAGTTTGGTATTTTTGCCACCCTGTTTGGCGCCGTGCTGCTCACCTCTATGGGCGTGATGGATTTCTCGCTTAATCAGGCGGCCGCTATTGGTATTATCGGTGGCGCGGATGGCCCGACGTCTATTTACGTATCAAGCGTGCTAGCGCCTGAGCTGCTGGGTGCGATCGCCGTAGCCGCTTACGCGTATATGGCATTGGTGCCGTTGATTCAGCCGCCAATCATGCGTCTTTTGACCACTCAGAAAGAGCGTGAAATTAAAATGACGCAGCTACGGGCGGTGTCCAGGCTGGAAAAAGTCGTCTTCCCGCTGATGCTGTTGATTTTGGTTGCGCTGTTTTTACCCGATGCTGCGCCGCTGCTGGGCATGTTCTGTTTCGGTAATCTGATGCGCGAGTGTGGGGTGGTCGAGCGCTTGTCGGATACCGCGCAAAACGCGCTGATCAATATCGTAACGATTATCCTAGGTTTGTCCGTGGGCTCTAAACTCATGGCCGAAAGCTTTCTGGCATTTGAGACGCTGGGGATACTGGGATTAGGGATTGTCGCTTTTGGTATTGGTACGGCCGCCGGGGTATTGATGGCCAAACTAATGAACCTGGTGAGTAAAATGCCCATTAATCCGCTCATTGGCGCCGCAGGCGTGTCCGCCGTGCCGATGGCAGCCCGTGTGGCGAATAAAGTAGGGCTTGAAGCCAACCCGCATAACTTTCTGTTAATGCACGCCATGGGTCCCAACGTGGCCGGGGTGATTGGCTCAGCGGTCGCTGCCGGGGTAATGATTAAATATCTGGGTTAATCGGCCATTGGCATCAGAGTGCATACTCAGGCCGTTTTTAAGCGTTGGTTTTAATAGCGGATTTTAAAAACAGGTTTTAGGCGCAGAGTTGAAACGTTAGCGATGAGAGCGCGGCATGCTGAAGATTTCAGCTGTCGCGTTTTTTATGGCAGGGCGGTATGAAACTCAATCGTGCTCTTTAAGCGGTTTTCCAGCGGGGAAAAGTCGAGCGGGCAGTCGCGTGGCCAGCCAACGGCTAACCGGACGCCGTTTCCATCGTAATCGGCTTGTTCAATGGGAATATCCCGCTCTTCGCACCAGGCGCGAGCAATCGCTTCTTGGGCAAAACTTAGTCGTAGGGTGTAAATGTCGCGCTCAATGACCTCGCAGGTGGGCAGTGTCTCAAGCGCATGGCTGACTGCCTGAGCGTAGGCGCGGGCTAAACCACCGGTGCCAAGCTTTGTGCCACCAAAATAACGAATGACCACACAGCCAATGTGACCAAGCTGACTGCCTTGTAGCACCTGATACATCGGCCTGCCGGCGGTACCGCCAGGTTCACCATCGTCAGAGAAGCCAATAAAGTTCTGCTCGCCTGGCGGCCCTGCAATGTAGGCAGTGCAGTGATGGCTCGCATTAGGGTGTGCCGTTTTAGCAGCATTCAGCAGAGCGGTGAACGCACCAATGTCAGGGGCGTAACATATCCAGGTTATAAATTGGCTCTTCTCTACGTCAATGTCAGCCGTATGCCATATGGATGCAGGCAGTTTGGGAACCCGGTAACGCATTAATGCTCCGTAATAGCAGGCTTGCTCACATGAGGTTCAACACCCATCACCATGCCAAGTACCTGAATATCTCGATTATGCAAAAATAGCGCTGGCTGCAGCGCGTCTTCTGGCCATAGCTGCACGCCAGAACGGCTTATGGCGAGCTGCTTAAGCGCTATTTTCTGCTGATTGATTTCGGCAACGGCGGTTTCTGTTTGAGTATCGTGCTGGTAGCGCCGAATAATAATGACATCGCCATCGAATAAGTTGCAATCGCGCATCGCATTGCCGCGTACTTTAAGCGCATAGGTGTTGTGCCGCGTAACGTTAGACGCCAATGCATAAGGGCGCGGCAGTGGCTGCCTGTGAGTGGGCGTAGCGGTAGATGCTGCCATTGATATCGTCATTTGGGAATCTCCATTGCTACGCCGGCTGGTTAGGCTTCGTTCATGCGTAGTGGCCTTAAAGGTAGCGACCTTAAACATTGACTGCAGACAATCGCTTTAGCGGTGCAGGCGTTGCTGAATCGCGCAAAGCATGTCTTTCCATACAGTGGTTTTAGTATAGGCCTGTTTTTGCATACAGTGCTAGCGGTAATTCGTCTAATTAGTCATTGGTGTCCATTGTTCAAACGGCTGGCGGTAGATCGTGCAAGTGGCGAGAAGAAGGCTTTCCGTGTAGAGTTCGACGCGAAATCAATGTGCCTGGAGAGACGCTTGAGCCTGCATCTACAAGCCCAAGAGCTTGGCTGTGAACGTGATGACCGCTGGCTATTTAAAGGGCTGAATCTGGATATCCATAGCGGTGAAATCGTGCGTATTGAAGGGCCCAATGGCTGCGGCAAAACAACCCTGCTAAAGATCCTCTCCGGGCAGCTCAGCGACTATCAGGGCGCGCTGTTCTGGAATGGCACGTTAATGAACAAGGCGCGTGACCACTTTCTCGCCAATCTGTTGTATTTGGGACATGCCCCCGGCATAAAATTAGGGCTTTCGCCGCTAGAAAATTTGGCGTGGTATCAGGCGCTGAGCGATGAAAAAAACGACGAAGAGCAGCGATTGAATGCGCTTGAAAGCGTCGGGCTTACTGGTTTTGAAGAGGTGCCTGCCGGGCAGCTGTCGGCGGGTCAGCAGCGGCGAGTGGCATTGGCGCGGTTAACGCTGACGCCGCGAGCGCTGTGGGTATTGGATGAGCCCTTTACCGCGATTGATCGTAATGGCACTGCTGATCTTGAAAGGCAGCTTGTTGCGCATGCAGAGTCAGGTGGCAGCGTACTCGTCACTACACATCACGAGCTATCCGCCTCGCCGCTGCTGAGGCAGGTAGCGCTGGGGTAGAAGGAGACAGCGTTGCATCGCACTTCAAATGGCTCTTCACAGCCTTCAACGCCTGGTTGTTTAGACGGTTCAGCGATCGGCCCGGTTGCGCCGCTGCGCGACTATAAGGGCGGGCTAATGACAGCGGTAAAAGCCACGCTATTACGTGATTTAACGCTGTTACTTCGCCGTCGCGGTGACATTCTTAATCCATTAGTATTTTTTGCGCTCGTGATTACCCTGTTCCCAATGGCTATTTCCCCCAACCCTGAGCTGTTGGCAATGATTGCACCGGGTTTGCTCTGGGTGGCCGCGCTATTAGCCGCGCTGCTGTCATTAGATAGCCTGTTTCGCAGCGACTATGACGATGGCAGTCTTGAGCAACTGCTGTTAGCCCCGCACTCATTGGCCGCGTTGAGCCTAGCAAAAGTAGTCGTTCATTGGCTGCTAACCGGCTTGCCCTTAGCGCTGATCGCGCCGCTGTTAGGCATTATGCTGTCGCTGCCTAGCGGCAGCTACGCCGCGTTAACGCTGTCGCTTGCGCTGGGGTCGGCCAGCCTGAGTTTGATTGGCGCGATTGGCGCGGCGCTAACCGTCGGCTTGGCGCGCGGCGGCGTGCTGCTCTCGTTGCTGGTGCTGCCGCTGACGATCCCGATATTGATTTTTGGCGCGGGCGCGGTGCAGGCGGCGATTGTCGGCAGCGGTGTCGCCGCACATTTAGCTATTTTAGGCGCGCTGCTTGCCGCCTCGCTGATGCTGGCGCCGTGGGCGATTGCCGCATCGCTGCGTATTAGTATTAACGGTTGAGGACAAAACACGCTATGTGGGCCTTTATACATAAGCTGGGATCGCCTCGGTGGTTCTATGGCATAAGTGCTAAAATACAGCCCTGGTTTTGGGCCGCCGCGGTGCTGCTATTGGTCGTTGGTTCGCTATGGGGGCTGGTATTTGCGCCTGCGGATTACCAGCAGGGCAACAGCTTCCGGATTATTTATGTACACGTGCCGGCTGCTTTGTTGGCTCAATCCATTTTTATCGCCATGGCCGTGTCGGGCCTGGTGTTTATGGTTTGGAAAATTAAAGTAGCCGATATGGCGGCGACAGTGATGGCGCCGTTTGGGGCAGTGATGACCTTTATAGCGCTGTTTTCCGGTGCCGTATGGGGGGTGCCTACCTGGGGTACCTGGTGGATGTGGGATGCGCGGCTCACTTCAATGCTGATTCTGCTGTTTCTTTATCTCGGCATCATCGCCTTACGTGGCGCGTTTGCCCGGCGCGACAGCGGCTCTCGTGCTGCTTCGGTGCTGACGATGGTGGGTATTATCAATATTCCCATCATTAAGTATTCGGTTGATTGGTGGTACACCCTGCATCAGCCCGCTTCATTTACGTTAACCTCGCGGCCGACCATGCCCACACAAATGTGGCTGCCGCTGGTCATTATGCTGCTGGGTTTTTACTGCTTCTTTATCGCGATAACGCTGATGCGCACGCGTAGCGAGATTCTGCGGCGGGAAGCCAGTAAGCGCTGGGTGCAAGAGTTGCTGACAGATCCGATGTTGAGCACTGCAACGAAGAAGGCGCACTAATGGCATTTACCTCCTTTTCTGACTTTCTCGCCATGGGCGGCCATGCTCCTTACGTTTGGGCGGCCTGGGGCGTGACGGCACTATTGATGCTCGCAAGCGCTTGGCATGCGCGCCTTGAACAGCGTCAATTGCTTAGGGTCTTGAAGCGTCGTGCCAGGCGCTCGAAAGGAGCGCGCCATGACGCCTAAACGAAAACAGAAGCTGTTTGTTATCCTAGGCTTGGTGTCGCTGGCGGCGATCGCCGTAGGGCTAACTCTTTACGCGCTGCGCGCTAATATTAATTTGTTTTTTAGCCCGGTACAGATCGCCCAAGGTGAAGCCCCCATGGCGCGACAAATTCGTGCCGGTGGGATGGTCAAAGAAGGTTCGGTGGCCCGCGACCCTGACAGCCTGGACGTTGAATTTATCGTGACGGACTATGTTGATGACCTTCAGGTCACTTATAGCGGCATCTTGCCCGACCTTTTTCGTGAAGGCCAAGGCGTGGTAGTGGTGGGTGAGCTTCAGGCCGACGGCCATTTGTACGCCGATAAGGTCCTTGCCCGTCACGATGAGAACTATATGCCGCCGGAAGTAGCCCAGGCGTTGAAAGAGGCGGGTTATTCGCCTGCCGACTATCAGACCAACAGCGCCGGTAAGTAACGATATGGCTGTGCCTGCTTACCGACCAGTCAGTGCTAATTCGGAGCGCCCATGTTCATCACAATGATTCCTGAAATTGGCCACTTTGCGCTGATTATTGCGCTGCTTATGGCAGTGGTGCAGGCGGTGATGCCACTTGCCGGCGCGGCGACGCGAAGGCCCCTGTGGATGGCCTACGGCCAAGCGATGGCGGCAGGGCAGTTTTTGTTTGTCGCCATCGCCTACGGCTGCCTAACCGCGAGCTATATGCTCGATGATTTTAGCGTGGCGAACGTGGCCAATAACGCCAACTCGCTGCTGCCCTGGTATTACAAATTCAGTGCGGTATGGGGTAATCATGAAGGCTCGGTGCTGCTGTGGAGCCTGATGCTGGCGGGTTGGGGATTTGCTGCAAGTAGGTTCACCGGTAACCTGCCGCGGGATATGGTCGCCCGAGTGATGGGCGTAATGGGCATGGTCTGCGTTGGTTTTTTGCTATTTATTCTGATTACCTCTAACCCCTTTGAACGACTGCTGCCCAACATGCCGTCAGACGGTGCCGACCTGAATCCGCTGCTCCAAGACATTGGGCTTATTGTCCATCCGCCGATGCTTTATATGGGCTATGTGGGCTTTTCTGTGGTGTTTGCATTTGCCATCGCGGCGCTGTTGGGCGGCCGGCTAGATGCGGCCTGGGCGCGCTGGGCGCGGCCTTGGACCAATGTAGCGTGGGCATTTTTGACCGTAGGCATCGCGCTGGGCAGTTGGTGGGCTTATTACGAGCTTGGCTGGGGCGGCTGGTGGTTTTGGGACCCGGTTGAAAATGCCTCGCTGCTACCATGGCTAACCGGTACCGCGCTGGTGCACTCGCTGGCGGTGACTGAGAAGCGCGGTTCCTTTAAAAGCTGGACCGTGCTGCTGGCGATTTCGACTTTTTCGCTGTCGCTGATGGGGACTTTTTTAGTGCGCTCCGGCGTATTGACCTCCGTGCATGCTTTCGCCAACGACCCTGACCGTGGGCTCTTTATTCTGATTCTGTTGGCCATTACGGTAACGCTATCACTGCTGCTGTTCGCTCTGCGCGCGCCGCGTGTGAGCCATAGCATCGGCTTTAACTGGCTCTCCCGAGATGCGCTGCTGCTGATCAATAACGTCTTTCTGGTCATTATGACCGTCACCGTGTTACTCGGCACCGTTTATCCGTTGATTCTAGATTCCCTAAATCTTGGAAAAATCAGCGTGGGCCCGCCTTATTTTAACGCGCTGTTTGTGCCATTAACCGTGATGATGTGTGTGTTTATGGGCCTTGGCTCGGTCACCCGTTGGAAAGGTATGGCGGCTAAAGACCTTATCCATAAGCTCTGGTGGGCGGGAACTGCGGCGCTGGTCATTGGGGCAATAATGCCGCTGCTTTATCGCGGCGAGTGGAATCTGCTGGTCTCTCTGGGTATTGTCTCTGCGCTGTGGGTTGTGCTGCCGATACTGCGCGATATCGTTGATAAAACCCGCCATGCCCGCTCGTTTTCCGCCGGGGTGCGCAAGCTCTCATTATCATACTGGGGCATGGTGCTAGGCCACGTGGGCGTAGCTGTCGCCATTGTTGGTGTAACGGTGGTTTCTAACTACAACATTGAACGCAACGTGCGCATGTCACCAGGCACCACGGTAGAAGTGGCGGGCTATCAGTTCACCATGAGCGAGCTGGCCGAGCGCCGCGGCGCTAACTTTCTGGCAGACACCGCGATAATTCAGGTGCAGCGCGGCGAGTCAGGGCGCCGCTTTACCATGCGCCCTGAAAAGCGCTTTTATCTTGCGACCGGTATGCCGATGACCCAGGTCGCCCTGCGGGCGGGGCTATTTCGCGACCTTTATGTTGCGATGGGCGAAGACCTAGGCGACGGCAGCTGGGCAATGCGTGTGCAGTACAAACCGTTTGTGCGCTGGCTGTGGCTGGGCGCCTTATTGATGGCGTTTGGTGGTGTGCTCGCTGTGCTCGACAAGCGCTATCGCCGCGTCACAGTAGCGCGTGAGACGCCAACTTCGACTGCCCACCGCAATGCGGCGCAGAAGGTGGCGGTATGAAACGAAGGCTACTGCTATTACTGCTGCCGCTGTGCTTTTTAGGCTTAGCGCTGTTCTTTTATAAAGGCTTGTCGCTGGATCCTTCGCAGCGCGACTCAGCGCTGATGGCGAGGCCGTTTCCAAGCTTTGAAGCAGTCACGCTGCGCGATGAAAATCAGCGCGTTGACCAAACGCTGCTGGAAGGCGAGGTAACGTTGGTGAACGTATGGGGCGAGTGGTGCCCCGCGTGCAAGCAAGAGATGCCGCAGCTTTTAGAGTTAGCGGATCACGACGTTCGCATGATAGGCGTCAACTACCGTGACATCCGCGAGAAAGGCTTAGCGTTTCTCAACGAATTTGGCGACCCGTTTGAAGCCAATATTTTTGATCCCCAGGGCGAGCTAGGCTTTGACCTTGGCGTTTACGGTGCGCCTGAAACGTTTCTTGTCGATGCCAAGGGCGTGATTCGCTATCACCACAAAGGTTATATATCGCCGGATGACGTGCGCGAACGGATTCTTCCGGAGGTGGAGAAATGGCGTTAATACGTGTCGTTGCAGCAATGATGATAATGATCATCGCCTCTAGTGCGGCGGCGGGTGGGATTGAACTGCGTCAATTTGACGACCCGGTGATGCAGGCGCGCTATTACGATTTAACCGCCGCCATGCGCTGCCCGCTGTGTGAAAATCAGGCCATCGGTGACTCTAACGCGCCGATTGCCGCAGACATGCGCGACCGCGTTTACCAATTGCTGCAAGAAGGCCGGTCGGATATCGAAATTGTTGATCATATGGTGCAACGGTTTGGCGAGTACATTCTGTACAATCCGCGCTTAGAGAACCGCACGTACCTGCTTTGGGGGTTGCCTATTGCGCTGGTACTGCTGGGGGCGCTGGTAGTGGTGCTGATGGTCCGCGCTCGCCGCAACGCCTCGGCCAAAGCGCTGAGCGCGGAAGAGCGTCAGCGTGTTGAGGCGCTGGTTAACCGTAAGAGGTCTTCATGACGCTGCTTTGGATTGCGATTGCCGTTTTATTGCTACCTGCGCTATGGCTGTTAGTATCGCCGCTCAGGAGTGCGCGTGCACTGCATGAACAGCAGCGCCAGTTTGAAGCCAGCGACAGCTCCGATGAGCAGAATGTCGCGATTTTCAAGCGTCGCCTTGCCTCGCTTGAAGCCGCGCACGAGCGCGGCGACATTGACGCCGAACGCTTTGAAGAAGACCGTTTGGAGCTGGAGCGTAGCCTGCTAGAAGACACCGCCATACGCGAGCGCCGCCCGCTTAAACCTGCCCACGCCGGGCGTTTAGCGGTGCCGCTGATAATGGTGGCGGTGGTGGCGGTTAGCGTGGTCTGGTATCAGCAAAAGGGTGCTGAGGGCGATCTAATATTGCTTGAGGTGCAGCAAGCCGTGCAGCAAGACCCGGAAGGGTCGCTTGATACGTATATTGAGCGCATGCAAGAGCAGGCGGAGCGCCAGCCGAATAACCCCAATGTGTGGGGCACCCTGTTTCCGCTTTACCGCGAAACGGGGCAGATGCCTCAAGCCGTTGGCGCCTTGGAGCGTCTGATCGAGATTGAAGGGCGTCTTCCACCGCTGCTGGCTCAGCTCGCGCAGATTCGCTTTTTTATGGCCGAGCGAGAGCTTACCGATGAGGTACAGGCGCTGGTAGACGAAACGCTGGCCAAAGACCCGCGTGAGCCCACCGTGCTGGGAATGCTGGGTCTGCACGCCTTTGATAATGGCGATTATGAGCAGGCGATTGACCGCTGGCGCCGCGCGATCGCCACTATGCCAGATCCGAATGCCGCCGACTCGCTGCGTGAGGGTATTCGCATTGCCCAAGAGCGGCTGGACGCGGATTCCGAAGGGCCCGAAGAAAACGTCGACGAAGTAGTGAATAGCCATGCACTTAAATAACCGTTTTTTGAAGGGCTATGTTTTGAAGGACTATGTTTTGAAGGACTATGTTTTTGAGTAGCTATGTTTTGAGTAGCCCTGTTTTCAATAACCAGGGCGTGGTCTCGCTATGCGCTTAACCTCAATACGTTTGGTCGGCTTTAAGTCCTTTGTGGATCCCGTGACGGTGCCTTTTGATGGCAATATGACCGCCATTGTGGGGCCCAACGGCTGTGGAAAATCCAACATTATTGACGCCGTGCGCTGGGTGATGGGCGAGTCTTCGGCAAAAACGCTGCGCGGCGAATCCATGGCCGACGTTATTTTTAACGGCTCGACCGGCCGTAAACCGATCAGCCAAGCGTCTATAGAGCTCAAGTTCGACAATAGCGACGGCAGTATGGGCGGCGTTTATGCGCAGTATGCCGAAATCGTCGTTAGGCGCTTAGTGACGCGGGATGGGCAATCCAATTACTTCTTCAACGGCCAGAAGTGCCGCCGCCGTGATATCGCTGACCTGTTCATGGGGACAGGTTTAGGACCGCGCTCCTACGCCATTATTGGGCAAGGAATGATTTCGCGGCTGATTGAAGCTCGCCCCGACGATCTGCGCTCGACGCTAGAAGAAGCTGCGGGCATCTCCAAGTACAAAGAGCGCCGCCGGGAAACCGAAAACCGCATGCGGCGGACCCAGGAAAATTTGGAGCGTCTTGACGATATTCGCGAAGAGCTGGATAAGCAGCTCGATCGCCTTAAGCGTCAGGCCGAAGCCGCCAAACGTTATCAAGAGCTAAAGCAGCTGGAGTATCGCCTCAAAGGTGAGCTTGCGCTATTGCGCGGTCGAACCCTGCGCGTCGAACAGTCACATCAAGAAAGTCGCGTTCGCGAGCTGGA
This sequence comes from Vreelandella profundi, assembly GCF_019722725.1. Lineage (NCBI taxonomy): Bacteria > Pseudomonadati > Pseudomonadota > Gammaproteobacteria > Oceanospirillales > Halomonadaceae > Vreelandella > Vreelandella profundi. Next base: position 661,041 of record NZ_CP077941.1, read on the forward strand.
GATCGCCGTTGAGAAAGACGTCTTTGGCGTTCGCCAATGCGAAACACGACTGGAACAAGCCCGCGAGCAGCATGACGAGCTGTCCGAAGTGCTTGATCGTCATCAGCAGCAGTTCTTTGAAACCACTACGCGCATTGCACGGCTGGAGCAAGATCAGGCGCATCGCCGCAGCCGTGAAGCGCAGCTGGCTAGCGATATCGCCACCGCCCGCGGTGAGTTAGACGAGCAGCGGTGCGTTAGCGAAGGTGATCAGCTTCGCTTAGCCGCGATTGATGAACGCTTTGACGACTTGCAGCCCGAACACGACGCGTTGGAAGAGCAGCTTGAACGCCTTGAGCAATCGCTGGCCGATGCCTCTCCAGCGCTGGAAGCGGTCGAGCACCAGTGGGCCGACGCTGAAACGCGCTGGCGCGACGCCAGCCGCGATGCTGAGCGAAGCCAGGATCAACTGCGGGACTTAGAACAACGGATTCAGCGCTTGCAGGCTGAAAATCAGCGCCGCCGTCAGCAGCGTAGCGAGGTGGCTGATCTCACCGAGCTGCGCGATGAGCACGCTTTGTGCCACGCGCAGTTAGCGGATGCTCAGCAGCAGGCCGACGACTTTCACGCCGGTCGCGACCAGTGGCAGCAGCGCTACAGCGATGCTAAAGCAGCGTATCAGCAGGCCGTACAGTCACGGGATCAACAGCGTGCCGCGTTAAGCCAGCAGCAGGGGGAACTTGCCTCGCTTCAAGCGCTGATGGATGCGGCCCTGGCGGATCATGACCCTGAGATTGGGGCTCGCCTGGAAGCGCTGGGTCTCGAACAGGCGCCTCAGCTGGGCGAGGTGCTTCAAGTGACACCCGGTTGGGAAGCGCTTACTTCTTGGCTTCTCGCGCCGTGGCTTAATGCTCGCCTGGTCGCTAGCCATCAGCTCGCCGCTTTGCCTGATGCGCTGGCTACCGACTGGTGTTTGATTGATCAAGCGTCGCCAGCACCATCAACCGCGGGCCAGCGGCTGGATAGCCTAGTAAAAGGCGCGGGGGCGCTGAGTGAATGGTTAGCAAGTATTCACTACACGGAAACGGCTGGCGAGGCGCAGCAGCAGGTCGCGCACCTAGCACCCGGCGAAAGCGTGGTGAGCCGCGACGGCGTTTGGCTAGGCCGGGGCTGGTTGCATCAACAGGCCAACGGCGAGGGTATTGATGGATTGCTGCTTATCCGTCGACGCTACGTTGAACTCAATGAGCGTCGTGAGAGCGAAGAAGAAGCGCTAGCGCTGGCCGAAGAGCAGTGTGAAGCCGCCAGTGAGGCTATTGAGGCGCTGGATCAGGCTCGCGATCAGCAGGCTGAGCAGGAGCGCAGCCACGCCGCTAGCCTACAGCAGCTGGCGGTGAAAGAGCGTAGCCTCGCTCAGCGTCTTGAGCATTTAGCCGGCCGTGCGACAGAGCTGGATGAAGAACTTGCCCAGCTGCAAGAGGATGAGGCGGAGTTAGTACTTACCTTAGATGAGCAGCGCGCACGCTGGAACGAGGCGATGGCGCAGCTGGAAAGCACCGCAGAAGGACGCGAGCAGGCCTCGGAACAGCGCCGCTTTTTGCGCGAGCAGCGTGACCAGCTGACCCAGCAGCATTCGCCGCTTAAAGCGCAGCAGCAGGCGCTGGCGCTTGAGCGCGAACGCTTAAATGCCGAGCGCGCTAGCCTGCGCTCGCAGCAGTCGCGCTCCAGTGACTCTGAAGAACGCCTATCGCTGCGCATTGCCGAGCTTGAAGAGTCCCGTGAAATGCTGATTGAGCCCGATGAGCTGGCGGGCGAAGAGCTTGAAGAGCTGCTGCATCAGCGTGAGCAGCAGGAAGGGCGCTTAAACGCGACCCGCCAGCAGGCTCAAGCGCTGGCAGAACAGCTGCGCAATGATGAGCTTGCCCGCCAGCAGCATGAGCGCAATCTAGAGCAGAGCCGCGAACAGCTACAGCAGCGTCGCATGGACGTGCAGGCGCTGGCATTGAAAGCCGCCACTCAAGATGAGCAACTGGCAGAATTAGGCCATAACGCTGAAACGCTTGCCGAACAGCTGCCTCAGGAGGCCACTGAAACGAGCTGGCAAGAACGTCTGGAAAGTACCACCGATAAGATACGCCGCTTAGGGGCAATCAACCTTGCCGCTATTGAAGAGTACGACCAGCAGGCTGAGCGACGTAATTATTTAGAGGCACAGCACGCTGAGCTTACCGAGGCGCTGGAAACGTTAGAAAGAGCGATTAAGCGCATTGATCAAGAAACGCGCATACGCTTTCGGGAGACCTTTGATCAGGTTAATGCCGGGCTGCAAGTTTTGTTTCCGCGCGTGTTTGGCGGCGGTGCGGCATGGTTAACGCTGACGGGCGATGATTTGTTGGAAACGGGGGTAGCGATCATGGCTCGCCCGCCGGGCAAGAAAAACAGCACCATTCATCTGCTATCAGGCGGAGAAAAAGCGCTGACGGCGTTGTCGCTGGTGTTTGCGATCTTCCAGCTTAATCCCGCGCCTTTTTGTATGCTAGATGAAGTGGATGCGCCGCTGGATGACGCTAACGTTGGGCGTTACGCCAGGCTGGTGAAAGAGATGTCTGAAAACGTTCAGTTTATTTACATCACTCACAACAAAATTGCCATGGAGGCCGCCGAGCGCTTGATGGGGGTGACCATGCAAGAGCCCGGCGTCTCGAGACTAGTCTCGGTAGGTATTGAAGAGGCGGCCGCGCTGGTTGATTAAGCCCCTTCGCGCTTAGTCCTTAGTCCTTAGCCCTCACCCAGTTCACGCATGACCGCGTACAGTTTGGACTTCGCTTCAAAGCCTACGCCTGGAATATCCGGCAGGCCAACATAGCCATTTTCCACTTGAATGCCGTCAGCGAAACCACCAAAGGGTTGAAAAACATCCGGATACGACTCGTTGCCACCTAAATGCAGGCCGGCCGCAATGTTCAACGACATCTGGTGGCCTCCATGGGGAACGACGCGGCGCGATGACCAGCCCAGGTCTTCCATTACCTTCAGCGTGCGCATGTATTCAACTAAGCCGTAAGAGAGTGCGCAGTCAAACTGAACAAAGTCGCGGTCAGGGCGCATGCCGCCATGGCGTAACAAGTTGCGCGCATCTTGATGCGAGAACAGGTTTTCGCCGGTCGCCATAGGCAGGTCGTAATGATTAGCAAGCTCTGCCTGAAGGGCGTAGTCAAGCGGGTCGCCAGCTTCTTCATACCAAAATAGATTGTAAGGCTTTAGCGCTTCGGCATAGGCGATAGCGGTGGCTTGATCAAAGCGGCCGTTAGCATCAACGGCGACGCGGCTGCCGTCACCTACAACCTTAATGACCGCCTCAATGCGGCGTAAATCTTCTTCAAGCGACGCCGCGCCAATCTTCATTTTGACTACGTTATAACCGCGGTCTAAATAGCTGCGCATTTCATCTTGCAGTTTACTGTGGTCTTTGCCGGGATAGTAATAACCGCCCGCCGCGTATACCCACACTTTATCGTCGGCGACACCGTTGCGGTAACGGTCGGCCAACAGCTTATAGAGTGGTTTGCCTTCTATTTTAGCCACAGCGTCCCAAACGGCCATGTCGATTGTGCCTACCGCAACCGAGCGCTCGCCGTGGCCGCCGGGCTTTTCGTTGGTCATTAAGGTTTTCCAGATAGCAAACGGATCAAGGTTGTTATTCTCTTGATCGATAAGGCTTTCTGGGTCAGCTTCGCTGATGCGATCCAAAAAACGGTCGCGCATCAGCGCACCCTGGCCATAACGTCCATTGGAGTTAAACCCATAGCCAATCACAGGCTTACCGTCGCGTATTACGTCGGTCACGACGGCGACCACAGAACAGGTCATCTTGGAGAAATCGATATAAGCATTGGCGATGGGCGAGGCAATGGAAACGGTTTTTTCGCGGATTTCAACGATGCGCATAGGGCATTCCTTTATCGGTTTAGTGCCTAACAATAAACGTGGTAATTCAGCGCAACCAATGCTATTAATCCGCAACCCCATGCTGAAATGGCATTGCCCATGGAACTTGTTTGGCTTGAAGATTTCATCGCCCTAGCGGAGCAAGGCAGTTTCGTACGCGCTGCAGACGCTCGCCATATTACCCAGCCAGCGTTTAGCCGCAGGATACGTTCACTTGAGCAGTGGATGGGGGTGAGCCTATTTGTGCGAACGCCGCAAGGCACCACGCTGACGGAAGCCGGGCGGCATATCTTAACCGACGCGTCTGAAGCCACGAGCCGTCTTTATCGGCTGCGCACCGAGGCGCAGGAAGTGGCTGGGCATATGGCCAAAACGCTTCCGTTTGCCGCGACTCACTCGCTTTCGTTTACGTTTTTCCCGCGCTGGATTCGCCAAGTGGATAACGGTGCTCCGATTGAGGCCATTCGTCTTCATTCCGATAGCATGGCAGGGTGTGAAAAATTACTGGTGCATGGGGACGTGCCTTTTTTGCTCTGCCACCGACACCCTGCCGTGCCTTCACCCTTGGCACCGGGGCTGTTTATTAGCAAACAGGTGGGGGAAGACACCCTGGTTGCGTTGATGAGTCCTAGCGTAAGTCAAGAAATTCCCTCTCATCAGCTGCCTTATTTGGCTTACACCGAAGCATCGGGCCTGGGGCGTATTGTGGCCCATCGTTTATATGGCAAAGCCGCGGTTTTGGCGCTTAAGCCACAGTTTAGTAGCCACTTAGCCGCGGTATTAATGTCCATGGCGCTGGAGGGAAAGGGAGTGGCATGGTTACCAAAAAGCCTTGCAGAGCAAGAGGTTGGCGATGGGCGCTTAGTCCGTGCGTTGGATGAAAGTTGGGATGTTACGTTACAAATACATCTTACCCGCCCTGTTGCGCCATTAAGTGCGGCTGCTGAAGTATTTTGGAATAAGCTGTAACTTTAAACAGCGGTTTGTTAATCATAGGCTTGTAAACATTAACTTAAATGTGTAAAAAAATGTCCTAAAGCGCTGAACTTAACTATATTACCTCTATTAAAGTTGATCTTGAGGCCGTTAAGCAGCCTAAAGATAGAGGCTGAAGCTTGAAGTCATAAGCATGTTTAGTGGGGGAGTGGCAGTGCACTTTCCTAAGATAAATTCAGTCTTTGTTGCTTCTACTGCTTCTATATAAAGCCGCTTAAAGAGCCTTGATCAAATGTTCGTTGCACTTTTGTTTGAAGTTAAGGTCTATTTTTTTGCTTTTAACCGTGTCAACGTTTTGCTAATGTGCAAAAATTGTGCGAAATAGAGTAAAAAGTGGCCCTTTTCATAGCATTCGCGCTATGCTTGGTGGTATTAATGGCAAGTATTTATTTAATCGCCGTTACCTTTATTTAGGCATGAATTTTTAGACACAGTGCCTTAGCAACCGGCAAGATGCCCATGGAACGTTCGACATGGAACTAAGAGAGTGGCTAATTATTTTAGGGCTGGCGTTGGTATCGCTCATCGTTATAGACGGTGTGCGAAGACTTCAACGACAGCGTCGTGTACCCCGCCTTGACCAGGCAGAGAAGGATCTTTCAGCTAGTCAGCTAGAAGACCCCGATGATGCTGCTAAAGCAGCCGAGATAAATTGGGAGCTTCCTAACGGTGGCGCCCGCGTTGTTAAGCCTGCTGATTATAGCGGGTTAGGAAGTAAGCCAAAGTTAGAACGTCAAGAGCATCCTGGTGCCTCACGAGTGCTTGCTGAGTTTAGACGCTCAGCCACGGCTAAGGTCGCTAAGCGTAAAGCTGAAAAAGCCGAGAAAGCGGAAGCGCTAGCGTTTGCTAAAGCGTCGCCCGCAGCACCTCAGGTCAATATCGCTGACACTGCGCCTGAGCATGAGCGCCGCGAGCCCAGTGTTTCTTTTACTGCGCCGCAGGCTGCTCAATCAGCGTCTGCTTCTATTGCCGATTCATCCGCGGCTACCGAGACGCCAGTTTCTGCTCAGACACCCCCTGTTCAAGCATCGGCACCAGAACTGGCTGTTTCAGAAGCTATGGCGCCGGAAGTAGCAACGACGCCTGCTGCGGCTTCTATAAGCGCGAGTGAATCAGTCGAAGCTCCGGTGCAGCCTGAACGCGAGAACGTGCTGCGTGCCGAGCCTGAAGATGCCGCCTTTGCCAAACATGCCTCCAGCGACGCTGCACCAAAACGCCGCAAGCTGCGCTCTGACACCGTGGGCGAGCATGATGAGCTGGACGATGATCAGGTAGACGAATATCGTCTTGTTGATTTTGAAGGTATGGGCCGATCTTTTAAACGTCGTCTTATTGAGCGTCGTTTAGAGCGGCAGCGTAAAAAAGCCGAGAAAGCCATTTGCGATAAAGCGCTGGCAAAACAGAAGGCCGAGCGTAAGGCACTAGAAGCGGAGCAGCGTCGTGAGGCCAAAGAGGCCGCTGATGCTGAGCGTGCTCGACTGGCTCAAGAGCAGGCCCAGGCACGCGAAGTCGCTGCTAGCGCCGCAGCAGCCGATCGACTGGTGGCACAGCAGCGTATCGCTGAAGAGGAAGAGCGTCGCGAGACTGAGCGTTATTCCGAAAGCTATTCAAACAGCCATTCAGACAGCCATTCAGACCGTCATGCCGCCTATGAAGATGGCTATGACCACGCTGATGAGCGCGGAGAATACGCTAGCGACGATTCTTTTGATGACCGGGGCGCGAGCGAGCGAGAGTCCAACCAGCGGGTTCGCGTTCATCCCACCTTGGAAAAAGCCTTACGCCATGACGTTAATGGCGAACACGCGAAAGAAACGCTTTCTGGCGCTGAAGAAGTCGTGGTTATCAGCGTGCTTTCGCGTGATCCCGAAGGCTTTGATGGCAGCAAACTGCTTGAGCTCATGATGGTATGTGGTTTGCGCTACAGCAGTGGAATGGGTATTTTCCACCGCTTTGAGACTGAAAGCGAAGACAGCGAGCTACAGTTCTCGATGGTTAACGTTGTTAAGCCGGGCACTTTCCCCATTCAAGAAATGGGTGAATTTATGACCCCCGGCGTAACGCTGCTGATGCCGCTGCCCGGGGCTGTTGATAGCTCCGCTGCATTTGAGGCAATGGTCGAGACGGCCATGGTACTGGTTCGTCATATGGGCGGTGAGCTGAAGGATGAAAATCGCAGCGTTATGACCGCACAAACGATTGAATTTGCCCGCCAGCGTGTGCGTGAATTTGAACGCCGTCATCGACTGCATCGGCATATGCAAGCACGTTAAATCGGGCTTGCTGTCTAACACCCGCCTTCTTTACAGACGGCGGGTGTTTTTGTTTATGCGCCTGCTTTTATAATGGGCGCAGTTTTTAAGGTGTGTTTACATATCTGTTTTGCATTTTCGCTGCCGCTTTTAGCTAGTACTGGAACCCATTCTAATGAGTCAGTCTGATTCTCAGCCACGAGAAGAGATAAACCAACTGCGTGCCGCCTTGGATGAGGCCAATCATCGTTACTACATCCTGGATAAACCGACGCTGACGGATGCTGACTACGACCGCAAGCTGCAGCGTTTACAGCAGCTAGAAGCCAGTTATCCAAACTTAATCACCAGCGATTCGCCGACCCAGCGAGTTGGCGCGGCCCCCGCGGACGGTTTTTTATCGGTAGCGCATGCGATTCCCATGCTGTCGTTGGATAACGCCTTTAGCCGCGAAGATATTCACACCTTTGCCGAGCGTGTGGCTGATCGCCTGGAATGCGCTGCCGATGAGATTGCCTTTAGCTGCGAGCCTAAGCTTGACGGCGCTGCCGTGTCGCTCGTTTACGAGCAAGGCAGGTTAGTGAGCGGTGCGACGCGAGGCGATGGCCGCAGCGGTGAAGGCATTACCTCTAATCTGCGCACGCTGCGCTCGGTGCCGCTTAAGCTGCTGGGCAGCAACGTGCCTGCGCTGCTGGAAGTACGCGGCGAGGTGATTATGCGCCATACGGGCTTTGAAGCGCTTAACGAGCGCGCGCGCGAAGAGGGCAGCAAAGTATTTGCTAACCCTCGCAATGCCGCTGCCGGCAGCTTACGCCAGCTAGACCCGCGGATTACCGCGAAACGTCCGCTAGAGTTTCACGCCTATCAAGCCGTGCGTTTAGAGCCTGAGCTAGGTGATGCCACTCATAGTGAGCTAATGGCACGCCTATCCACATTAGGATTTCGCGCAAGCGCCGTGTTAGCCGTCGTCAAAGGTCCGCAGGCGGTCGCCGACTACTGTGAGACGCTAGGCGAGCAGCGAGATAGTCTCGGTTTTGATATCGACGGCGTAGTGATTAAGGTTGATGACCTGCGCCATCAGCGTGAGCTGGGCTTTGTCGCCCGCGCGCCGCGCTGGGCGGTAGCGTTTAAGTTTCCAGCCCAAGAAGAAGTCACCACGCTCAACGATGTGGAGTTTCAGGTGGGGCGTACCGGGGCAATCACGCCCGTCGCGCGGCTAGAACCTGTTAGCGTGGCGGGCGTGACGGTATCGAATGCAACGCTGCATAACGCTGATGAAATCACCCGCTTAGACGTGATGATCGGTGACACGGTGTCGATTCGCCGCGCTGGTGATGTGATTCCCCAGGTGGTGAGAGTACATACTGAGCTGCGGCCGGCGGACGCTAGAGCCATTATCTTTCCTGAGCGCTGCCCGGTGTGCGATTCACAAATTGAGCGACTTGAAGGTGAGGCCGTGGCGCGCTGCTCGGGCGGTCTCTACTGCGCTGCGCAGCGTAAAGAGGCGCTGAAGCACTTTTCCAGCCGTAAAGCGCTGGATATTGATGGCTTAGGTGAAAAGCTAATTGTGCAGCTGGTGGATCTTGACTGGGTCAAAACCCCGGCGGATCTGTTTCACTTAACCGTTGAAAAGCTGCAAAGCCTGCCGCGCATGGGCGAAAAATCCGCTACCAAACTGGTCGGCGCGCTTGAAAACGCTAAGTCGACCACGCTTGCGCGTTTTATTTATGCGCTGGGTATTCGCGAAGTAGGCGAAGCAACGGCGGCTAACCTAGCCAACCATTTCGGTACGCTTGAAACCATTCAGGCGGCAGAGCTGGCGGCGCTGGAAGCCGTGAGCGATGTTGGCCCCATTGTTGCCGCCCATGCGCATACTTTTTTTCGTCAGCCCCATAACCAGGAAACTATTGCAGCGCTGCGCGACGCCGGTATTACGTGGCAAGAGGCGGTCGTCACCCAAGGCCCTACGCCGCTGGAAGGTCAAACCTGGGTACTCACCGGCTCGCTGGAAAGCATGACCCGCGATGAGGGTAAGGCGCGCTTACAGGCCCTAGGGGCCAAGGTGGCGGGCAGTGTTTCGAAAAAAACCACGTGCCTGGTGGCGGGCGAAGCCGCAGGCAGCAAACTGACGAAAGCCGAACAGATGGGCGTTGACGTCATCGATGAGGCTACTTTTATTGAACGCTTGGCAGAGTGGGAGCAGCGCTAATGGGCCGATTTATTGAAGTACCCGCACGAATGCTGCCAGAAGAAACCTTGAAAGCGCTGTTGGAGGCCTTCGTTACCCGCCAGGGCTACGATACCACCGACACGACAGGCGAGGGCATGCACGGTTGGGTAGCCGAACTGAAAAAACAGCTGGCGCGCAATGAGCTGATCATTGCGCATGATCTGGAGCTAGAGATGACTGAAGTCATGACCCTAGCTCAATGGCGCTCCTTTGGCCGCGACGTGGCCGATGATGAAGAGGAAGGCGACTACTGAGCGCGGATAATCGCACTAATAATACGTCGTCCTGGGTGTAGGTGATCAACCAGCGGTAATTCTAACGGCATGGGCTCATCGCACAGTCGCGAAGCAATCAGCTCGGCACAGAGCGGCGCGCTGGCCAATCCTCGCGAGCCGTGCGCGGTGGTTATCCATAGCCCTCTATGGTGCTCGCCACGCTTGTCCGGCACGCGAGTGGCATCTTTGCTGAGCGCGCAATAGTCAGCCCGCCACGTATCCGCTATCGGCACTGGCCCTGCGTAGGGGCTTTTGTCGGGGCTCGCGGCACGCACCGCAGCCCGGCCCTTTAGGTTTTCAGGGCTAAGATTAATGCCCGCCTGTTCTAGCTCGTCAACCAGGGCGGGCAGCGTTTGGCGCAGCTCGTCAATGTTGCGCTGGTGGTCGGACGCTGACACATCGGTGGTGGCGTTGTTGGGCACAAAGCTTGCGCCAAAGGTTAATACGCCATCCAATGCCGGCGCGACATAGCCACCGGCACACACCACGCGGCTAGGGCCTGTCACCTGTTCAGGTAGATTGATTTCACTAACCTGGCCACGTACAGACTGCAGCGGCAGCTCTAGCGTTTGTGCAAAGCGGTTGGCTAAATGGGCGCTGGCAATCACGACCTGGTCCGCCTCCTCGCTGCGGCCCTCGGCTAAGTGGATCTGCCAGCCCTGGCCAGCAGCGCCATCAGCATCTTTGCGGTCAAGCGATGTGACGTCGCCCTGCAGCAGCGTGATGTTCGAATGGCTCAGCAAATGCTCGCACAGCGCCTTAGGCCGCACCCAGCCCGCCTGTGAATAAAAGAGCCCATGAGAGGCGTCAATAGTCAGCGCCGCTGCATCGGTTAGCGCAGGATTTTGCATCGCAGAGACGACCTCGCAAGGCAGCGGGTGTTGCTCAATAAAGCGCTGCTGGCGAAGCGCTTCTTTATCGCTACTAGCGAGTTGAATGACGCCACACGGTTGCCATAAAGGAGGCGCAGACAACGGCTGTGTGCAACGCTGCTGCGCCAACCAGCGCTGGCTATAGAGCAGCCCGGCAAGATAAACGCGGCTTTGATGATTTGTCTCTGCGGCAAGTTTCACATACAGCGCGCCCTGACGGTTGCCAGAGCCGCCCGCGCCAGGGGCCTCACGCTCAATGACCGTCACCTGAACGCCGCGCCGCGCTAGCGCCGCTGCAACGCTACAGCCCGCAAGCCCCGCGCCGATTATGGCAACGTGCATCGCAACATGTTTAGCCGCCTCAATAGGTGGCGGCGTGAACCAGGGAGTTTTCTCGCGCCGCTGATCGCTGGGCGGCGACTCAATACTGCCCGCCAGCATTTCTCGTTTACGGCCATAGCCCGGTACTTTTTGCCAGTGAAAGCCTGCCGCTTTCAAGCCACGCTTCACAATGCCCGCGCAGGTAAATGTCGCAAAGGTCGCCCCAGGGCGTGAACGTGCGGCCATGGCGTCAAACAGTGCCGGGTGCCACATGTCAGGATTTTTCGAAGGCGCAAAGCCGTCCAAAAACCACGCATCTACCTGGCCATCCAGCTGTTCTAAGCGCTCTGTGGTATCTCCAAAATGCAGGTCGAGGGTTACACGCTCGGTTAAGTGCAGGCGATGAATGCCACTGACGGCGGCCGGCCACTGGTCACACAGTACCTGTGCATAAGCGGCCAGTGATGGCCAAACGGCTAAGGCGCGCTCAAGCGCCTGGCGATCAAAAGGGTATTTTTCGGTAGATAACAAATGCAGCCGTGCATTAGCAGGCGCATGTTGTTCAAAGCACGCCCAGGCGCAGAGCATATTTAACCCTGTGCCAAAGCCCGTTTCGCCAATGACAAAAGGGCGCGTCAACGTCCAACTGGCGAAACGCTCAGGAAGATGATTGGCACCGAGAAACACGTGTTCCGTCTCCGCGCGGCCATCGCCACGGGTGAAATAGATATCATCAAACGCTGCTGAGCGGGGCGCACCCTCTTCATTCCAGGTAAGTGTGGGCGTGGTTAGCGCCGCGAGGAGGGGCAAAGCGGTTGGACGTTGGGCCACGCAGGCATCCTTCGTAGTGATATCGTCGATGATGACGTAGTGATCAACAGATGGTTAAAAAATGATCAAAGTGTTGATAGCAGCGCTATCTCTGGCTTAGCGAAAAGCGTCCGCCGGGTTTGCACAGAGTTTTCCACAGGCTCTGTGAAGAACTTTGTGCAAGACTGACGAACACCCATAGTGGGCTATTAAAATCAAGGCAGCACTTTTTTGAATGGCTTCACAATGACCTTGGCATAGACTCCTGCAATCATGTAAGGATCTGCATCGGCCCAAGCTTTAGCCGCTTCCAGGCCGTCAAATTCCGCCACGACCAAGCTGCCTGAAAACCCTGCGTCACCCGGGTTTTCAGCATCAATGGCAGGGTGAGGGCCCGCCAGCACCAAACGGCCTTCATCGCGCAGCGCTTCCAGGCGGGCTAAATGATCAGGGCGAGCTGCCAGTCGGCGCTCTAGGCTATTGGCGACATCTTCACTAAGAATGGCATACAGCATTGAGTATAACTCCTTGATTAGACGAGGTTGCGACGTTAGCGCTAATTGACCATGCGATTATAAGCGCGCACCATATCTGACGCACCGTTCTCACATGCTGCTTTGAAATACCGTTTCTGACAGACAGGGAGCGGTTAAGTAACGACTGAACAGCATTTCAGTTTTTCCAATGCTCATTCTGACAAACTGGCCACACGGCGTCATCTTATGCCTCAACTTCCGTATACCTTTGATGCCGATCAGCGCTACCCGGTTGATTTGCACATGCACTCCACCGCTTCCGATGGCGCGCTCACGCCCACCGAGCTTGTAACGCTGTGTGCCGAGCGTGGGTTAACGCATATGTCGCTGACCGACCACGATACCATGGACGGCATAGACGAAGCGGCCCGCGCGGCTGAACAAGCGGGGCTGTGCCTTATCGCTGGGTGTGAGTTATCCACACGCTGGCAGGGCATCAATATCCATGTCGTGGCACTAATGCCCGGCGGCCTGCAGGGGGCAATGGTCGAAGGTTTGATTCAGCAACGTGATGCGCGCATTCAGCGTGCGGAAGTGATTGCCGAACGCCTGGAAAAAGTAGGGTTAAGCAACGCGCTGGAAAAAGCGCGTGCGCAGGCTGGCAGCGACCGCCCTTTGGGTCGCCCAGACTTTGCCCGGGCGCTGGTCGCTGAAGGTGTCGTGCCCGATTGGTCAAGTGCCTTTAAGCGCTACCTGGGCAGTGGCAAGAAGGGCGATGTCAAAGCCCACTGGCCGGAAATTAGCCAGGTGGTGGCGTGGGTAGTGGCCTCTGGCGGCGTCGCTGTGATTGCGCATCCACTGCGCTATGGCTTAACGCGGCGCAAGCGTGGTTTGTTGATGGACACGTTTCAGGCGGCAGGCGGGCAAGCGGTTGAGCTGGTCAGCGGCCAGCAGAACTCGGACAGCACACGCGACTTAGCCCGCCAGCTTGCTGAGCGTGAGCTTTACGCCTCCCTCGGCAGCGACTTTCACTTCCCCGGCAGTCATGCGGCGCCCGGCAGTATGAGCCTAGTGCCGCGCACCGCTGCCCCTCCCATATGGCAGCACCCGCGGTTACTGCATTTACGTGACGCACAACCTGGCCTATTGGCGAAGGCCTAGCCCGGTGTTTGTCGGCCGGTAAAGACTGAACCACGTCAACGCCAGGTCAGCTATGCTGTATGAGCAGGGTTTTAGGATCAGGTTTTAGGATCAGGTTTTAGGACAGGGTTGTAGGATAGGATTTTAAGACAGGAGCAGTTCCATGAGCCAATATTTTCAGATTCACCCAGAAAATCCCCAGAAGCGTCTAATCGACCAGGCTATTGCGATCATTCGTAAGGGCGGCGTTGTGGCGTATCCCACCGACTCAGGCTATGCCCTGGGCTGTCATTTGGGCGAGAAAAAAGCGGTTGAGAAAATCAAATGGTTGCGCTCGCTGGACGACAAGCACAACTTTACGCTGGTGTGCTCTGATTTGTCAGAAATCGGCACTTACGCTAAAGTCGACAACGACGTTTTTCGGCTGCTGAAAGCCCATACGCCAGGGCCTTACACGTATATTTTAGATGCCACTTCTGAGGTGCCTCGTCTGCTGCTGCATCCTAAGCGGCGCTCTATTGGCGTGCGCGTGCCGGATCACCGCATCACCCATGCGCTATTAGCCGCGCTGGGTGAGCCGTTGATGAGCGTAACGCTAATTCCGGTGGGCGAGACCTTGCCCATGAACGACCCGGAAGAAATTCGCGAGCGCTTTGGCGCCCATTTGGACGCCATTATTGACGGTGGGGCCTGCCATTTAGACCCAACAAGCGTTATTGACCTGCGCGAGCTGCCGCCCAAAATCGTTCGTGAAGGGCGAGGCGATATCTCTCCTTTCGTAGCCTAAAAGCTCTCTGCAAGGCAAATCCTCGGCTCGTAGCATTATCGAGAAGAGGTTTGTCTTTTTTCGTTGTTTGATTGTTCAATGAAAATAAAATATGATCCTAATGATTCTTTTCGATAATAAATCGTGATCCTTTAAGGCGCGGAGTCGCCTCGTCTTTTTGAGATCGCCTAGCCCAGGAGATCATTCAATGAAGATGCCTTTCACCCCTCGCCTCTGCACCCTTGCTGCCCTAGCCAGCCTTACTGCTCTACCGCTGACGAGCCACGCGGATAGCAATGATGCAGGAATGTGTGCCCAGGAAGCTTATGCGATGGGCCTGCGCTATCAACAGCAGTCTGCTGAGGCTGCTGCCCTCCAGCGTCAGGGTTTTGCTCTCGCCACCTATCGGCTTGAGGATCAAATTGAAGCACATGGTAGCAGCGACGGCCTGGCTATCATTACCGACCTGGACGAAACGGTGCTGGACAATAGCGCGCTGCTGGTTCGCGACATGCAGGCGTGCCACGACTACACCGCCTGGGATACTTGGGAGCATTGGGAGCGTGAAGGTGAGCCGCGTTTAATGCCGGGCGCCAAAGCGTTCCTGGATTACGCAGATGAGCAGGGCGTGGCTATTTTTTACGTTTCTGATCGCTATCAGGAGAATGAAGCCGACACGATCGCCACGTTAAATGCGTTAGCGCTGCCCCAGGTCTCTGAGCAGAGCGTGATGCTGCTGGGGCCCGCTAAAGAAGAGCGGCGCGCAGAGGTGGTTGAAAGCCATACGCTGGTCATGCAGTTAGGCGATTCACTGCACGATTTTGCGGCTGATTTTGCAGGTGCCGACCTTGCCCAGCAGCACGACCTTGTGAACGATAATGCAGAGCGTTTTGGCAAGGACTGGATTGTATTCCCCAACGCGACCTACGGTGCTTGGAGTGAGGCCGAGCTAGATGCTTGGGAAGCGCCGTTCGAAGGAGAGTGATCCCGAGACCACCCCCTTGATCTCTTGCTAATCCAGTAAAAGAGCACTGCGCGCCCCAGGTTTCGTTGCCCTGGGGCGCGTTTTAGTCTTTGTCTTACTTTTCTTCATCTTGCTTTTGTTCGTCTTGCTTTTGTTCATCTTTCTTGCGCGGGTCTTCACTGTCCTCGTCTAGCCAGGTGCCACAGCGCATGCAGTAGTGGGCGAGTTGGTCATGCTGCTCATGTCCGCAGCCGGGGCAGGCTTCTTCCGAGTGGCGATCTTCACGTATTGAGCGAATCACCTGAGCCGAGAAAATCCCAGTGGGCACGGCAATGATCGAGTAGCCGAGTAACATCAGCACCATGGTAATCGCTTTGCCTAGTGGCGTGATCGGGACGATATCGCCATAGCCTACGGTCGTCATGCTAACGATAGCCCAATACATCGACATGGGAATGCTGGTAAAGCCTGCCTCCGGCGATTCGATGGTGTACATCAAGGCCGCAAATAGCGTCACCACCATCAAAATAGAGAAGAAGAACAGCAGTATCTGGCGCATGCTGCGCTTCAGGGCGTCTATTAACAGGCTGGCTTCACCGACAAACTCCATCAGGCGCAAAATACGAAAAATCCGCAGTACCCGCAGCAGGCGCACAATCACCAGCGCGTGGGCGCCGGGCACCAAAAGAACGAGCCACGTGGGTAAAATCGCAATGAGGTCGACGATGCCATAAAAGCTTTTGAGATAGAGAAGCGGGCGTTCCAGGCAGTAGATGCGAATGAGCAGCTCAATGCTGAACAGCAGCGTCAGCACCCATTCGGTGTAAAAAAAGATGTTCCCGTAGCGCTCGGCATAAATCTCAATACTGCCCAGCAGAATCACCGCGACGCTCACCAAAATAGCCACAATCAAGGCGATATCAAATGCTTTCGCGCCCGGCGTATCGGACTCAAATATGATGTGGAACAGACGGCTGCGCAGGCCTTCCGTGCCTGGAGTTAGGTGAAAATTCATTGCATCATCCTGAAGTGGGCCCTCAAATCAGCGCTAGCGTAGCGCGGTTTGGTACGCCAAGCGATAGGCGAGTGCTAACGCAGCGCTGCCGTAAGCGGCCTGTGGCTGGCCTTGGGCATCGAGAGCGAGAGGCAGTGTCTGTGCGTAAGTGCGCTCAAGGGTATCTAGCTCAGGATGTTCCGCCAGTGCTTGAATCGCCTGGTGGGCTTCTGCTAGAAAGCTTGCTTGCTGGCTGTCGTGGTAGGCATCTAGCGCTAGCGTGGCGCGGTGTAGCCATTGAATGGGGGTTTGCGCGTCGGGTAAAGGCCAGTGCTGGGCGCTCAGCATATTGCCGCGCGCTGCTTTGCTGCTGTCTGATGGGCGCAGGGGAACCTGCTCGGCAAGCTGAAGTGCCAGTGTCCAAAGCGTTTCTGGGTCGCCCTTTTTTAACTCAAGCTCTATTTCACAGATAGGCGTGCGGTAGCCGCCGCTAATAATTTCGCCTTCATCTAATACCAGCTCAATATGGCTGCTAGTATCTGTTAAAGCGGTGCTCGAAAGGCCGCTAGTTAACTGCCAGCTGCGCCGCGTGAAGTCAGTGCGTAGCTGTGGCACTAGTGCGGGTAGCGCCTGCGCAAGCTCGCCTTGAAACGGTGGCAGCTTGGCAAGCGCCGAGAGGTCTAATTGCGGGCCCGAAACTTGCCATTCCCACTCTTGACGCTGAGAAAGCCCGCCACTACCTTGGCCTGCTGTTTTGACAGTGTGCAGCAAGATGCCATCGATTTCGCGCAGGCGAACGGCAATACGTGCCTTGGCTAAATCGCCTGACGGGGTATCAAAATAGGTGTTGGTCAACGTGTGTTGAGAGACGGGAAGTGAGGCCAGAAGCGGGTGTTGGTTTAACGCAGCCGGCCCAGTGGGGGGCAGCGCCAGCTTAATCTCTACTTCTAGAGGAGTTGGGGTTTTCATGGCAATCGCCACCTCGTTATCGTGACATATAGATGAATATTTGATTACATTTATGAACTTTTCATGACGGCGGCGAGCGCACTCTTTATACTGGCGCCGCCATTTCCAGGCTTTCCGAAAACAGGCTAAAAGGCATTATGGTTACCTCCAATCCTTTTTCTTCGATGTTTGGCCGCTCGCCATTCCAGCCGTTATTGGCCCATATCGTCAAGGCGAATGAATGTGCCGACCAGCTATTGCCGTTTTTCGAGGCAACCCTGGCTGACGACTGGGTCAAAGCGGCTGAGCTGCGCGAAAACGTCACTCGCTTAGAGCATGACGCTGATACGCTGAAAACTGAGTTGCGATTGAACCTGCCCAACACTATGTTTTTACCGGTGTCGCGGTCTGATCTGCTCGATCTCATTAGCGTACAGGACAAAATCGCCAATAAGGTGCGCGACATTACCGGCATTATGATGGGCCGTAAAATGCGCGTGCCGGATGAGCTGGCTGAGCCGATGCGCGATTATATCTGCACAAGCGTTGCCTGTGTTGCGCAAGCTCGCCAAGCGTTGGAAGAGCTCAAAGATCTGCTTGAATCAGGCTTTGGACGTAACGTCGCTGATGTCATGCATCGAATGATCCGTGAACTGCATATTCTCGAACACCAGGCCGATGACCAGCAGGTGACTATTCGTCGCCAGCTTTTCGCGCTTGAAAGTCAGCTGCCACCCGTCGATGTGATTTTTCTTTATAAAATCATTGAATGGGTGGGTGAATTATCTGACCGCGCCGAGCGCGTGGGTAGCCGCTTACAGATTCTGACAGCCCGCTAAGGGGACTTGTATGCTGATTATTGCCCAGCACGGTGAAATCTTCATTATCCTGGCCTGCTTGTTCGGCTTCTTTATGGCTTGGGGCGTTGGCGCAAACGATGTAGCCAATGCCATGGGGACCTCGGTGGGATCGAAAGCGATCACCATCAAGCAAGCCATCCTTATTGCCGTTGTCTTTGAATTTCTGGGCGCATGGCTGGCCGGCGGTGAGGTCACCGCTACCATTCGTGGAGGGATACTCGACCCGGTATTATTAGAAGCTAATCCTGAACTATTAGTTTACGGCATGTTGTCTGCACTGTTAGCTGCCGCCATTTGGTTGTTGATTGCTTCAGCACGCGGCTGGCCGGTGTCTACCACGCATTCTATTGTGGGCGCTATCGTCGGTTTTGGCGCGGTGGGCCTGGGGGTTGATGCGGTGGCGTGGGGCAAGGTAGGTCAAATTGCCTCTAGCTGGCTCATTTCGCCGCTGCTCGCGGGTACCATCGCCTATGTCCTCTTTAAGTCTGTTCAGCATCTGATTTTTGAAAGCAGCGACCCGCTTGCAGCGGCTAAGCGCTACGTACCCGGTTACGTTTTCCTGGTAGGCTTTATTGTCTCGATGGTCACGCTGACCAAAGGCTTGTCGCACGTAGGTTTGAACCTCAGCTTTGGGCAAAGCTTGTTGCTTTCGATTGTGCTCGGCATCGCCATTATGGGCCTGGGCATCGTTATGCAGCGACGCATTAAGTTCGAGCAAAATGCGAACGACCACTTTGGCTACGCTAACGTTGAGCGCGTGTTTGGCGTTCTGATGATCTTCACCGCTTGTGCAATGGCGTTTGCGCACGGCTCGAATGACGTAGCCAACGCAGTGGGCCCTCTAGCCGCGGTCATTAGCGTTGTACGTAGCGACGGCGTGATCGACAGCGCCGCGCTAGTGCCCTGGTGGGTGCTTATGCTGGGCGGTGCGGGGATCGTGGTAGGCCTTGTGACCTACGGGCACAGAGTGATTGCGACAGTGGGTACCGGCATTACTGAACTCACTCCAAGCCGAGGTTTCGCCGCCACCCTGGCCGCTGCAAGCACCGTCGTGCTGGCCTCGGGTACCGGCTTGCCTATCTCAACGACGCATACCCTGGTTGGCGCTGTGCTGGGGGTTGGTTTAGCGCGCGGCATGGCGGCTCTTAACCTGCGCGTGATCGGTACCATTGCTATTTCGTGGCTAATTACGCTGCCCGCGGGCGCAGGCCTGGCTATTTTGTTCTTCTTTATGTTCAAAGGCATGTTTGGCTAAGCCAGTGCTACCAAATCGGTTCGGCTAAACCAGTTCTGGTAAATCAGTTCGACTAAACCAGTTCGGCTAAACAAGCCAAGCAGGCATAAAAATAACGGCGGCACTCTTCATTGCGATCTGCATGAGAATCAGCAGATATGCAATTGAAGGTGCCGCTGTTTTTTATGCTCTGTTAAAGTAGCCAAGTTGAACGTGATAACAGCCTGTTTCTTTCACCTGCTGCCGGAGAGCGGCCCTTGGATACGCGCTTCCCCTTTGTCGATTGGTTTCGTAACGCTTCCCCCTACATTAATGCGCATCGGGGGCGAACCTTTGTCATCTTAATTGAAGGCGAAGCGATGGCCTCTGGCCGCGGGGAGCAGCTGATTCAAGATTTAGCGCTGCTGCATACGCTGGGCGTGCGTTTGGTGGTGGTGTTTGGCACTCGCCCACAGGTGCAGGAAGCCTTAACGATGGCGGGCGTTGAGCCCACGCGTATTGATGGCCGCTGGGTCGCCGACCGCGCCGTGATGGTGCACGTGGAGCAAGTCGCTGCGCACCAACGGCTGTGGCTAGAGGCCCGGCTTTCCCTTGGACTGCCCAGCACGCCGCTACACGGCGTAGAGCTCAGCGTGATCTCGGGCAATCTCGTCACCGCTAAGCCGCTCGGCGTAAGAGAAGGCGTGGACTTTGACCACGGCGGGGAAGTGCGCCGCGTGCGGGCCAGCGCCATTGAAGGCCTGCTGGAGAAGGGCTCGTTAGTGCTGCTGCCGCCGCTAGGCTTTTCAAGTACGGGCGAGGTGTTTGACCTGGAGGCCGCCGAAGTTGCCCAGCACGCCGCCGTGGCGCTAAAAGCCGATAAACTGATTTTGCTCGGTGAGTCCGAAGGCTTAGACGATGAGGATGGTGCACTGCTGCGCCAGCTTTCTCCGGCAGAAGCAGAGCCGCGCATAAGCGCCGCGCTGCCAGGCAGCGAGTTAGCCCGTCATTTACAGGCCGCCTGCACCGCCGCAAGGCAGGGCGTGGCGCGCACGCATCTACTTTCCTGGCGCAACCATGACGCTTTGCTGGGCGAGCTGTTCACCCGCGACGGCGTGGGCACCATGATTACTCAGCATCGTTATGAGCAGCTGCGCCCGGCCACGCTCAACGACGTGGCGGGCTTGCTGGAGCTTTTAGAGCCATTAGAGCGCCGCGGTATGCTGGTTGCGCGCTCAAGAGAGCGCCTGGAGCACGACATCGATGATTACATGGTCATTGAGCGGGATGGCATGGTGATTGGCTGCGCCGCGCTACATGTGTTCCCGGATACGCGCATTGCCGAGCTGGCCTGTGTCGCGGTACACGACAGCTACCGCGGTGGCGAGCGTGGCGAGCGTTTAGTGGAAGCCATAGAGCGCCGTGCCCGCCAGCGCGGCCTTAGCGAGGTGTTCGTGCTCACTACTCATACCGCGCACTGGTTTGTTGAACGTGGATTCCATGCCGCAAGCCTAGATGATTTGCCACCGCTTAAACGTGAGGCCTATAACCACGCGCGTAAATCGAAGGTGTTGATGAAAACGCTGGCTTAGCCCACGAGTAGCTGGCTGAGCAAGCCGCCGCCCACCACTAACAGCACAAATAGAATCAGTCCTAGAATAAAGGGACGAACACCTAATTCCATGAGCTTCGCTATTCGTGTGCCGAAACCCAAGGCGGCCATGGCCATCGCTAGCGCCACTTGCCCTGCGAATATCAGCGTCTGACTCAGGACGCTGGGTAGCGTCATGAAACTATTAATACCCACCACCGCCATAAAGCCAAAAGCAAACCAGGGAACAACCAGTTTTCCGGTTTTAATGCTCGCGTCAGAGGCATGCTGCTTACTCCACCATTGCCCGATAATCAGCAGAAAAGGAATCAGTAGCATCACTCTAACGAGTTTGACGATAACGGCATTGGTGAGCGCATCTTGACCCACTGCATCGGCGGCGGCGACCACTTGAGCCACCTCATGAACGGTTGCGCCAATATAAACGCCATACAATCCTTCACTCATCCCTGTCAGTGGATACAGCAAGGGATAGATAACCATGGCTAGCGAACCAAACAGCACTACCGTTGCGACTGCGATCGACGCGGCGGCGGGCTTAGAGCGGATGGTGGTTTCAGTGGCAAGAACGGCGGCAGCACCACAAATAGCGCTGCCGGCACAGGTCAGTAGCGTCGTTTCGCGATCCATGCCCAGTAGCCGAGTGCCGATTTGATAGCCGACGACCAAGACAGTGCAGACCACAACTATATCCAGCAGCAACGCCCACGGCCCTAGTGCGAAAACTTGTTGTACCGTCAATGAAAAGCCGAAA
This sequence comes from Vreelandella profundi, assembly GCF_019722725.1. Taxonomy (NCBI): domain Bacteria; kingdom Pseudomonadati; phylum Pseudomonadota; class Gammaproteobacteria; order Oceanospirillales; family Halomonadaceae; genus Vreelandella; species Vreelandella profundi. The sequence goes on from NZ_CP077941.1 coordinate 682,451, forward strand.
AGTACGACCCCGCCCCGAAGCAGCCAGCGGGTGGCAAAGTCCAGCCCCGGTTGAGTGCGCGTAAAATGACGTGCAAAGGGCAGGTTGCCTGCTATCAGCCCCAGGAGTAATGCGATCACTAATGGGCTGATGCCGCTGGAGGCTAACCAGGGCAGATACGTCAGAGCAAAACCTGTAAACGTTAATGCACCACAGAGAAGTAGGCCTTGCCACATGAGTTAATGCCTTTGATATGAATTTACGGTTAGTCTATTAAGAAATAAGTTTATGCATTAACATTTAATAATAATATAGCTATTCGGTAGAGCCGATGTATGACGCCGCATATAACGTTTCGCCAGCTCCAGGTTTTTGTGTGTGTCGCTCAGGATGGCACTGTGATTGCCGCGGCTCGGCGCTTAAGCCTTTCTCAATCAGCTACCAGCCAATCACTGGCTGATTTTGAGCGGCAGTTAGGCGTTGATCTCTTTGAGCGGCTGGGTCGTCGGTTACGGCTCAACGATTTAGGGCGCTCCCTGTTGCCCAAAGCCGAACGCCTGCTGGATGGTATGGCTGACTTCGTCGCCGCTGCTGAGGAGCCTGAAGGAGGGTTGCGAGGAACGCTTATGGTGTCGGCAAGCACGACTATCGGCACTTATTTATTGCCTCCTCTGGCCGGTAATTTTTGTAATCAGCACTCGGAAGTGGATCTGCGCTTAAGGCTGCGTAATACGAGTGATGTCATTACCGATTTGCTGCGTTTTGATGCCGATATCGGTTTGATAGAAGGGGTGTGCCACGAACCACGTCTAGTCAGCCAGGCCTGGCATAAAGACAAAATGGTGATCATCTGCTCACCCCAGCACGCCTTGGCTCAGAAAAAACAGCTGGATGACGCCGACTTGAATGAGGCTGCATGGATTCTCCGTGAGCCCGGCTCCGGGACGCGAGACGTGTTTGAATCCGCAGTATTGCATCACGTAGAGCGGCTACAGGTGCGTATGGAGCTCAGTCAGAGCGAAGCCATCAAGCAGTCGGTAAAAGCGGGCTTTGGACTGGGCTGTTTGTCATATCTTAGCGTGGTGGGCGAGCTTCAGCGCGGTGAGTTAGTGGCGCTTGAAAGCCAATTGGCGCTCTCTAGATCTTTTTCGCTGATCTGGCATCCCGAGCGATATCGAAGCCCGCTGTGGCAGGCGTTCAAAGTATTTTTGCTAGACGACGGCAATTTCCCCTACGCCAATGTTCGCAGTTAGCCAGCGGCTCCTAGGACTTTAAGCGCCGTTTCACCTCGACATTTAACCTGCCTTCCCCGAGCTTCACGGTGAGCTTCTGACCTGGCCGGGTATCGGCGGCGCGCCGAATCACCTGGCCCTGTTCATCCTGGGCAATCGCATAGCCTCGCCCCAGAACCGCCAACGGGCTGATTGCGTTTAGCTCCCGCGCAGCGCTGGTTAATCTCGCCTGTCGACTCTCAAGTTGACGCTGCATCGCCGCGCCCAAACGGCGCTGTAGCTGACTTAAACGTTCTTTTTCTGCACGGTGCAGGCGCGTCATATCCTGGCTAACTAAACGCCTGCTCAGCTGTGTTACCTGCGCTTTTTGCTGCTCAAACGTTTGCCGCATGGCGCGATTCAAGCGCTGATGAAGGCCCGTCAAGTGCTGGCGCTGGCGGTTGAGCTGCTCGCCTGGGTGGCGCAGCTTGGCGCGCAGGGTATCCAGGCGCTGGCTATCGCGTTCCAAGCGCGCCTGCATGGCTCGAAGCAGGCGGCTGTGCTGATGCTCAAGCTGGCGCTTAAAGGTATTTTGATCCGGCACCAGACGTTCGGCGGCGGCAGAAGGGGTGGGCGCGCGCATGTCCGCGGCAAAATCCGCCAGGGTGACATCTACCTCGTGGCCCACCGCCGACATTACCGGCAGCTGGGAGTGAAAAATCGCCCGCGCCAGATGCTCGTTATTAAACGCCCACAGGTCTTCAAGGCTGCCGCCGCCGCGGGTCATGAGTATCACGTCGCGCTCAGGGTCTAATCGCGCCTGGCGATTGAGCAGCGCCAGCGCCGATATCATCGCTGGTGCTGCCTCTGCCCCCTGTACCGGCACGGGAATCAGCGTGACATCTGCCAATGGCCAGCGGGCTTCAAGCACCGCCAGCACGTCACGAATGGCTGCTCCGGTGGCAGAGCTTAAAATCAAAATCTTACGCGGAGGGAAGGGCAGCGGCCGGGCATTGGCAAACACGCCTTCGCCTTCCAGCTGCGCTTTTAAGCGCTCAAACGCCGCCAGCAGCTCACCCAGCCCCGCCGCCTGAACAGCATCAGCAATCAGCTGGTAGTCGCCACGTGGTTCAAACAGCGACACCCGCCCGCGTAGTTTAATCTGATCGCCATCGCGCATCGGCGCCGACACAAACCGCGCCCGCTGGCGAAACAGCGCGCAGCGAATCTGCGCCCGATCATCCTTCAGCGTGAAATAGACATGCCCCGACGCCGGGCGAGAGACGTTAGAAAGCTCGCCTTCTACCCATACTTCGCCCACATCGCGCTCAAGCGTTTGCTTGGCTCGCTGGTTGAGTTGGCTGACGGAAAGCGCCTGGGGAATCTCTGGCATGATTTAATCTCAAAAAAGCCGAATCGCAAATAAATAATAGTGGGTTAAGCCTATCATTAAGCCGTCATAAAAAAACGGATTAGCCGTTGGTCGCGGTTTGCTAGCGTCTCCGCATTGCTGGGGCGGCCCTCAAAACGCTATAATAGGCGATTAACCTTTCACGCCCCACTTCTCCTCTTCCATCAGGGTGTTGCCGCTATGCTACGTATGGCCCAAGAAGCGCTTACGTTCGATGACGTACTTCTCGTTCCTGGCTTCTCCGACGTTCTTCCCAAGGATGTCAGCCTCAAAACTCGCCTGACCCGCAATCTCTCGCTCAATATTCCACTTGTTTCTGCCGCGATGGACACCGTTACCGAAGCCCGTTTGGCGATTGCCATGGCTCAGGAAGGCGGTATCGGCATTATTCATAAGAGCATGGCAGTCGCTCAGCAAGCAGCCGAAGTGCGTAAGGTCAAAAAGCACGAAAGCGTGATTGTTAAAGACCCGGTCACCGTTAGCCCCAAAGCGAAGCTGGAAGACCTGCTCAGCATGGCGAAAGAGTACGGCTTTTCGGGCTTCCCGGTGGTTGAGGGCGAAACGCTGGTCGGTATTGTGACTGAACGCGACATGCGCTTTCAGCCCAACGTAGGCGACAGCGTGGCCGATATCATGACCCCGCGTGAGCGTCTGATTACCGTGGCCGAAGGCACCGAGCTTGAAGTCAGCAAAGCCAAAATGCGCGAACACCGCATCGAAAAAATGCTGATTGTCGACGATGAGTTTCACCTGCGCGGTTTGGTGACCTTCCAAGATATCGAAAAAGCCCGTACCTACCCTATGGCCGCTAAAGATAGCGATGGCCGTCTATTGGTGGGTGCTGCGGTGGGCACCGGCCCTGAAACGCCGGACCGCATCGCGGCGTTGGTTGAAGCAGGCGTTGACGTGCTGGTTGTCGATACGGCCCACGGCCACTCCAAAGGCGTCATCGACCGTGTACGCTGGGTGAAAGAACATTACCCTGACCTGCAGGTGATTGGCGGCAACATTGCCACCGCTGCCGCCGCTGTCGCGCTGGCTGAAGCCGGTGCAGACGCCGTTAAGGTCGGTATCGGCCCGGGTTCTATCTGCACCACGCGCGTTGTGACCGGCGTTGGCGTGCTGCAAATCACCGCCGTTGCCAACGTTGCGGAAGCGCTTAAGCCGTTTAATATCCCGCTGATTGCCGATGGCGGCGTACGTTACTCTGGCGATATCGCTAAGGCGATCGTCGCTGGCGCCAGCACTGTGATGCTGGGCAGCATGTTTGCAGGTACGGAAGAAGCGCCCGGTGAAGTCGAGCTGTTCCAAGGGCGTACGTATAAAGCCTACCGTGGCATGGGTTCCATGGGCGCGATGTCCCAAACGCAAGGCTCTTCAGACCGCTACTTCCAGAGCAAAGATGAAGGTGTTGAGAAGCTGGTGCCGGAAGGTATTGAAGGTCGCGTACCTTACAAGGGCCAGATGACCGCCATCGTGCACCAAATGCTGGGCGGCCTGCGCGCCTCCATGGGCTACACCGGCTGTCACGACATCGAAGAAATGCGCACCAAGCCCGAGTTCGTCAAAATTACCGGCGCTGGTATGGCCGAATCTCACGTTCACGACGTGCAGATCACCAAAGAAGCTCCCAATTACCGGGTGAGCTAACCAGCACGTTTAGATAGATGGCGCGGCGGGCTTTGCCCCGCCGCTTGCTTTTTGGCCTTACCAGCGGCACCTACACCGCTTAACCGAGACCCCGCCATGAGTGACATTCACGCCCATAAGATTCTGATTCTCGACTTCGGCTCACAGTACACCCAGCTGATCGCCCGCCGTGTACGTGAGATCGGTGTGTTCTCCGAAGTCCGCGCCTTCGATATCACCGAAGAAGAGATCCGCGAGTACAACCCTAACGGCATCATCCTTGCCGGTGGGCCGGAATCCGTAACGGAGCTGGACTCCCCGCGCGCGCCGCAGTGCGTGTTCGAAATGGGCCTGCCGGTGTTTGGTATCTGCTACGGCATGCAGACCATGGCCGAGCAGCTGGGCGGTAAAGTGGAAGGCTCCAACCAAAGCGAGTTCGGTTACGCGCAGATCCAAATCGACGTTGATAATGCGCTGTTCAACGGCATTAAAGACCACGTAGACACCGCTTCCGGCAAGACTCTGTTAGACGTGTGGATGAGCCACGGCGACAAGGTAGCCAAAGCGCCGGATACCTTCACCGTAACGGCTTCCACCCCCAGCTGCCCGATTGCCGCCATGGCGTGGGAAGAGAAGCAGTTCTATGGCGTACAGTTCCACCCGGAAGTGACCCACACGCTGCAAGGCCAGCGCATTCTTGAGCACTTCGTGCTGAATATCTGCAAAGCCGAGAAGCTCTGGACGCCTGCGCAAATCATCGAAGACCAGGTACAGCGCGTACGTGACCAAGTGGGCGACCGCCATGTACTGCTCGGCCTTTCCGGCGGTGTCGATTCCTCTGTTGTGGCGGCGTTGCTGCACAAAGCGATTGGCACCCAGCTGACCTGCGTGTTCGTCGACAACGGCCTGCTGCGGAAGCAGGAGGGCGACCAGGTTATGGAAACCTTCGCCAAGCATATGGGCGTGAAGGTGATCCGCGTAGACGCCGAAGACCTGTTCCTCGGCAAGCTGAAAGGCGAAAGCGACCCGGAAGCCAAGCGTAAAATCATCGGTAACACCTTTATCGACGTGTTCGATGAAGAAGCCAATAAAATTGACGGCGTCGAGTTCCTGGCCCAAGGCACCATTTACCCGGACGTGATCGAATCCGCCGCTTCTAAAACCGGCAAATCCCACGTAATCAAATCGCACCACAACGTGGGTGGCCTGCCGGAAACCATGAAGCTCAAGCTGGTCGAGCCGCTGCGCGAACTGTTTAAAGACGAAGTGCGCAAACTCGGCCTGGAACTCGGCTTGCCCTACGATATGGTGTACCGCCACCCGTTCCCTGGCCCCGGCCTGGGCGTGCGTATTCTGGGCGAAGTGAAGAAGGACTACGCCGACATCCTCCGCGATGCCGACGCCATCTTCATCGAAGAGCTACGCGCCTCTGGCTGGTACGAAAAAACCAGCCAAGCGTTCGCCGTGTTCCTGCCGGTCAAGTCAGTTGGAGTAGTAGGCGACGGCCGCCGCTACGAATGGGTCATCGCACTACGCGCGGTAGAAACCATCGACTTCATGACCGCCCGCTGGGCGCACCTTCCCTATGAGCTGCTGGAGAAGGTATCTAACCGCATCATCAATGAGCTGGGTGGGGTTTCTCGGGTGACTTATGATGTTAGTAGTAAGCCGCCGGCTACTATTGAGTGGGAGTAGGGCTCGCTACCAATAGCGTATAAAGCCTTAAGCTAATCAATGCAATGCCAGTCAGTTTTACCGACTGGCATTTTTTATGATTGCTTCTGCTCACTGCCATGCAGGCGTTGTCTTTTGGTAGACGGTAACTGCACAACAATGGACACGGCTCAAAAATGAAAGCCATTGCCTACAAAATGGAGATGTTCAAAACAGGTTAGCCGGGAGTGTTTACAAGGATATGACGAGATCGGTCGATCAAATCGAAAAAATGAAACGCTGGCCGTTTGGCCGACGCAAGCAGTTAGAAAGCACACGGGCTAGTGATGGTGCACCAGCTCTAATTTATATACATCAAACATACTCTGGTGAAGCTGTAACTTGTTTCTGAAAAAGCGCGTCAGTATTTTGTTGGTTCAGTGAAATGAGGATTAGCTGACGTATGGAAAAACTTCAACTAGCAAAAGACAATACAGACCCCAATGTCTTTCCCAGTCAAGTTTTACAAAATCAACTTTACCCTTATCAACCAAATGCTATACAATCTAGCTAATACCGATTGAGGTAAAGTTATGTCAGGCTATCTAACTAAAATTAAAACGAAGATCCCTTACTCTGATAAAGAAGTAGATATCGACGTCAACGGTAAAACGCTGATTTTAACTGGCGGAAACGGTTGTGGTAAAACTCAACTGCTAAGCTATGTTTATAATAAATTAATTGCTCGTGTGATAGAACGAAAAAATACTTCGATACAGCAACTTAAACAGAATATTGAACACTTAGAAAGACTTGTTGAGCGTGAGGGTCCTACAAATAGCTCGTACGATTCTTGGGTTTATGGTGTGGAAGAGAGTAAGAAGCAAAAAGAAGAACTAGAGAACCCTCCAATTAACCTATCTGATCTTGAAGACTTCGTGATAAAGTACAAAAATTTTCACGCCGTTCTTCTTCAATTTGAGGCAGGTAGGGAATCAGACATTCTTAAACCGTCTTCTGTTGCACCAATCGACAGTCTCAAAGAGAAAGACCGAGATACAGTTTCACTTCCACATAAACAGAGAACCACCTCTTCTATCTTTGAAGAGTTCCTAATAACAAGCATTGCGAACCAAGCATTTTCCGAATCCAAAAAAATCAACAATAACCCTGAAGAAGCTGAACGCATTGATAAATGGTTCAACAAGTTAGAGGCTGACTTACAGAACCTTTTTGAAGATAATGAACTTAGATTGGTTTTTAAGTCTGACTCATTCTCTTTCGAAATCCATCAACCAAACAAAGAACCTTATACATTCCAAACACTGTCATCTGGCTTTTCTTCTATCATGGCAGTCTACGCTGACTTAATTGCTAAGGTTTCTCTGCGTTCAATAGATCCAGAAGAGTTAACCGGTGTAGTCTTGATTGATGAGATAGACGCTCATCTTCATGTCTCACTACAAAAGAAAATACTATCGTTTTTAACAGGAGCATTTCCTAAAGTTCAGTTTATTATTACTACTCATTCGCCATTTGTTGTCTCATCTGTTAATGATGCTGTCATTTATGACTTATCTAAGCTAGAGCAAGTTGAAGACCTATCTATGTACTCATACGAAGCAGTACTTGAAGGTTTATTTGGCGTACTTCCAATTTCTAACTTACTTCAACAAAACGTTGAAGCACTAGCTAAGCTGCTAGAAAAAAATCCTATTAATCTTAATGAAGTTCAATCAATTTTAGATAAGCTCCCCCAAGATAAAAATTCATTGGATTCTGAGTCACTCTACTTTGTTAATTCAGCAAAGCTAGCGATCAAAAAAGCAAAGAGGCCGTAGTATGTTCAATGTAGTAAGGCATGAACCAGCTCCTGCTTCGCTAGCTGGAAAACGAAAGTACGACTCAGAGGATGTGTGGCAAGCACTAAACAAGGTATTTCAAAAAAAATGCTATATCTGTGAAACTAGCGAACCTTTAGATATTAACGTTGAACACTTCGTGCCACATGAGGGTGACGAAGATTTAAAGTACGATTGGAATAACTTGTATTTCTCGTGTGGACGTTGTAACAACATAAAGCTTGCTAAATATGATGATCTTCTCGACTGCTGTAACCCAGATACTGATGTTGTCCGCGCTGTTAAACATTTACCACCATCAACTCCATACGCAAAACGGCTTAAAGTTGAAGCTCAACATGATGACGCTAAAACTAAGCTAACAGCAGAACTCTTGGACAAAGTTTTTAATAGTGAACACACACCTAACAAAGCGGTTTCAGCTGCTTTTCTTAGGAAGAAGGTGTTTGAACAATACAATCTTCTGTTAAAGCAATTAAACAATTACTATGACCCTGTTGCTTTGCCGGAGGAAAAAGAAAGTGCTGTTGAACGCATCAAGCTTCTTCTAAAAGCTACTTCTCCATACAGTGCATTTGTAAGTTGGTGCATCATGGAAGACGAAGAGTTAGGACCCATGTTGCACGACTTCGTTGGCATGCCTGAGCAGTGTTTTCATTCATATTACTATTAGGAAAGGCAAGGTGGGTAACTAATTTGCTATTGCTTTGATCACCTTGTTCTAATTTTTTTGGAGCAAAAATCAATCTGTCGTTAAGTAACTGGCTCGGGCATAAAAATGTTCGCATTAGTCTCTAAATGTAAAAGTATTGATGTATTATATTAATTTGGTATTAAAAGTTTCTCGCGCTTTTAACTCAGAAAAGTTATTCATTCCTGTTTAGTGTAACCATAATAAGCATTCAGAACTTTGTACCATGCGTTTACACTGGAAGGTATTGTAATGCTCCCTTAGTTTCTACACATCTTACGCGGCTGATACCGGGTGTGCTCGGGATGCCACATAGCCCAGAGACTGATGGGGCCTCCACTCATTGTAGTACCGGACCTACCTGTTTGGTCCCGGGAAGAAGCGTTTCACGAGTCCATTCTTTTCCGGTATATATCGCGTCGTGCACTCCTGTGTGAAGCCATAGGCCTTCACCGTCCCCGTGTAATGACAGCTGCTAAAGACCAAGCCGTTGTCGGAGCTAAGTGCCAGCGGTGGCAGAACGCGTCCCACATACCCAGCCGATAGATCAGCGCCTCCTCCAGGCAGTCTCTGCTGTCTTGCAGCTGCCACTGTCCGATAACCGATCGCCAGCCAATAGCCGGGATGAAAATGATGGTCCGGCTCGAGACGCGCTGTGGGGAGCCAAAGATAGGGGAGTGATGACGCCGCGCTAGTTAAGCGTCAGATTGCCATCGTATTCAATGCGCCTAGGCTCATTTGTCACGGGATCAGTGAACTCGAAGCCCTTGGAGAGCAACTGCAAAGGGCGCGTATAGTCATCCGGCGAGAGCGGCTGCAGCACCGGGTAGTAGCGGTCATTCAAAATCGGCCAGCCGAGTGACTGCATGTGCAGGCGCAGCTGGTGGCAGCGCCCGCTGACGGGGTGTAATTCGAACAGCGCCTGCGTGTCGGTTTGCTGCAAGCAGCGGATCACCGAATGGCTGTTGGCGTCGCCTTCGGTGACCCGCATGCGAAAGCGCTGCTCGCTTTGCTCGATGCGATTCTTTACGTCCCACTCTCGACCCACCAATGACGTATTGCCGTCTACCTCGGCGATGGCCTGATAGGTCTTGTGAATCTGTCGTAACTTGAACAGCTGGTGATACAGCGCGCGGGTGTCGGGATTGAGGGAGCAAAGCACCAGTCCTTCCGTCACTCGATCCAGGCGATGCACTGCCTGTAGCGCCTCGATCCCCGTGCTTTTGCGCAGGCGCTGTTGTAGGCACTCATTTACGTAGCGCCCACCGGGCGTGACGGGCAGAAAGTGCGGTTTGTAGGCCACCAGAATGTGCGCATCTCGATAGACAGTATGCTCTGCGAAGGGAATGCTCGGCTCGCTTGCTACTTCGCGATAATAGAACACGCGAAGCTGTGGCTTGAAGGGCGTCGCCGGCGTAATCCAGGTGCCGTCATCGCGATGCACCTTGCCGGTGGCCATGCGTTCACGCCATGTCGCATCATTGATGGCCGGAAACGTGAGCAGCAGATACTCAAGCACCGTCGACACACCGGGATTGACCTGAGGCAGGCTCAGCTTCGAAGGGCGTTTGGAAATGGACATGATATGCATCACAGGTTGGGATGGGTGAAAAAGTGGTAAGAAAACCTCACCCTCTAGGCGGTCGCGCTAGTGTAACCGAGAGAGGTATTCGTGTCGGGCGAGATATGTCTCCTCTGTCAGTCTGGTTCACCGGTTGGCGTTAATGCCGTTGTGAACCTGCTGCAAGAGCGATAATGAAGGTGAGAGGCTTACTGCATAAGGATGCCCGCGCCACGCCGGGTCATATTCAAAGCGCAGTGGGTGAGTGTCAAACAGCCACCCGACGAGCGCTTGCGCGTGATACACCGCCGAGGTGGCTTCACGCGCCATGGCGACCGTCCCCTTTACGCTTCACGACCACCTCGAGCCCCATCAGATCCAGCACGTATAGTACCTTCTGTAATTGCAGGGTAGGCTTGCCGCGTTCCAGGTCAACGATAAAACGGTTGCCGGTGCCCGCAAGGCCCGCCAGATCAATCTGCAAGAGCCCTTGTTCGGCGCGAAGCTGACGCACCAAGTGGCCGAGATCCTCGCTTTGACGGATAGCGACCGGTTCTGTAAGAGAAGATGCATTGCTGGGCATGTTGGTTCGCTCTGAATTACCGTTCGGTAACTTTAGGCGAAATATAAGGCTGTCTCAATATATAAATTACCGATCGGTAATTTTAATGGATAGAGCTGGTTACCGGAAAAAAGCGTCCTCTCTGTGCTCAAGTACTCACATCGTTATCACGGCTGACAGCGGAATATGAGCGATATGCGCTTTAGGCTTTTGCCATGGCTGGTCCTGGGTGGGCGGTAGCCATTCGATCTTGTCTTTGAAGCCTGTGATGTCCACTTCAATAACGACGGGTACTTCTTTTAATGTGAAGTATCGATTTTTAGATGGTCGTTGAGCCGAATATAAACCATAATCGGCTCATAAATTGATTCGAATAGGTATGGCAATCAGCTCATGTATATCTGGCAGCAGCACAATTGGCCCTTTTTTGGATGGGATGAACCTACTCTAAAACCTACGCTAGATGCCATCAGGTTACTGCAAGGCCGGGTGATGGGTAGAACGGATGCTGCCCCCGAGCAGACGGATCTAGAGGTGGAAATGGATGCCCTTATCCAGAACGCTATCCGCACCAGCGAGATTGAGGGCGAGCGCCTGGATGTTGGGTCCGTGCGTTCTTCCGTTGCGCGTCACTTAGGATTGGAGCAGGCGGGTGTATCCACCAGAACCACGCCGGAATCCGAAGCGCTGATTGAGCTTTTGCTGCAAGCAACCCACCATCCAGACAACCACATTTCCTACCAGCAACTCTGTTTCTGGCAGTCCTTGTTGTTCGTTCAAGGCCCTGGCCTGTTAGGCAAGGTACGTGTAGGCGAGCTGCGAGGCGATCATCCTATGCAAGTTGTATCGGGGCGAATTGACCGGCCCACGGTGCATTTTGAAGCGCCGCCACGTGAGACCTTAAAAGTTGAGCTTGATACATTTATTGACTGGTTCAACCATCCGCCAGAAGGGCTTGATCCGCTAGTGCGTGCTGGTATCGCCCACCTGTGGCTGATTACCTTGCATCCGTTCGATGATGGAAACGGGCGTGTGACGCGTGCGGTAACGGATAGGGCACTGGCGCAAGCCGAGCGGCAATCGGTCCGCTTTTATTCGCTGAGCGCAGCGATCATGGCGCGCCGCGAGGCGTACTACGATCACCTGGAAAGCGCTCAGAAAGGCAGTCTCGATATTACGCAATGGTTGTTGTGGTTTCTGGACACGCTGAAAGAGGCACTTAAGCAAGCGCTGTTAAGAATCGACCGTGTACTCATGAAAACCACCTTCTGGCAGCGCCATGCGACCACCGTGCTGAACGAACGGCAAATCAAGGTGCTGAATCGTTTGTTGGACACCGCAGGCGAGGAGTTTGCGCAGGGCATTAATGCTCGTAAGTACCAATCGTTGGCTAAGGTGAGTAAAGCTACCGCCACGCGGGATCTGGCCGAGCTGCTGGAAAAAGGCTGCCTTTCCAAGCTTCCCGGCGGCGGGCGCAGCACTCGTTACTCCGTGGTGGTGGGCTAGGGCTGCCTGTTGAAAACTATAGGTTCCAAGGGGTTAGTTAGATACGCCCTCGCAGTTGTCGTGATATAGCGGGGCATCGTTGCCTAACGCTAGGCGCTTGGTGGCGCTGTTGTAGTAGAAGTGACCGGACTCCGCGCCTGAAAGCGCATAGTCGCCGCACACTCCATAGCCCTTGTTGACTCGTTTCAGGTTCGAGATCTCGGTCGGTGCCTGGCTGTCGAGGCTTTCCAATATGATCGCGGCGATGTGAGCATCACGTTTGGCCTCGGAGTAGGCCTGGCTACTGAATACCAGGCCCGCAACGATGAAAATGGCGACGACGGGTATCCATGGGTTATGCATGGCGTGTCCAGTGAGTAGATGTGGTTGTGTATGATGCCAATAGGAAAAGTATTTAGCAGGATAATCACGGGTTGCTGGTTCAGCTTTACTGGTTGTTGCGGGCTGAGTTGCTGTTGAACGCTACTCGCAGATTAAATAAGCTGCCTACCGCCTAAAAGCCTTATTTAACCTCCGCATCATCCCGAATCACGATAGAGATGGCGTTTATATGGCGCCCACGGTTCCGGGGTAACTTTATGGATGAACGCAAATGACGCTTGAGCATTTGGTGGCGAATTATGGCAGCTTCGGCCTGTTCGTGGGGGCGAGCTTGGAGGGCGAAGGCATTGCGATGCTTGGCGGCATCATGTCTCATCAGCACCTGATCGGATTTTGGCCCGCTATCATCTCCCTTGCGTTGGGCTCTTTTCTGGCGGATCAACTATTCTTCCTGCTGGGACATGGGTGGCGCAATAGCGCTATCGTTCGTTCGGTTCAGGGTAGCGCAGCAGGTGGGCGTGTACTGACGACGTTCAACGCCCACCCGAACGTTTTCGCGTTCTCCTTGCGATTCCTTTACGGGCTACGCATGGCCGGTGCGGTGACCATCGGCACGACCAACTTTCCTTGGCCACGATTTATCCTGCTCAATGCTATTTCGGCGTTGATCTGGTCAACGGCCTGGGTCACGCTCGGTTATGTGTGTGGTCAGGCAGTCGCGCCACTTTTTGAGCGTATGAGCAGCCTTTCCCATTTTGTGCTGGCGGGTGTTGCCGCCATCCTTTGTGTCGCGGTAGTGGCTGTCGTGGCTTCCAGGCGGAGACGAGCGACGCGCGATTGAGCTCGCTGCACCCACAAGAGCGCGACATTACTCTATCGTTTGCGCCTCCGCACGAGATAGACAGGTGAGCAACACGAGCGTCACCTTGAGCGCGGCCATTATGGTGCGACGCAACGCTTACTATGATCACCTTGAAAGCGCTCAGAAAAGCAGCCTCGATATTACGTCGTGGTTGTTGTGGTTTCTGGGCACGCTGAAAGAGGCGCTTGAGCAGGCGCTGTTAAGAATCGACCGTGTGTTAATGAAAGCTACCTTCTGGCAGCGTCATGCCACCACCGTGCTGAACGAACGGCAAATCAAGGTGCTGATCCGCCTGTTGGATACCGCAGGGGAGGAGTTTGAGCAGGACATTAACGCCCGCAAGTAGCAATCGTTGGCCAAAGTGAGTAAAGCCACCGCAACGCGGGATTTGGCAGAACTGCTGGAAAAAGGCTGCCTTTCCAAGCTTCCCGGCGGCGGGCGCAGCACTCGTTACTCTGTGGTGGTGGGCTAGGGCTGCCTGTTGAGAACTATAGGAAGGGGTTAGTTAGCGACGCCCTCGCAGTTGTCGTGATACAGCGGGGCATCGGTGCCCAACGCCAGGCGCTTGGTGGCGCTGTTGTAGTAGAAGTGACCGGACTCGGCGCCTGAAAGCTTGTAATCACCGCACACCCCATAGCCCTTGTTGACTCGCTGCAAGTGGGAGATCTCGGCCGGTGCCTGGCTGTCGAGGCTTTCCGATATGATCGCGGCGATGTGAGCATCACGCTTGGCCTCGGAGTAGGCCTGGCTACCGAATACCAGACCCGCAACGGCGAAAATGGCGACGACGGGAATCCATAGGTTATGCATAGCGTGTCCAGTGAGAGAAGATGAAAGTGCATGAAGTCGGTAAGAAAAGTATTTAGCGGGATAATAACTTTTTGCCCATCCATTTTCATTTATTGGCGAGTGCCTGTGGGAAAAGGGCGTTATGTATTGGCATAGAAAATCTGCTTTTGATTACCGCTCAGTAATTTTGTGCTCGGCTTTGGTGAGGAATAACAGAATAATTACCGATCGGTAATTTAAAGCCTTCCAAAGCGTGGATTTAAACCCTATGAGCGGCTACTGACTAGCCGAAAGCCCATGTTGATAAACAACACTCATGCTTGAAAAAGCCGATATATAGCGCCCTTCGTAGCTGTGTGGTTCTCCTTCAACGTTGACCGCCGCCTTGGAGTAATCCGCCGCCACGTAGAAAAGCGCCCCATATTTTAGAGATCCAAAACCGTTAGTGGCTTGCTTGTTTGGGTGTGATCAATTCGCTTCATTATTTTGGCTTGCTGGCCCACCGCTGCTGCATTTTTCGGCAGTTGCCTAACAGCCGCCGCTGTAAGCGCTCGAGTATTGTTTGCTCGGTTCCCTGGTGAGCCACGGGGCTCAGCGCGGCGATTGTCGTGTCTATGGCTTGCGGCATTCGCTCAGCAAGCTCAAATCCTTGCTTCAAGAAGTAGCGTGGCTGAAAGCGCAGTGCGCGTGCTAACGCTTCGAGGTGCGAGCGCTCGATACTGCCGGGGCGGTCTTCTCCGTTTAGGCGTAGTGCAAAGCGGGTCGAAAGGCCGCTATAAAGCGTTGTGCTCATCAAATCGTAGAACGGCGCCAGCCGTGGGCCATCAGAGGTGTAAAGGATGGCGAGGTTCTTGGCGTGGCTGTCGTTGTTGCCGATCAACAGATTTAAGAAGAGCCAGCCGATTAGTCGCTGCATATCTTTAGCCGGTGCGCCTTGCTGCTGCAAGAGTTCACGGCAGCGAATCAGGCCGGGGCCACCGTCGCTTTCGTATTTGATCAATGATGGGGTGCCGGCAAGCTGACAGAAATCGAGTTGGTGCAGGCGCTGCAAGTTGCCATGTGCATCGGGCATGCGATCATATCGGCGCACTAGGCAGGCGCGGGTGTCGGGCTGGTAGCTCGCCTCTGCGACATCTAGCCCGAGCTCAGCGGCCAACTGCATACAGAAGGTTTCGTTAAGCGCGGTCGACCAAACACCCTTAAGGCCTTGAATATCAGGCTTGAGTATATGACTGGAAGGTGCCGAGCCTTCCGGTATGGCGGGGCTTCCATCCGGCATTACCATCAGCAGTAGCTTATTTTGAGCACCGGCGAGTGAGATACGCGGCTCGTCACCGTGTTGTGAAAACAAGGGGCTTGGCGTCTGCTGCTGTAAGTGTTCCGCCACGGTTGACCAGTGAGTAGGCCGGTAGTGCGGCAAAGCCGGTGACTCGCTTTGTAAAAGCAGGGTGAAGCCGCTGGCCGTATCACCGCCAATGGCTTTCAGCAGCCCAAAAACGGTCGTGGTGTGATGACGAAGCTCCAGGTGGTGGCGAACATCACCTTCCGGCAGCAGATTCTCGAAATAAGCTAACACGCTATCGCCTTCGTGAACCTGCTGCGAGAACGGCAGTAAAGGTGAGAGGCTTACCGCATCAGGATGCTTGCGCCACGCCGTGGTGTACTCGAAGCGCAGCGGTTGGGTATCGTACAACTGCCCCACATGCTTTTCAGCGTGATAAACCGCTAGGGTGGCGTCACTCGCCATGGCGATTATTCCCTTTGCGTTTCACGACCACCTCAAGCCCCATTAAGTCCAACACATCCAGCACCTTTTGCAGCTGAAGGGTTGGCTTGCCTCGCTCCAAATCGACGATAAAGCGGTTGCCGGTGCCTGCAAGGCCCGCCAAGTCCATCTGTAACAAGCCTTGTTCAGTGCGGAGTTTGCGAACCAGTTGGCCCAGCTCTTCGCTTTGACGAATGGTCGTAGGGGAAGAGGCGTTATCTATTGACATAGGAAACCTGCTATTGATTACCGTTCGGTAATTCTAGGATCAATTTTGGCACGTAGCAATCATCTAGTTACCGTTCGGTAATTTTTGTACGTACAAAGGGTCAAAACTGCTTTAAATTACCGATCGGTAATTGTAGGGGGCTGTCGTCTCTTACGAGCAGCCACGTCGACATCTCCATCATCTTATATGCAGTGGTCAATCAAAGCCGTCCATGGCCAGAATTTACACGCTATGCGCGGCTCGGCAGAGGCTGGCTAATGTAGGGTCACGGGCCGGGGCGCAATTACTTTACTGATTAACAGATCGTGAACGGGTTCTAATAGGTCAGTAAGAGACGCTCTCACCGTTGTTTTGATACAGCGGGGCATCGGTGGCTGGAACGTCACTTAAGTGAGACACGCACATAGCGCACTTGCCTTGCTAAATAAACCTTGGCTTACCTGAATGCACGACCAAAATCTGTAGTCATTATTTGCTATTTCACCGCTGAAAACCTGCTTGCGCCCAGGCAGGGGCGGCCATTGAAGGCAGTTTCGATGGTGCCAAAACACAACGCATCAAGAGCGGCGGCGGTGGCGCCACCCGTTCATGAGCTGGAAGGGCTGCTAGGGTAAGGTGCGCAGAGCGGAATCTTGAAGCAAATGAGGCGATCCGCCCAAGCCGCTATGTGCTTTACTATCTGCAACTGTTATTCACGGAGGAAGCACCCATGGCCATAGGCGGCTTGATAGGATTACTGGACGACATTGCCGCACTGGCGAAGCTGTCCGCAGCATCACTGGATGATGTGAGTGCCGCCGCTGGGCGTGCGACGGCGAAGGCTGCCGGGGTGGTGATCGATGATACGGCCGTGACGCCGCAATATTTGCAGGGAGTGGCAGCGGAGCGTGAACTGGCGATTGTAAAAAAAATAGCGCTGGGGTCGATCCGCAATAAGCTGATTTTTATCCTGCCGGTGGCGCTTTTACTGAATCACTTTTTGCCCGCGCTATTGCCGATCATCCTGATGGTGGGTGGCACCTATCTGGCCTTTGAGGGCGCGGAGAAAGTCTGGCACAAGCTCTCCGGTGGCCATGATGACGAAAAGCCGTCGGTGGAAAAGGGGCCGGAAGCCGAGAAAAAGATCGTGAGTGGTGCCGTTCGAACCGACCTGATCCTGTCCGCTGAAATCATGGTAATCGCACTCGCCACGGTTGCCCATCAAGGGTTCTGGTCACAGATGGTAAGCCTGGTGGTGGTCGCGTTTGTTATCACTATTCTGGTGTATGGTGTGGTGGCGCTGTTGGTCCGGATGGATGATTTTGGGCTGAAGCTGGCTAAGCGGGATAGTTCGGGCGTGCAGAAACTGGGCCGTGGTCTGGTGACGGCTATGCCCAAGGTGCTAGCGGCTATCGCGGTTGTGGGCACCGTCGCCATGCTTTGGGTGGGTGGGCATATTCTGATGGCAAATCTGGGTGCCGATGGAACGGGTTGGTTTAACGCGCCCTATGATTGGGTACATCATATTGAGCATAGCATTAGCGAGGCAACCGGTGCGTTAGGCGGCATACTGGGCTGGAGCTTCAATACGCTGTGTTCTGCGGTGATTGGCTTTTTGGTGGGATCAATAGTGGTGGGGGTGCTGCACCTCATGTCCAGCAAGAAGGCGCATGCCGAATAGGTGCAGGCCGCGAAGTGCGTATCAGGGATCTAAGCGCCCTACATATTGACCTGACCCGCACAACCTGTTCACTCATATCACTTTAGAAAATGCTCTTGAGCCGAATACAAAGCATATTCGGCTCAAGATATGATTCGAATAAGCCGTGTGCAGAGCCTGGCTCTCTAAGAGCTCTTTCCCCAAAGTGATGCCAGTGGCCCGCCTATCGGTGATTCTTTTGGTAAGGCTACGTAAGCCACCCGCGCTTGTGCAGCTGCTAGCTGTGCGGGGTCGCCGCGTTCTATTTCTGGATATTGTCCTGGTGGATAAGCGCCGACCATGCAGAAGTCGTTGTCCGACTCTACGCAGGCATGCGCAATTCCTGCTGGCAGCACCAGCACATCGCCTGCGTAAAGCATCAGCTCGCTGCCGTTTGGGCCTCCCAATCTTGCCAGGGCCTGTCCACGAAAAATTCCCAACACCTCATGAGCCGTAGAGTGAAAGTGGTCAAAATCATACAGATGGTAGCGCCACGCAGGCGTCCAGCCGTGGCGCTCAAACATGGCTTCGAACGCATCGGCGCGTTCCTCTGCATCACTGATGTCGATAACCTGACGGTAAATCAACACCGGCAGAGGGGAGTTGGGAAAACCGTTTACTTTATCGTTGTCGAAATAGAGCGTTTCGGGCTGCGGGATAATCAATATGGCCTCCTTACCCTGAGTTAAGAGGTTGAGTCTGTGAATACTAAATTCAGCCTAGCAGCTTATGCAGTGCTGCTGCCCTTCACCGCTTGATTATGCTGGTCTATGGCTCTGATGTTGAGCGATGGGCAGTGAGGCGCGTTGAGGCATCTGGCTGATGTGGATTATTTTCAACAGGAGTTAAGGTTCAAGTCGTCCTCTGTTAGTAGCACAGTTATGATTTTTTATCTGTATGAATAAACAGCTTTGTGCTAAGTTTTATTTAATCTCTATTGTTAAGCGCGCTTAAGCATTGGGCCTGGCATTGAGGCCACATGTTGCTGAATTAAGTGATGCTTGCGTTGGAGGTGCAGAAAGCTTGATGTAAATCTGGGAGAAGCACTTATGAACGACCAGCAAATACAGATATTCACTAGCGAAGACGGGCAAGCACACCTTGAGGTGACGCTGGAACAAGAGACCGTTTGGTTAAGCCAGGCACAGATGTGTGCATTATTTGGGCGCGAGCGTTCGGTCATTACGAAACACATTCGCAATGTTTTTAAAGAAGGGGAACTAGAGCGAAATTCAGTATGTGCAAAATTTGCACATACTGCTGAAGACGGCAAATCTTATCAGGTTGATCACTTCAATCTTGATGTCATAATTTCAGTTGGCTACCGCGTGAAATCTCCGCGAGGCGTACAGTTTCGCAAGTGGGCTACAGATGTGCTCAAACAATATTTGGTTCAAGGCTATACCTTAAACCAACGCCGTCTAACCGAGCGTGGCATAGAGTTTGAGCAGGCGGTGAGTTTGCTCAGCCGAACCCTGACCAATCAAGGCTTGGTTTCAGCAGAAGGCGAAGCGGTTGCCCGTGTGATTAGCGATTACGCTCGCTCTTGGAGCCTGCTGCAAGGTTACGACGAGCAGCAATTAGCCGAGCTAAATATCAAGCAGTCCGCTATGCACTCGCTAGGGTTGGAAGAGGCATTGAAAGCCATTGGTGAATTAAAGCAGACGCTAATCGCTAAGGGTGAAGCAACCGAGCTGTTTGGGCAGGTACGAGGCGATGGTTTGATATCTGCTTTGGCCACTATCGAACAAGGCTTTGGCGATGAACTGTTTTACCCTAACGTAGCCACCCGAGGGGCGCACCTGCTTTATTTTATAATCAAGAATCACCCTCTTGCCGATGGAAATAAGCGCTGTGGATCGTTCCTGTTTCTATGGTACTTACGCCGCAACGCAGCCTTACTAGCCCGACCCGTTGAGCAACTGATTAATGACAACACCCTGGTGGCGTTAGCGCTGTTAGTGGCTGAAAGTTTGCCTGATCAGAAAACGCTAATGATTCGCCTAATTGAGCATTTCATACTGCTGGAAGAAGAATGAAGCTATTGATACTGAGGTAGCAGCTATGATCCAACTCCATGCCACTCGTAAGCTAAGTAAACGCTTACCCTTGAATAGTGACGGCCAGTTTGCCGTATCGCCACGAACGGAATGGCTTTACCAGATCCCCTCGCTTAATATCAACCCACTAAGCGGCTGGCACGCGAACGTGGCTACACTACAGCGTCGCAATTGTGTCTTGCTGGTTCACGATGAAACATGCTTCCCGCTGGTATTGCCCGCGATTACCAAGCCTGATTTTTTTGAACTCAATGATCGTTTTGTCGATTGCCTTGATAGCGACACTCGGTATCATATCGCTAAGGTTGTCTATCATTACGTCCTTTGACCGCGAGCTTCTATGACCCAATCTAAAACGCCCTTCATTGTGGTGCTGAGCCTGGCGTTGACCATGATGCTGGGCCCGTTTTCCATGGATACGTATCTGCCGGCCTTTCCGGTCATCGGTGAATCGCTGGGTATTTCTCAGCAGGCGGTATCGCTAAGCGTTTCCGTGTATGTATTCGCGATGGCGTTGGGTCAGTTGATTGGCGGTGCGCTTTCAGACCGTTTCGGCCGACAGCGGGTGCTGATGAGCGGACTGGCGATTTTTACGCTTTCAAGCATTGTCATCGGTATGGCGGATTCCTTGGACACCCTGCTCGGCGGGCGGGCCGTTCAGGCCCTTGGCGCCGGCTTTACTCTGGTATCGGTACCGGCACTGGTGCGCGACCGTGTGGCGGGCCAAGACGCCGCGAAGCTATTCTCGATGATGGGCTTTATCATGGTGTTGGCGCCAGGCATTGCCCCGAGCGTGGGCAGCGCGATTCTATCAATAGGCTCCTGGCACTATATCTTTTTCGCCTTGGCGATATATGCGTTGCTGCTGGTGCCGTTGCTGGTGCGGGTGCTGTTTACCGGCCCGGGCAAGGTGTCTCGAGTAAAAAGTCCGAAGATGAGCCTGCTGGCACGTTACAAACTGGTACTGTCGACAAAGCAGGCTCTGCCGTTCATCGTTTGGCAGGCCGCCTCTTTTTCTACCCTGATGATGTTCATCACCTATGCGTCATTTATCTACCAGGGACACTTCGGCCAGTCGCCCTCAAGCTTTTCGGTGCTGTTTGCGGCAAACATCATTGCAATGCTTATTTTCAATATTCTCAATCGTGTTCTACTTTCCAGGCTGCCGTCGCTACGTATTCTGCAGTTGGCGACGGGCTGTCAGGCAGTCGGCATACTATTGCTGCTGATGGCTGTCTTTATGGACTGGTCAATGTACGCTTTCCTGGCCGCCATGATGCTGACCATCGGCACGGTGGGGGCGATCTCGCCGAATATTCAGGCCTGCTTTTTGGAGTACTTTCCCACCAGTGGCGGAACGGCCGCCGCGCTTCTGGGTGCCGCCCAGTTCGGTGTCGCCGGGCTGCTGAGCGCGTTGTCCGCCATGTTGCCGCATTCGCTTGAAACGGTCATTCTGGCCATGGCCGCCTGTGGCTCGGTGGCATATTTGATGCTTGGCCGCTCTATCATCAAAGGGCGTGCCGCTGTCGAGGCGCCCTAGGCCAGGCGACACGCTCTCATGTGTTTGGTTATTAAGGCCGCAAATGCAAACACCCCGCTTTTAACGGCGGGGTGTTTACTCTTTACGCCTCTTCAATACCCTCAACAATAAACACGCGGTAATCAGCCCCTTGGAAGCGGTGCTTGCGGGCTTCCTGGTAGGCGTCGCTTTGGTACCAGGCGCGGGCGGCGGCCATGTCGGGGAAGCGCAGAATCACAGCACCTTCCATCGCGCTGCCTTCCATTACCTCAAAGTCGCCGTAGAAGGCGAGCGGCTGTGGGTCGTGGCCTTCGCGGGCCGCTTTGGCCTTTGTGGCGTATTGCTCCATTTCCTGAGCGTCGTGAGTGTGTTCTCGGGTGAGTACGACATAAGCGGGCATTACATTATCCTTACGTAGCGGTTAGTGCTGC
Organism: Vreelandella profundi; assembly: GCF_019722725.1. Classification (NCBI taxonomy): domain Bacteria; kingdom Pseudomonadati; phylum Pseudomonadota; class Gammaproteobacteria; order Oceanospirillales; family Halomonadaceae; genus Vreelandella; species Vreelandella profundi. The sequence goes on from NZ_CP077941.1 coordinate 704,170, forward strand.
TCGGTTTCAGGCTCGATCACGATTTCTTGCTCTAGCCTCTTTTTCTCAAGCGTTGCTAAAGCAATTTGGTAGCAATCTTCTATATGACGGTTGCCAATGTACTTCATGGACGTAAAGCTAATACCGCCAGCCACTGCGCTGCCGATGAAGGGTACGAACTTGGTTGTCCCTTTTGCGACCATCTTAACGCCCATCTTTTGAAGCAGCGATAGAACCAGTTTTTTCGTGATGTACTTCCCGGCCATCTTGCTGCCTACATTGGAGATCGCCGTCATTACCATTATCTTGGATTCTGTATCCAAGTTTTCAATCTGTTCAGGCGTTAAACCAAATTTATCATTAATTTTCGGAATCAGTCTTAATAGCAGCGTCACGTCCGACCCCAAATCCAGGCCTGGGATGGGAATGATAGCGGCGCCTGCGGAAAGCGTTGAGCTCTTCGTTACCATTGAGTAACACGACTTTTTAACTTTTTCGAGCTCGTCTAGTGATTCGATCATATAAGGCCCTCTGTAGAGAAACAGCGTTGATGATCGCCCGCTACTGCGATTTTGTCTCAGTGGGAAAAGCGGCAGCCATATTGGCTGCCGTCTTTTTCATCCCGCTAATAGAGTAGCGTTACTCATTACCGTCGTAGGTCACGCGCCAAATGGCATTGGTGAGATCGTCAGCGATGATCAGAGCGCCGTCTGGGTCAATGGTGACGCCCACTGGCCTACCGCGGGTTTGGCCGTCGTCAGTGAGAAACCCGGACACAAAGTCAATCGGGTCGCCACTCGGTTGGCCGTCGCTGAAGGGCACAAAGACCACCTTGTAGCCCACCGGGTCTGCGCTGTTCCAACTGCCGTGTTCGCCGACAAAGGCGCCTTCGGCAAATTCATCGCCCATTTCTGGGATGGAGAAGGTTACGCCAAGCGGCGCTCTATGCGAGCCAAGGCTGTAGTCCGGCGCAATCGCGGATGCAACTTTGTCAGGGTTTTGCGGCTGAACGCGGGTATCGACATTCTGCCCCCAATAGCTGTAAGGCCAGCCATAGAAACCGCCTTCCTGAATGGAGGTGAGGTAGTCAGGCACTAGGTCTGGGCCGAGTTCATCGCGCTCGTTCGCCACTGCCCAAAGTTGATTGGTTTCTGGCTGAATGGCCAGCGCCGTGGGGTTGCGCACGCCGGTGGCGTAAGCGCGATGGGCGCCGGTTCGCGCGTTAATTTCCCAGATTTCAGCGCGGTCGACCTCGGCTTCCATGCCTCGCTCGGTGATATTGCTATTGGAGCCAATGCCAACATAAAGAAAGCGCCCGTTAGCGCTGGCGGTCAGCGATTTGGTCCAATGGTGGTTGATCGCCGACGGAAGCAGCGTCACCACTTCCGGCGGGCCGCTGGCCTCGGTTTGACCTTCCTCGTAGTCGAAACGAACTAACGCATCTTGATTGGCGACGTAAAGGGTGTCACCCACCAGCGCGAGCCCGTAAGGCGCGTTGAGGTTCTCGGCAAACACCGTTTGCTCTTCATAGGTGCCGTCCCCATTAGCATCACGCAGCAGCGTCAGCCGATTACCGCTCTCAACCGCGGTGGTGCCGCGTGCCTGAATCAATCCAGCGATAAAATCCTTCGGCCTTGATTTTGGAGCTTCGCCGCCGCCTTTGCCTTCTGCCACCAGAATGTCGCCATTAGGTAGCACGATGGTCTGGCGCGGTACTTTCAGATCGGTGGCAATCGCCGTGATTGAATAGCCTTCCGGAACGGTGGGCTGCTGATCGCCCCATTCTGCTTGTTCAGGTACGGTCATGCTAGGCAACAGCCCGCGCTGCGGCTCGGGTAGCGTCGGGTTAGCGCCATACGGCTGTTCCGATTGCGCGACGCTGCTGCCACTCGCTCCCAGTAACATCGAGAGCGTGCTGACATAAACGAGATTAGACACTTTCATGGTTTACCCTCGGCGCTGATACGTGAGAAACCAACCCAAGTCGCCGCGCAGGCCAGCACGGTAACAACGATCGAAAGAATTAAGCCGGTGGGCATCATGGCCCAGGCATCTCGTGCATGAACCAGCGCGTTGATGAAGCCAACGAACCACGTGACCAACAGCAGGGCAACGTAAATCAGCGAAAGGCCACGGCGGCCATCAGCGCTGAACAGGCCAATAAGAGCGGCGAGCAGCGCAAAGCCGTTGAAAACGAGCCCTCCTGCAATAAGCCAGGAAGAAAAGGTGCTCCACTGTATATGGAAGTTCGATGAATAGGCGTAATCGCTCAGCGCGGCGCCCAGGAAAAGGGGAATCATCCCGGCAAGCAGTACGGCATGAAGCGGATGTAACCCGCGTCGATAAGTGCGGTCGGCGGTGGCTATCACGGCAATCTCCTTATGCTGATCAAGCTAATGGATTTACCTGAAATGCTGGCTGCTCGTGCCAAAACACGTCAGTGAACGACATCATATTCGTTAGTGCGCAGTATAGTTGACGTGGCGCGTCTTGCCCAAGGTTGAAGCAATGCCGTGCCTTCAAGTTCACTGCTGGCGCAGCACTACCAAACCTGCCGTTAATATCATGCCCATTCCCAGCCAGGTCATGGCGTCAGGTATCTCGTTGAACAGCAGATATCCCCACGCGCTGTCACTGAGATGCTTAACCAGCGCATCGGTCAACGCGAGCAGAAAAACCGCCCCCACAATCAGCATGATTCTTTGTGGAATATTATCTTCTTTGGTTGTAGCAGGCTTCATTGCAGCGCTGTCTTCGATAGCTACCCGTTGATGCTACAAGCCGCGGTCGCTGGGCATGGTATTGCCTTAGGGTGGCGGCGCACGACGCAGCGGCTGATTGATAATGGCGAACTGATACGGCCTGTCGTTGAGAGCCTGCCTCAGCACAATGCTATCGCTCTATATACGCGTCATGGGGCGCCTCGTAACGCGGCTAGCGAAGCGTTATTAGGCTGGCTACGTGACGTGCTAAGGGATAAGTCGAAGGAGTGATGCTGTCAACGTAGTGATAAGTGACTGTCTTTATCGCTTTAAGCGGCTGTCGCTGAGCTAGGCGGCGTTGCCCAAGCCTGGCTTACGGTTGGCCGTAAAGAATACGCGAGCGTGAGGCTTCTATGTGGTGGCCCATAGCGGCTCTTGCTTTTGCGTCGTCTCTGGAGCTAATCGCTTCAACGATGTCCGCGTGTTCCTGCTTCACCTGCTGGGAGTGCATTATTTTAGAAGCGTCAGGCGTTTGCTGCCCCCATTTGGCGGTGAATACCACGCCCGTTTGCAGGGCAAGCACCGAGCTCAGCAGAAACTTATTGCCAGACGTTTTGGCGATCTGTAGATGAAAGTCAAAATCCTCCTGTGTGCCCTGACCTCCGTTGCGAAAGACGTTACTCAATACGCGGCTTTTCTCTTCAATATGCTCAATGTCGCCTTGACTATGTTTCGATGCGGCCAGGGCCGCCGACTCTGTTTCTATTAATAAACGAAAATCAAACAGTGCGGTGAGATCGCTGACGTTATTGACGAAGTTTGGTGCGTCGAGTGCGGTCGTGGGCCGCCCTATTACAAATAGTCCGGCGCCTTGACGCGAGGTAACCAGGCCTTCCATTTTTAATCGGGCAATAACTTGCCTAATTGAACTGCGGCTTAGGTCATAGCGAAGGCTTAGCTCAGCCTCTGTGGGTAATCGCGAGCCGCGCAAATATTGTCCGCGAAGAATCCAATTGCACACGTCGTCATATAACACTTTAGTCTTTTCAACTTTAGTCTTTGTTGTCACGTTATAAAATCCTTAATTTTAGCCATTAAACTTTAAAAACAAAGGCTTGATGGATTTTTTTCCGGTTAAAGATAAACAAATTGATAAAATTGCTGAGTCAACGTGTACTGTTCGCGGTGATTTAAGCCCTAACAAGGAGATAATAATGCGCGCACGCCATCAACTCACTGCACTGCTATTAGCCCTATCAACAAGCTCATTGGCTCAGGCCGATGATTTCGTATTTGGCCATATTTATGAAGCCAGCCATAGCCATCATAAATGGGCTTTATGGGCGGCCGATGAAATCGAAAAACGTAGTGAAGGCCGACATCATATCGAGGTTTTTCCCTCTTCCCAACTCGGCAATGAAGTCGAACTCAATGAAGGGCTCGACTTGGGGACAGTCGATATTATCTACACTGGCAACGCCTTCGCAGGTAATGCTTACCCGCCGATTGCGCTAGGCAGCGCACCTTTCGTCTTCCGTGATTTTGATCATTGGATGGCTTATTCGACAAGCGATCTTTTTCAAGAATTGGCCCAGGGGTATGAAGAAACCACCGGGCATGTGCCGCTGGGTTTAATCTATTTCGGCCAGCGCCACGTCACTGCTAATAAACCGATACTGACGCCAGATGATATGAAGGGCATGAAAATTCGCGTGCCGGACGCCTCTCTGTTGCTGATGTTCCCCAGAGCGGTGGGCGCCAACCCGACCCCGATTGCGTTTTCGGAAGTTTATCTAGCGCTTCAACAAGGAGTTGTTGATGGCCAGGAGAATCCGTTGCCCATCATCCAGGCGATGAAATTTTATGAAGTGCAGTCCGATATTTCACTGACCGGCCACATCTTTGATAGCCAGCCAATCATCATGAACGGTAACGCCTGGGCAGATCTTTCTGCTGACGATCAGACGATGTTCCAGGATGTTTTCCGCGAAGCCGCTGAGCAGGGAAGCCTTGATATCTATCAGCAAGAGCAGGACTTGGTGTCCTGGTTTGAGGAACAAGGAACGCAGGTGCACCAAGTGGACCGCGAACCCTTCGCTGAGCTGGTGATGCCGAAGCTGACAGATGAAAGCGCCGGTTGGACGGTTGAACAATATCAGCGTTTGGAGGCGATTGAGTAATGAGGAAAGACAACGACGATCTCCGTAGTGAGATGACGGCGATGTCAGAGCAACCCGGCCGCGAAAGCGCGGCTGGGAGTGATGAAAGACCGCTCGCAGCCTCAGCGGATACTCCGCCAACGAAGTGGGTACTTGAGGATCATGTCGCGCTTGGGGTTTTGATGCTGTTGGGCGCCGTGGTCTTCGCCCAGTTTTTATCACGCTATGTCTTTAATCACTCCATCGGCTGGACTGAGGAGGGCGCCCGCATGCTGTTGGTGCTGCTGGTGTTCATTGGAGCGGCGGGCGCTGCTTCACGGCGTGGCCATATTTACGTCGAGATTCTTGAGCTAATCATACCGAATAAGGCAAAGCGCTGGCTGCAAGGTTTCAATAACTTGCTTAGCGCGGTTTTCTTCGGATACGTGGCATGGCTGGCGTGGCAGGTGGGCCAGCGAGTCTGGCATTCCACCATGAGCACAATGCCGATCTCTAAGGGTTGGCTGTACACCGTGGTGGCCGTTGCCTGTGCGGCACTGGCACTGCGCATGGCCCGCCAGGGCATCAGCTACTGGCGAGATGAGGAGAACAAATGATCATTCTGCTTTTTGTGGCGTTGGCGTGTCTGCTGTTGATCGGCGCCCCAGTCGCAGTGGCGTTGGCCGGGTCATCACTGATTTATCTGCTGGCGTCGGGGCGAATTCCAGACATCATTCTCATTCAGCAAATGGTGGGAGGCGTTGATAGCTTTCCACTGCTCGCCGTGCCGTTCTTTATTCTAGCGGGCAATTTGATGAACGTCTGTGGCGTAACCGAGCGGATCTTCAGCTTTGCTAATGCAATGGTGGGATGGACGCGCGGTGGTTTAGGCCATGTCAACGTGGGCGCCTCGGTAATATTTGCGGGGATGTCGGGGGCGGCAATCGCCGATGCTGGTGGCCTGGGTGCCGTAGAGATCAAGGCTATGCGCGACCAGGGGTACGACGTTGATTTCGCCGTGGGCATTACCGGTGCCTCTTCTACCGTGGGGCCAATTATTCCCCCCTCGCTTCCTCTGGTGGTTTATGGCGTGGTGGCATCGGCGTCCATTGGCCAGCTGTTCATTGCGGGCATTGTGCCTGGCCTACTGATTGCGGCAATGCTGATGTTGATGGTAGCGGTTATTTCTCACCGACGTGGCTATCCGATCGGCGAGCGCTTCTCTGTGAGCCGCCTGCTCTCAACCTTTATGCATGCAGCGCTTTCACTGCTAATCCCGATAATTATCGTTGGCGGCATCGTTTTAGGGATTTTTACTCCAACCGAAAGCGCCATTGCAGCCGTGGCCTATGTATTGGTATTGGCAACGCTGGTTTATCGCAGCACCGGTTGGCGCCAAATTATAACGGTCTTCCGAGAAACCGTTGAGATGACCTCGGTGGTGCTGCTGATTGTGGCTGCCTCTTCCATCTTTGCTTGGATTCTTACCCGTGAAGGAGTGCCTTCCGCCTTCGCAGAAGCAGTGGTAGCGGTGGCCGATAATCCGATTGTGATTCTTCTGCTGATTAACCTGATTCTGTTAGTTGTCGGCTGTTTCATGGAAACCGTGGCGGCTATTACCATTTTGACACCTGTGCTGCTGCCGCTGGCCGTTCAGGCCGGCGTCGACCCCGTCCAGTTCGGTATCATTATGGTGCTTAACCTGATGATTGGGCTGCTGACACCTCCGGTAGGGTTGGTGCTGTTTATTCTGGCCAGAGTGGCTGACATTTCGTTTCCCCGTGCGGTAAGGGCAACGCTGCCCTTTATTGCGGCGCTTTTAGTATCGCTTTTGCTAATTACGTTTATCCCTGCTTTGACGCTATGGCTGCCTAGCCTGGTTTAGATTGGAGATTTAGTGGCATGAATCATCTGAAAAATACCCGTTCGGTTGCTCAGGATGCTGTTATCGAGGCGATTGATATGGTGCCGATTGGCAGCTATCTACCGGCGGATGGCGGCTACGGAAGCGCACGGGAAATCGGTCATGCGCGCATGGCAACGCTGGTTTTTGTGCGCTTTTCATCGGGCATCATGGGCATCGGCGAATGTTACGGCCCGCCGAAGACGACGCTGGCGTACTTGGATATTCTGCGCGAAGCCTACGTAGGAGAGAGCGCCTTCGACCACCGCGTAATCTGGCGGCGCATGAGCAACGTACTCTATCACGTGCGTGCCCAAAGTCAGCTTGCGGCTGCGGTGAGCGGGCTGGATATTGCGCTTCACGACGGGCTAGGCAAGCTGTTAGGACTGCCTATTTACCGGCTGCTGGGTGGTGAAGAGCAAGCGTCGGTGCAGGTTTATGCGTCCGGCGGCTATTTCCACGAGCCGGCGGCGCTACCGCTTGAGGCGCAGCTTGAACGCGTGGCAGGACAGTTCGACGGCTACAAGATCAAAATTGGCCATGGCATCAAGAGTGATTTTGAGCGAATGCAGTGCGCGCGTCGTATTCTTGGCGATGACGTGGCGATCATGGTAGATATCAACGGCGCTTATACGGCCGATTTGGCGCTGGAATCGATAGCGGCGCTGGCGCCGCTGCGGCCTTACTGGATTGAGGAACCGGTCGCACCGGAGGATCTTCCCGGTTTTCGTCGCCTTGCTTCACGTCGCGAAGGGCGTATTGCAGCGGGTGAGGCGTCGGTTAATGCCGTTGAGTTTCGTGAGCTGGCTGCTACGGGCGGTGTCGATGTACTGATGCCAGACCTTAATCTGTGCGGTGGCTATGTCGAGGCCTTGAGAATCGCCGATATGGCGCATCTCAACGGGCTGAGGATTTCGCCGCACGTGTGGGGAAGTGCGGTCGGTATTGTGGCCGCTGCGCACTTCGCCGCCGCGCTGCCACCGCATCCGCATCCTGATCGTGCGCATACGCCCACCTGGGTTGAGTTTGACGTCTCAGCAAGCAACCCGCTGCGTGAAGCGCTTCTGACCGAGCCGCTTAAGCTTTCGCAAGGCCGCCTTGCTCTGCCGACGCGGCCCGGCCTGGGTATCGATATTGATGAAGAGCGATTAAAAGCACTCAAGATTGATTGCTAACAAGTGATTGATTTAGGCAGCTAGCACCCGTGCGGCTGCCTGCCTAGGTCAGTTTTGCTCCATGGCGCCCAAGCGGAATCATCATGGGTTTGCCACTGACCGGGTCTTCAATGACCCGGCTCTCTAGGCCAAACACCTCCCGCACCATCTGCTCGGTGAGTATCTGCTCCGGCGGGCCCACTGCGTAAATCTTCCCCTTCGCCATCGCTACAAGCCTATCGGCGTAGCGGGCGGCCAGGTTGAGTTCGTGCAGCACCATTACGACGGTGGTGCCTCGCGCCTGATTGAGATCGGTCAACAGGTCGAGCACCTCAATCTGATGGTTGATGTCGAGAAAAGTGGTCGGCTCATCGAGTAGCAGTACGTTCGTTTGCTGCGCAAGCGCCATGGCGATCCAGGCCCGCTGGCGCTGCCCGCCCGAAAGCTCTTCGACGGCGGCATCGGCCAGGGCGGTCATGTGGGTGGCCCTCAGGGCCTCCGCCACGGCGGCATCATCGTTTGCATTCCAGCGTTTAAACGGCCCCTGATGGGGGTGGCGGCCGCGGCTGACCAGATCCAGCACGGTAATACCTTCTGGTGCGATAGGGGATTGCGGCAAAAATCCCAGCTGCTGCGCCAGGCGTCGCGTGGGCAGCTTATGAATAGCGTTGCCATCGAGTAATACGTCACCCTGCGTAGGGGTTAGCAGCCTCGATAGTACGCGTAGCAGGGTCGATTTTCCGCAGGCGTTGGCACCGACAATGGCCGTGGTATGGCCGGCAGAAACGGTGAGGCTGACGTCATCGAGCACGGGGCGCTCCCCGTAGCCGGCCACCAGGCCTTGGGCGAGTAACGAGGAAGCGTTCATAGAGAGCCTCTGCTTTTATTGTCGCGAATAATCAGATAAATGAGGTAAGGGGCGCCCAGCACGCCGGTGACAATGCCGACCGGGTAGCGCGCGGGCAGCAGAAACTGGCCGGCGTAATCGCTGAGTAATACCAGTAGGGCACCCACCAGCGCAGAGGGGATCAGCAGTGAGCCGTTTCTACCGATCAGGCGCGCGGCAATCGGGCCGGAAAGAAAGGCGACGAACGCGATGGGGCCGGAAACTGACGTCGCGAACGCCACCAGGGCCACGGCACAAACGACGATAGTGATGCGCGTAACGGCTAAACGAACCCCTAAGCCTGCCGCTATATCATCACCCATGCGCATAGTTTCAAGGTCACGGCTACGGCTTAGCAGCAGCCCGCCGAAGAGCACAAGCGCGATGGATAGCGGCAGCGCCTGGTCAAGCTGCGCGCCGTTGACACTGCCGGTCAACCAGCGCAGTGCTTCCTGCAGCGTCCAGCTGGGCGCACGCATCAGCAGGTAGGCGGTCACGCTTTGCAGCATGGCGGCAAGGCCAATGCCGATCAGGATCAAACGCCCGCCGGTGACGCCCTGCTGCCAAGAGAGCGCGTAGATCAACAGGGCAACGCCGAGCCCTGCGCCAATCGCCACCATGGAAACGGCCGGGCCGCTCATTGATAGCACCACGATGGCGAAAACGGCGCCGGTACTGGCCCCCGTGCTGATACCAATAATGTCGGGGCTGGCGAGCGGGTTGCGTAGCATGGTTTGAAAGGCGACGCCGCCGAGGCCAAAGCACGCACCGGTCAGTACCGAAATGACCGCTCGCGGAAGGCGTAATTCACGCACGGTAAAGCCTGCCCCAGGAATTTCCGCCCCGCCAAGAACGCGCAGCACGGTCATCAGCGGGGTAAAGGACTGCCCCAGCGTTAGCGTCAACGCCACGCCTGCCAGTAATAAAACGACCAGAACCGCCACCATGCGCAGGCGGCGTTTGGCCTGTGCTTGACGCATTCGGCCGAACTCAGCCGTCGCGTGGAGCGTCTGACCGGTCATAGAGAGCCTACTTTGCGGTTGCGCACAATCCAGATAAACACGGGAGCGCCAATAAACGCCGTCACAATGCCTACGTCGAGCTCCGATGGCTGCACGATCAGACGGCCAACGACATCAGACAGCGTGAGGAGTACGGCACCTGCCAGGGCAGAGAAGGGCAGCAGCCAGCGGTAATCGCCGCCGACGAGCAGTCGGCAGGCGTGCGGCACGACTAAACCGACGAAGCCAATGGGGCCGCAGACCGCCGTAATAGCGCCGCAGAGCAGTACCGCACCAATCGCTGACATCGCCCGAGCGATGGCGACCTTTTCACCCAGCCCCGCGGCCGTATCATCCCCAAGCGCCAGTAGGTTGAGCTTGCGCGCAGCCAGCAGGGTGATCACAAACCCAACGAGCAAAAAGGGCAGCACCGGCACTATCTGGTCAGGCGTGGCGCCGCCCACTCCCCCTACAAGCCAAGACTGTACCAGCCCGGCAATATCGTTACGCGGCAAGATGACCGCCGTGGCCAGCGAACTCAGCGCCGCCGTGGTGGCGGCACCGGCAAGCGCTAGCCGCAGCGGCGTAGCGCCTCCGCGAGATAGGCTCGCAATGGCGTAAACCGCAACGGCCGTTAGCCCGGCGCCCGCAATCGCGGTCCAGATATAGGTGGTCGTTTGATCAATCCCAAACCAGGCGATGCCAATCACAATGGCCAGCGCCGCTCCGGCGTTCACGCCTAATAGGCCTGGGTCGGCAAGCGGGTTGCGCGTCAGGCCCTGCATCACGCCGCCCGAAACGCCCAGCGCGGCCCCGGCAAGAATCGCCAGCAGCGTGCGCGGAATGCGAGTGGCAACGGCGGCATCTCCGATGCTTTCGACCTGTCCGCTCAACGCCGCCGCAATTTCTGGCCAGCCAACATCGCGGGTGCCAAAGGCCACGGAAAGTATCACCGCCACGGCCAGTAACGCTAGCAACGCTATACCCGCCGCTAGCCGCTTACTCAGCTGGCGATGTCGAAGGCGCGTACTGTCGTCAGTCGCCGTGACGCCGTTAGTCTGACTGGCGTGCGGCTTCTGAGAGTAGGTCAGCATAATCGTCTAATAACCAAGGAATCGACATCGGGGTGGGGTTGGCCGCAGCGCCCAGCGGTGTATTGCCCAGCAGCACAATGGCACCGTTTTCAACGGCTGGAAGTCGGGACGTTAATGGGTGGGCAGTGAGCTGATCAACCAGCGCCTGGCCACCGTAGGTGACGAGAATATCCACATCGTTGAGCTCATCAATCAGTTCAGAGCTGATTTCGCCCGAGTATTTACCAGGAGGGGAGTTCTGTTTGACGATATTTGGCGAGACCATCCCTAAATCATGAAAAAACCGCACGCGTGCATCGTTGTCGTTGTAAAAAGAGATACGCCCAAGGTTGGTGGGATCAAGGTGGGTCACGAACATCGCCGTTTTGCCTTCAAGCTCGGGATGCGCAGCGGCGGTATCGGCAATGGTTGTTTCAAGGCGTTCAACCAGCGCTTCGCCTTCTTCAGCCATGCCCATGCCTGCGCTATTGAGCAGAATCATGTCGCGCCAGTCAGTGGTCCAGGGGCCTTCGGTGTAGGCGACGACCGGCGCGATCTGGCTCAAGGTGTCATAGTCGGATTGGCTGAGCCCTGAGTAAGCGGCAAGAATCACATCCGGCTGGCTGGCGGCAACGGCTTCGAAATCAATTCCGTCACCTTCGTCGAACAGTGCCGGGAGCGGAGCATCAATCTCCTCAAAATGCGCTTCCACCCAAGGCAGCAGGCCAGAGTTGTCATCGTCGCCAAAGCCTGCGGCAGCAAAGCCAACCGGCACAACGCCCAGGGCAAGCGGTATCTCATGGTTTGCCCAGGCCACCGTCGCGATCCGTTCAGGCTTTTTGGCCAGTACGGTGGTACCCAAAGCGTGTTCAATTTCAAGCGGATATTCTTGGGCGCTCACCAAGGCCGAGCTCAAGGTGAGCGTTGCCATCGTCGCAAGGCCGAGCGTTTTACTACTCAGTAACCAGGTCATCACTACGCTCCAAATTAATAAGATGGCCGCCTCAGACGGTACTCAAGGCGGCCATGTCGCCATCAGTAGCTGACAGCGCTTGCGTCAATTAGAACGCGTAGCGCAGTGTCGAGGAGATGCTGGCGGGTTGGCCGTAAACGCCGTAGCCAGCCACATTGCTGTAGTACTTCTCATCGAACAGGTTCTTGACGTTAACCTGAAGCGATAGGTCCGGCGTGAACTGGTAGCGGCCAAACAAATTGGCCAGCGTGTAGCTATCCTGCTCGAACTCGGAGGGGATTCCGGGCGGAGTCGTTAGGTTGCCGGCGAAGAGACTACTCTGCCAGTTAACGCCACCGCCGACGGTCAGCTGGCGTAGTTGCGGCACGTTATAGCTGGCGAACAGATTGAACAGCGAACGCGGCTGATTAATGTTGAACGATTCATCATCGGACGTTGCGGTAAAGTGGGAGTAGCCGACGGTCATATTAAGATCGTCGGTCAATGCGCCGCTTAGCTCCATTTCAAACCCTTCGCTCACTACGCCATCAGCGGCGGAATAAAACGTCTCGGTTTGATTAGGGCCCATTGGAAGGGCTGCAGCAACGTTGTCCTGCTCGATACGAAATACGGAGAAAGAGCCGTTGAGCAGGCCATTGAACCACGCAGCTTTGAGGCCGGTTTCGTAGTTTTTGCCCACGACCGGGTCAAGGTAGGTGCCGTCAGCATCGCGATAGTTCTGGGGCTCAAAAATTTCGGTGTAGCTGGCAAAGGCCGAGTAGGTATCATTAAAATCAAACACTAAGCCGCCGTACGGCGTGACTTCGTACTTGCTCTGGCTATCCAGGCTGCGAAATAGCGTCATTCCATCCCACTCTGTATAGCGTGCGCCCACAATCAACGTTAGCGGATCAGCTAGCGAAAAGCGCGAGGCAGTATAAACGGCTTTCTGGCGGGTACTGGAAGCTTCAGATGGAGTGAATTCAGGCCAACCTTCGTTCGGGGCCGAGCCATCCCAATTGTTTAAATCATCAACGTCAAAGCCAGAGATGAAGGTGTTTTCGTAGTCGTTGGTTTGGTCGCTGTAGCTACCGCCGATGACGAGTTCATGCTCACGACCTAAAAGTGTAAACGGGCCGCTGGCCTGGACGTCTACAGAGTCGACTTCACGATGCCCACGGTTCCATCCGGTAAAGAAGTCCACTCCGCTACCATCCATTTGGTCCGGCAGCGTTGCCTCTACGTAGGGATAAGCCAGCTTGCCATCCATATCGGTTTTTTCATGCGTGCCCACGACGCGCACTTGCCAGTCGTTGTCGAAACGGTGGCTGATTTCAGCGAAGACTTTCTCAGACTCGAAATCGTAGTAGGACCAGTCTGGCGCGACGCTAAACGAACGCGAGTAGTTGGTGGGCGTGCCGTTGCTGAACCATAGCGGTAAACCGCCCCAGGTGGGCGAAGAGGTATGGCTATCCTGGTAATCAAAGCCTATCGAAAGCGTGGTGGCATCGGTTACATCGGCGTCGATAATCCCGTAACCGAACGTACGGCGCTTATCCTGGCGGTCAAGATGGGCGCCACCCTCCTCGTAACCGCCGATAAACCGCGCTCGCACATCGCCTGAAGCCGTTAGCGGTGTGGTGAGATCAACGGTAGTACCTTGCTGATCCCAACTGCCCAGCGTGCCAGAAACCGAACCAGTAAACTCGCGGCTGTCGGCATGCTTACGCACAAAGTTAACCGATGCCCCCGGGTTGCCCGAACCGCTAACTAGCCCGTTAGCGCCACGAATCACCTCAACCCGGTCGTAGATCGCCGTATTAAGCCGGCCTTCGCCGAAGTACCAGCGGTTATCGGTGTTCAGCGTTGGGATGCCGTCGTACTGGAAGCTGTTAATGCGAAAGCCACGCGCTGCAAAACTGACGCGGTCACTATCAACGTTGCGCACTGAGATACCGGTGGTGTTTCTCAATATGTCTTCGATAGTGGCCAGGTTTTGATCCTGAATACGCTGTTCGGTGACGATGCTGATGGCCTGCGGCAGCTCTTTTTGGCTAAGCGTTAAGCCTGTGCCTGCGCTAGTGGTGCGCCGCGTGTAGCCTACGTTCTCATATAGATTGGTGCCGGTCACGGTCACGGTGCCTAGCGATTCGGCATCGTTGGCGGAGCCCGACTGAGCTAATGCGCTGCTCGAAGCAAATAGAGAGCCCGCGATCAGTGCGGTGAAAGTGGCGCCTCGTAAAGCGAAAGAAGCTGCCGAATGATTGGGCACAGGATGTTGCACGTTATTCAAAACATGCAGTGATGACGTTTTCATATGATCCCTTGAGTCACGCCTTGGCGGCGCTCGCTCATTAGTTTTATATCGTTCAATAACGGGGTGATCATATAAAAACGGTTCGTAAATGTAAATGTGTATGAGAATTCTTAGTATTTGATTCTGTCGGTAAGCCATCACTATTTTTGCAGAATATTAGCTATCAATTGCGCCTATAAATTACGCGGGCTTAACGGTAGCGAGCCGGAAACAGCTGTATCATAAAATGTTCGTTATTTGACAGGCTTTGCTGCCTATGTGAATTAATGATGACTATTAACAATGTAAACTGCATATTGAACTAATGTCTATCGCTCTTAATATTCCTTTAAAATCAACTGCATATGTGGTTCTTTGAAAGGCATCGGTTTTTTTATATTGTTTTTTTTAATACCCGCTATAGGATGCCAAAAAGAAAAACATTTTCGAAATACAACATTGGCTGCTTTCAATAAAAGCGAGCTGGGGCAAACAGGGCGGCGGGGTGACAATGCTTGGAACAATTTTTCTACATGAAATAGCCGGTACGGCGGTATTAACGCTCTTGGGGTGTGGGGTGGTGGCTAACGTGCTGTTGAACAAAACCAACGGTAATGGCAGCGATGGTATCGTTATCTTCTTTGGTTGGGGGTTGGCGGTTTTTTGCGCGGTTTACGTCGCTTTTGACACCGGTGCCCATATTAACCCTGCCGTTACGCTTGCACTGCTTGTAGGCCCGGCGAATGAGTACGCCCCCGGTATCCCTATCAATATTGCTACCACCGCCGCCTATTTTACGGCTGAGATCATCGGTGCCTGGCTGGGTGCAGTTGTTTGCTACCTGGCCTATAAAAAGCATTACGATGCCACTGAGGATGCTTCACGCATATTGGCAACGTTCTCTACCGGCCCGGCAATTCCCTCCTACGGGTGGAATCTGGTGACCGAGATCATTGGTACCTTTGTGCTAGTGTTTGTCATTATCATGTTTGGCCATACGCCTTCAGGACTTGGCCCACTGGCAGTGGCGCTGCTGGTAGTGTCGATTGGCGCTTCGCTAGGCGGGCCAACAGGCTATGCGATCAATCCCGCTCGGGATTTGGGGCCGCGTATTGCTCACGCGCTGCTTCCCATTAAACATAAAGGGACAAGCAACTGGTCCTACGCATGGGTGCCAATCCTAGGGCCCGCTATCGGCAGTGTCCTTGCTGGGCTTGCCGCCTATGTTTATTAAGTCAGCATTTATTAGGTCAGCCTGCTGATTTTTTAAAACAATCACTTAACGTTAACGATTGAGAGGCATTTCATGAGCCAGAAAAACTACGTTCTCGCTATTGATCAAGGCACCACTAGCTCGCGGGCGATGCTATTTGACCATGACGGCCGGATAGTCAGCGTAGCGCAGCACGAGTTTGAGCAGATTTTTACGCGTCCCGGCTGGGTTGAGCACTGTCCTCGTGAAATCATGACCAGTGTGCTGACCACCTTAACGGAGGTGATTAACAACAGTGGTATTGATGTTGCCGAGATCGCTTCCATCGGTATTACCAACCAGCGTGAAACGACGGTAGTGTGGGATAAACACACAGGGCAGGCCGTACATAACGCCATTGTATGGCAGTCTCGCCACTCCGCCGAGATCTGCGATGAGCTGCGTGCCGCAGGCCACGCCGATATGATTCGCGATAAAACCGGGCTGGTCATTGACGCTTATTTCTCTGCCACCAAGTTGAAGTGGTTATTTGAGAACGTGGCGGGCGTTAAGGAGAAAGCGGAGAAGGGCGATCTGCTTTTCGGCACCATAGATTCATGGCTGGTGTGGAACCTGACGGGCGGTGCCGTGCACGTCACCGATGTCAGCAACGCATCGCGTACGATGCTGTTTAATATTCGTGATCGGCAGTGGGACCCGGAGCTCCTTGAGCTGTTCGGTGTGCCGGAGTCGATGCTGCCTGAGGTTAAATCCAGCAGTGAGATCTACGGCAACGTACTGCCTAAGTTCCTGATGGGTAAAGAGGTGCCAATTGCGGGTATCGCCGGCGACCAAAATGCTGCTCTATTTGGTCAGGCCTGTTTTGAGCCAGGAATGGCAAAAAATACTTATGGCACCGGCTGCTTTACGCTAATGAATACCGGCACCCACGCAACGCCCTCTAAAAACGGCCTGCTGACTACCGTGGCGTGGGAAGTGGATGGCACGCTGGAATACGCCCTGGAAGGCAGCGTGTTTGTGGCGGGCTCCGTGATTCAGTGGCTGCGTGATGGCCTGAGAATGCTGGGCAAAGCGTCAGATTCAGAAGCTTATGCCACGCGCGCTAAAGATAATGACGGCGTTTATATGGTGCCTGCCTTTACCGGTTTAGGGGCACCTTACTGGAACTCTAACGTGCGCGGTGCCATGTTTGGGCTCTCTCGGGGAACCCAGAAAGAGCACTTTGTACGCGCGGCGGTGGAGTCGCTTGCGTATCAAAGTGCCGATGTTCTCAAAGCCATGCAGGCCGATGCCGACATTGCGCTGACCGAGCTTCGCACCGATGGCGGGGCGATCTCCAATGATTTTCTTGCTCAGTTCCAGGCCGACATACTGGGGGTCGATGTACTGCGCTGCGAGGTAAACGAGACCACCGCACTGGGTGCGGCTTATCTTGCCGGGCTCGCCGTAGGATTTTGGAAATCACGCGATGAAATCGTCGAGCAGTGGGCGCTAGAGCGGCGCTTTACCCCGCAGATGAAAGACGAAAAGCGCGATGAGCTCTATGCTGGCTGGAAAAAAGCGGTAAACGCCACCATGGCTTTTCACGTAGACTCTTAAGCTTGGTGGTCAGCGTAAGTAATTTACAAGCCCCCGGTCCTTGCTGGGGGCTTTGCGTTATCCACGCATTCAATGCTGCATTAATAAGGGGCGGCTTGGACGTCGACTGAATATTCATGCGGCGGTGGTAATTCCTCGGTTGGCTTGCGTCAACCAGTGCTCGTTGGAGCAACGGTATGAATAAAGCTACGCTTTATCAACAGTTAGCACCTGAGGCCAGGCATGAGAAAGGGCTGTCGAGGCTCAACCAACTTATCTGCCTTTTGATTCTACTGGCATCCATTACCGCCATACTGGAAACAGAACCGATGCTTCGCGCCATGGCGCCAGGGCTATTTAAAGTGCTGGAAGCCATGTTTGTCTGCGCATTTATGATTGAGTACCTGCTGCGGCTCTATTCGATAGGTGAAGACCCACGCTATCGAGGGTTCCGTGGGCGCCTGCGCTATATGTTTACGTTCTGGGCACTGGTGGATTTGATCGCCATTTTGCCTTTCTTTCTGGGTTTTATGACCCATAACAACGCCTTCCTGCTGCGGCTCTTACGCTTAGCGCGCATGCTGCGTCTCGCCCGGCTGGGGCGGTTTAGCCAGGCCTGGGTGTCATTGGCGGACGCGTTAAAATCCCGTTCCCATGAGCTGTTGCTAAGCGCCGGCGTGGCGGGGTTGCTGCTACTGTTTTCCTCCTGCTGTCTGTACGTGGTGGAAGCCGCCGCGCAGCCTGAGGCGTTTGGCAGCGTACCGCGCGCATTGTGGTGGAGCATCGCCACGCTAACCACGGTGGGCTATGGCGACGTAACGCCTATCACTGCGCTGGGGAAAGTCTTTGCAGGTCTAACCGCCGTGGCAGGCATCGGTATCATCGCCATGCCTACCGGTATTCTAGCCGCCGCGTTTAGCGATGCATTGCAGAAAAAATCATCAGATGCCGAAAAATAGCTATACACAGCTACTTTTGAGCTGCCTGTGTCGTCTTCGTTTGTAAGCTGTTATCACGCTTAAGATGCGGCCGCTCGGCCATGATGCGCGCCAGACGCTCAAGCGAGAGCTCCAACCGTTCAATCAGGCCTTCCAGCAGGATGCGGCGGTCGGCGGGTACATTGCCGTAGGTTGTGATCGCTTCATCCAGCTCTTTTCCTGCCTCGCGAATGCCATGTGGCTGGTGGCCGGTAGCGCTGTGCTCAAAGCCGGTAGCGAGTGCGCGTAGAAGGTTTTGATGCGCTTGGCGGATCTGCGGATGCGGCGCATCGTCTAGCCGGTCGCGCAGCCTTAGCGTGGCGGTGCCAAGATCGAGCCCGGTAAGGCCAAGAATGAACAGGTGGCGCTGCTCTTCGGGCAGCATGTCATCGTGTTGTGCCAGGTGTAGTAAGCGGTCCGCCATGTGGCCGCTGAAGCGGGTTTCGGCATCGCGAATGGAGCGCCGCCTAAGCTCGTGAATATCGTTGGATATTGCCTTGATCAGGCGCCGCCGCCTAAGCCGAGTTCCCAGGCCTGGCAGCAGGCGAAAGGCCATGACGACGCAGCTAAGACCGATAATCACCGAGATGGCTCGGTTGGCAAAACTATCAAACGAGAAGTCCATACCATTGCCCGGCATCGTCAATAGGATGTTGAAAATAGTAAAGGCGAGGCAGTACCCCATGGTCGCCATATTCGTGGCCCCTAACAGGCCTAAAAAGAGCGGGGTTCCGAAAATGAGTGCGAGTAACGGAAAGCTATTGGCCTGAGAAAGCAGCACATGGCCAAATAGAAAAGCGCTGGGAATGGCGGCCAGCATGCCCTTATAGAACATCATGGTAATCGCTATCGGGTTGTCACGACTGGCGAAAAAAGCCGAAAACAGAGTGCCTAGCATCATCGCGACCATCGCGCTCTGCCAGGCAGTGATAATCCAAAAGGTCGCCAGCAGCGAAAACACCAGCCCTGAACGTATGGCATTAATGCTAGCGGCAAGGTGATCGCGGTGCCAAGCTAGCTGGGATGAACGTAATTTATAGCGCCCTGGCGAGGCTATGGCTTCACGGGCGTCGAGCATGACCATAGCGTGGCCAATTGATTCGCGCAGCCCCAGCCGAAGGCGGCGGTCTAGCGGTGCTAAGCTGCTTTCTTCGTCGCTTTCATGGACCTCATGGCGCAGCGCCTGAAGCGCTTTTCTGGCCTCAACGACGCCTTTAACGTGTTCTGCATCACGAAAACCCTGCGCAACGCGACATGCCAACTGAAGGCTTTGTGGATCAAGCCGGTCGGCGTGGTCGTGCATAAGTTGATGGAGTGCCTGTAAATTGGCGAAAAAGCGCAGTGTTCGGCGCGTTAGTACGTGTGTCGCGCGTACTCGTCCTGGGCCGATAGGGCCTTCAAAACGCGCTGCTTGGCTATCGGTTTCTAGTAAAGTTAACGGGCCTAAGCTACCTCGCAAAGCCTTCTGCATGGCGGGAATATCGTCGCTAGCTTCCAGGCGCAGGGCGGCATGCTCGAAGGCTTCGTTGATCACGCTGTCGGCCTGGGTGGCAAGATGCGTTCCCACATGGGATGGCCATAGTAGCGAGCTGACTAACATGGCGCAGAGCGCGCCCAGCCCCAGCTCGGAAAGCCTTGCCGCCGCGATATCGAAAATTCCCGCGGGCGTGCTGCCGCTGGAAATAACCACGATCAGCATCGCGGTCACGGCCGCCATTAGGCAGCCATAGGTATAGTTATTACGCCATAGCGAGCCCACGTAGGTGCATAGCATAATCCAGCCAGTGAGTGTGATCAGCGCAGGTATGCGGGCTTGAGCAAAAAATGCCATGATCACAATGCCCGTGATAGCGCCAATCAGCGTGCCACCCATTTGGCAGATGCCTTTTTCGACTACCATGCCGCTCATCGGACGAATTTGCAGAAAGGCCGCGGAAATTAGCGCCCAGTAGGGGCGTTCTAAATCGAACAATAGCGCAATGTAGAGCGCAAGCATCATCGCAAGCGTGGTCTTGATGGCGAACTTAACCGCCGTGGCGTTGGGCGTCAGGTAGGTTTGCAGAAACGGCGACATGACTTACTCAGGCTGCGCGGCAGGGCGAACGCGCACGGTTGCCGTCATACCCACGCTCAGCAGCATCTCATCAGGCACTTCGTTTAACGTAATACGAACGGGGATACGCTGCGCCAGGCGCACCCAGTTAAACGTCGGCGCTACCTGGGGTAGCAACTGCGGGTTAAGGCTGGTGTTGCTATCGGCAATGCCGCGGCCAATGCCCGCGACCCGACCGTCTAAATGAGTATCACCGTTCATCAGGATGACATCGACCGGATCACCAACGTTGATCGATGTCATTTTGGTTTCTTCGAAGTAACCGACGACGTAGTAAGAGTTGTCGGCTATCAGTGCCATCACCGGCGTGCCGCGATTCACGTAGTTGCCTGTAGTGAGATGTACGTTAAGCACGTGCCCGCTGACCGGGGCTGTTAGCTGTGTGCGTGCTAAATCAAGCTGGGCGCTGGCTAATTGTGCTTGGGCTTGTTCTAAGTCAGCGGCGGCAATGCGCGAATTAATTTGTGCAATCTGCTGATTTTCGGCACTAATCGCCCGGCTATTGCTTAATTGGTTGCGTCGGCCCTCTTCCGCGCGGTTTAACTCAAGCGTTGCTTGGCGATGGTCCACCGTGGCTTGGGCGCTGTCGACGGCAGACTGATAGCGCGTTTCATCGATATCAAACAGCGCATCGCCTTGCGCTACGTAATCGGTGTCCGCAACGTCAAGGGTGCGCACCCAGCCGGAAACATCGGGGGCAATGGTGATCACTTCGGCGTGTACGCGGGCGTCGCGGGTCCAGGGAGTGTACAGATAGTAGCGCCATAGCCAGGCACCGGCGGCAATGGCAATCGCGACAATAATAAGGGTCAGCAGAATACGAAGCGAAGGGCGCATTAAGGGTCTCTCTTAAGGGCTTTCAAGCAAAATGGTAAAAATGAAGGTGGTGGCTGCCGTAAAGATGACAAAAAGTGAGATGTCGAACCAGGCCTCGTACCACAGCGCATACTGCCCGACTGCCCAGTGGAGCAGGGAGCGTGTCACTAGTGTTGCGACAAACCCAATCAATGCGTAAATCAGCAGTGGGCTGAGGTAAATGCCACCGAAAGCGATTTCTTGAAGACCCATAACATCCTTAAATGGCCTGGAAACAACATAAATAGCGATGAGTTTAGCGGGGTGTATCACGCACGTTGAGCGCTTGTTCCACCGGCTAGTATGGGAAGATTACACCAATTTTCCCCTTAGCGTGATAGAGCATAAGCCGAGTTTTCCACTGCACGCCAGGAAGCACAATAACCATCAGCGTAGGGCGTTAGAGAATCGTTCACGTTTCATTAACGTTTTGAGAGTTATGCTTTAGTCTTAACGTCTTATTTTGTCTACTTCAAAATGGTGGAAAAGATTTGTGCTGATTAAAAAGAAGAAAGCTCGATCCCATACCGAAGATCGTTATCTGGCACTGGTGTTAGCGACGGCTGCCGGTATCCTCAACGCCATGGCCTTGGGCGCCTTTGGTTTTCTCCCTTCGCATATGAGTGGCAACGCCTCGCAAATATCGAGTGAGGTGGCTAGCTCAGATACGTATGGCTTTTTGTTTCTAGCTGCTCTTCTTCTGGCATTTGTGATGGGCGGTGGCCTCGCGCGAGTTGCCGTGATTGCCGGGCAAAAATTCAGAACAATCTTTTGCCTGATTCTCCTGGCGGAAGGCGTGGCATTAACCGCAGTGTCGGTGTTTGAAATTTTGTTTTACTCGGTACGCTTCAATGCGGAGATACTGATAACCCTGGGCTTTCTGATGGGAGTACATAACTCCACCTCAACGCAGCTGTCGAATGGGCGAGTGAGATCCACTCACGTGACCGGCACGTTGACGGATGTTGGCATTGCACTAGGCTCGTTCTTGTCGTCATTTGTTTCACGCGATAAGGGGCTCGACCGACGTTTTTTTCAAAAGCAGCTCCACACGCATTTAACGACGATTTTTTCATTCCTTAGCGGGTGTCTGGCCGGATTAGTGTTGTTTGATTTATTCGGCTTCCACGCGATGTTGGCGCTAGGTGTTTTTTTGATCGTCGTTGCCTTGAGCGCCATTGTTATGACGGTGCGTATGGCAAGTAAGCTGATGGTCGCCAGAAGGGCTTAACGTTAAGTGGCATCGCAATCGTTGCGTTCAGCGCTGTAAATACGTCCCCGGCAGCTGCTCTGCTAAGAAGTCCATGAACAGCCGCGTACGCTGTGAAAGCGTGGCTTGACGGTAATAAACGGCATTGACGGTTTGGGTCTGTAGCTCAATGTGGTTGGGAAGCACTTCAACGAGCGTGCCTTTCTGGCGCGGCGTAATGGTCATAAAGTCGGCGAGACACACGATGCCTTCGCCCGCCACGGCTAGCTCCACTAGGGTGCTGCCGCTTGAGGCCGCAAGCGTCGGGGTAATGACTAAAAGTGTTCCATCGGCGTGACGCAGCGGCCAGCGGTTGAGGTGATCGAGCTGGTTAAAACCCAGCAGGCTGTGCTGTTTGAGATCATCGATGCTTTGCGGTGCGCCACGGCGTTCAAGGTAGGCGGGGCTTGCCAGAATGCGCAGCGGGCTGTAGCCGAGTAAGCGTGCATGAAGCGAAGAATCTTCCAACTCGCCGATACGGATGGCCAGGTCAACCCGCTGTTCTAGCAGATCAACAAAACGGTCATGTGTGTCGAGCGCCAGCGTAATACCCGGATAGCGGGCGCGGAACTCGCCAATCACCGGCACAATCACGAATTGCATAAAGCTAGGGGCCGCGTTGATCCTCAGCCTGCCCTGGGGCTGGCTATGGCGATCCAGCATGGCTTCTTCAGCCTCGTCCACGGCTGCCAGAATGTGGCGGCAGTGACCCAGAAACGTCTCGCCTTCCTCTGTGAGCTCCAAACGACGCGTGGTTCGGCGCAGTAGGGTGGCGCCGAGCTTTCGCTCAAGGCGATTAAGCGCACGGCTAACGCCAGAGACCGTAATGCCTAGCTGTTCCGCGGCGTTAGTGATTGAGCCGGTGTCGACCACCGTGACAAATGCCTGCTGTTCTTCAAGGGTGCTTTTCATATGGGGTGCTCATTAATCAGGTACTTTTATCTTTATCGGTTGTTTTGAAATGTGCAGATAACGCTATCAGTATTGTTGATTTTAAATCAAAAGTATTTTGACCAAGCATGGCTTCTTTTTCATCTCTTTTGATCTCACAATACGCGCCATATACAGCTCTAGCTATGCTGCTTAGCTATGATTTATAGCCAAGGTGGTAGGTAATTATTTAGGAATTCAATCAATGAAAATTTTACTGATTAATGGCGGGAAAGCGTTCGCTCACTCTGGCGGTGAACTCAATAATACGCTGCAAAGTGTGGCAGTGAGTACATTGAAGGCGTTGGGAAACGAGGTGCGCGAGACGGTGATCGACCAAGGCTACGATGTGGATGCCGAGGTACAAAACTACCTGTGGGCCGATACGATTGTGTATCAAATGCCTGGCTGGTGGATGGGCGCCCCTTGGATCGTCAAGCGCTATATTGATGAAGTGTTTACCGCAGGGCACGGCTCACTCTACGCAAGCGATGGTCGTTCGCGACACGATCCTAGCAAACAGTACGGCAGCGGTGGCTTGCTGCAGGGGCGTCGCTATATGCTGTCGCTGACCTGGAACGCCCCTTTGGAAGCGTTCGAAGCGCCGGGTAACTTCTTTGAAGGGCGTGGTGTGGATGGGGTGTACTTTCCGTTTCATAAATCGCAGGAGTTTATCGGCTTAGCGGCGTTGCCAACGTTTATCGCCAACGATGTGATGAAAGTGCCTAACGTCGAGCGTGATACCGATGCTTATCGCCGCCATCTGCACGAAGTTCTGGGCTAAACCCAATCCAAAGCCCACCTCGTAAGGCGGGCTTTTCTGGATTGTGTGGCCTTATCTTGACTAGCTTAGCTTAGCTTGGCCTCGCTTAGCGATCTCGGTCCAGGCTCTGAACGGTAAGGTCCAACGCTTTGTACATATCTAACCGGGCGGACAGGCCGATATCCGGATGATCGAGTTCATTGGCGCGTTCCGATGGTATTATCGGCGCGGTGAGGTCATCGGCATCCGTCGGCTCGAAATCATACTCTTCACCGATGGTCATCGCGCTACGACGCAATAGCATGCGTAGCTGTGCCGGTGAAAGCGTGGGGTCTATCGACATCATGGCTGCCAATAAACCGGCCACCAGGGGCGTTGCGT
This sequence comes from Vreelandella profundi, assembly GCF_019722725.1. NCBI lineage: Bacteria > Pseudomonadati > Pseudomonadota > Gammaproteobacteria > Oceanospirillales > Halomonadaceae > Vreelandella > Vreelandella profundi. The sequence goes on from NZ_CP077941.1 coordinate 728,313, forward strand.
AAGAGGTGCCACAATGCGCGGGGCCTTGCTCTCCCTCTACCAAAGACGAGCCTCTAACACAGGCGGCTGCCGTGATGTCCACGCGCATATCGATATTCGACGCGTCGCGTTTGACCACGTAACCAGGGTCGTCAACCTCCAGGTCGTGATCGCCTTGCTGATGACCGCCCACCACAAATAGCTGGTCGGTCACGAAAGAAGACGGCAGGCGATAATCGTCACTTCCAGAAAATGACGAGGCGTTACCCGCTGAGTTGACGACAACCACATCGGGATGTTCGCGGCGTAGCCATAAGAAGAACTCTTCGAGCAGTTCTTCATAGCCGCTCATGGCGATACCGGAACGTACCAGCGAGTCGACTTCCTTGCCGTCACTGTTGATGGCCCCAACGCGATGAATGCCCCAGCTCCAGTTGAGTACGCGTACACCGTCTTCCACCAGATTGACCGACGCGGCGATATTGGCGGTAATGCCCGCATCCGAATTACGGTCAACAATCACATCGAAGCCCGGGCCTACCGTGTCTAGCCCGCGTAAAAAGCCGCTATTGCCACCTTCATTCCAGGCGGCGGCAAATACCCCGGCAACCGTTGTGCCATGCCCGTCGGGCTCAGCGGCATCGCGCGCATAGACACAGGTTCTAAAAGAGTCCGTGCGGCAGTCGCCCAGGTAGTCGGCAAAATCCGGTGCGTCGAAGTCTACTTCGCGCTCGATAACGCCAATGCGAATGGGCTGAGTCTCGATATCGCCGTCCTGACGTGGCAGGCGTCGCTGGTAATAATTAACCGCGTCTAAAAAGCGATTTGACGCCCAATCCTGGTCGTCGGCTGCGGGCAGCTTATCGGTCTCGCTCTCAACGCTTTCCTCTGCTCCTGATTCTTCTACTACCACCGCATCGACGCTGATTTCACTGCCAAGCCTGAGCACTAGCGCATCGCGCTCATCTAAGTCGCTGACCGGCAGGCGCAGCTGGTAGGTGTTGAGCGGCGGGATCATACCGACCACCTCTGCACCGTACTTTTCTGCTAACTGCTGGGCTTCTTCGGCACCTTCGTAGCTTTCTTCAATAATCACGCTGACCAGATCCACGTAGGTGGTCAGGTCATCCATGTTCTTCGCCACCTCTTGGTCGGTTGCCGCGACCACGTGACTGCCTTTGAGGCTTATCCACACCGGGTTGCTCGCTTTTTCGTGTTGCTCAAACCACAGCGGGCCGCTTTGTGCATCGGCGCTAGTGATTCGCACGCGTATCTTTTCATCCGTGTTATCAAGGCTCTCAGCCTCGAGCGGCGTGCCGTTTAGCTTTACCTGAAAATCGCTGTTATCAAGGCCGCTGACGTTCAGGCAGAACTCTTGAATATCCTGCTGCAGAAGGTCGCCACAGCGTTGCAGTTGTTCAACGCGTAAAGGTTGTTCATCGCGTATAGACTGCTCCGCGCTTGCGCCGGTTGCGAGCAATAGCGATCCTAACGCTATTGCCCGACGGGTAGCGCCCAAATATTTTACGGCCATTATTACTACTCCAATACGGTATTAGACTGTCTGCCCATAGCATAACGGCATTAGGTGAACTGAACATGAACCCGGCCTGCAACAGTTTATCCCGCCAAGGGTATTTAACGGCTAAACCGATGGCGAAGTTTCGGCAGGGTGCGAGCAACAGGCGGTAGGCGGGTGGCCATTATTAATGCAGCCACGGCGGCATAGATGGCCCATTCGCGCAGATCGGCGCGCACTATCCAAAAGAAGTGCAGCAGTACCAATGCTAAAATAGCGTAAGAGAATTTGTGCAGTGGCTTCCAGCGCTTGCCTAGGCGTTTCATCGCCCAGCGGTTGGAGGTTGCGCCCAGCACGGTAAGGCCGATGAGCGCTATCATGCCGACAATAATGTAAGGGCGTTTGACTATCTCGCTACCCAGTAGCGCCCAGTTAAGCCCCAGAATAAATAGCACATAGCTGAGCAAATGCAGCGTGGCGTAGGCCAGTGTCCATAAACCGAGCTGGCGCCGAATGAGTGCAAACCCTTTCCAGCGGGTCAGCTTGCTCAGCGGAGTAAGGCTTAACGTGAGCAGCAGCAGCCAGAGTGCGCCAATGCCGATGTGGAGCAGCAGGTAGCGCCCAGGTTCAGGGCCAGCGGCGTTATTGGCTACTTGCCAGCCCCAAAATAGTAGCGGCGTTAGTGCCGCCAAGAAAACGCCAATACGCCAGCAAAGCCATATACGCGGTGCTGCCATCAGTAGTTAGCCCTTAAATCCAGTCCCGCATACATCTCGGCCACTTCGTCCGCATAGCCGTTAAACATGAGCGTATCAATATGGTTAGGGCTAAACAGGCTGTTGGGCAAGCGCCGTTCGGTGGCTTGGCTCCAGCGTGGGTGGTCAACCTGAGGGTTTACGTTGGCGTAGAAACCGTATTCGTTAGCCGCTATTTCTTGCCAGGAATTGACCGGCTGTTCTTCAACTAACGAAATGCGCACAATCGATTTGATACTCTTAAAGCCATATTTCCATGGCACCACTAATCGTAGGGGGGCGCCGTTTTGATTGGGCAGTTCGCGGCCGTACATGCCCATCGCCAATAGCGTGAGCGGGTTCATGGCTTCGTCTAAACGCAGACCCTCCACGTAGGGCCATTCAATCAGCGAGAACGAAGAGCGCTGCCCTGGCATTTGGTCCGGGTCTACCAGCGTTTCAAAACGGACGTATTTCGCTTTGCTGGTAGGGTCGGCACGTTTGATTATTTCGGCGAGGGGAATGCCCAGCCAGGGGATGACCATCGACCATGCTTCTACGCAGCGCAGTCGATAAATACGCTCTTCGAACTGCGACGGCTTGGCGAAGTCTTCAAGCGTGAAACGACCGCCGTTGTTGACTTCACCATCGATCACCACGCTCCAGGGCTGAGTTTCTAAGCTGCCTGCATGGCGCGCCGGGTCGCTTTTTCCAGAGCCGAATTCGAAAAAATTGTTGTAGCCGCTGGCATCATCGAAAGGGGCGATAATGTCTTTTTCAGGGTCGCTTGGGGTGACTGCGCGCCACTCTGCCTGGCTAATCTTTTCACTTAGCCAGGGCGGTGCGCTGCCATCGGGCACATCAGAATAATCAGCGGCATTGGCGTAAGCTTTTTGTCCCGCCAGAGCAATCCCCGCGCCTAGGCCCGCCATGCCACCCATAAAGCGACGACGTGAAAGGTAAATAGACTCCGGCGTTACGTCGGATTCGTTTAAATCACTGGGTTTGGCAATTTTTATAAGCATATGATGCCTCCGCTAGGAAAAGCTTGCGCACAGCATGGTTAGTGAATGCTGCATTGGATATTACTTAGTGTGGTAAGTTCACCAAAACTTATACTAATCCTCTTCATTAAATAGAGCGAGTTGGGCTGGTGAGCCGCTACCTTGCTCCGATATGCTATCTAGGCCGTCATACCCTTTTGCAGACGGTTAATAAGGAGTTTGTGTTCTCATGATAGAAGCTCGGGGATTAACCCGCATTCCTTTGCGCAATGCTGCCTTCGTTGCCTGCATAATCCTGCTGGCCATTTCGCTGATTGGTTTGGCGTTTTCGCTTGTATGGCTAGTGGGCGTGGCGATTTTTGGCCTGCTTGCTTGGCTAGGTTTTCACGACATGCGCCAAACGCGTCGAACGGTCAGTCGTAATTACCCAATATTGGCGCACATTCGCTATACCCTGGAATCCATTGGCCCTGAAATACGCCAGTACTTTATTCAGTCGGATCTGGACGAGCGGCCGTTCTCCCGCGAGCAGCGTGCCGTAGTGTATCAGCGCTCTAAAAATGAGAGCGACAAGAAGCCCTTCGGCTCACTGTTGGATATGTACAAGCCGGGCCATGAGTGGATCAATCATTCACTGCTGCCCTGTGCGATTGAAGACGCTGACTTTCGGGTTCGAGTCGGCGGTAGCCGCTGTCGCCAGCCTTATTTGGCCAGCGTGCTTAATATTTCGGCGATGAGCTTTGGCTCACTTTCAGGCAATGCCATCGAAGCGCTAAATGCGGGCGCATGCAAAGGCGGCTTCTATCACGACACCGGTGAAGGCTCGATCTCCCGCTATCATCGCATTCACGGTGGCGATTTAGTCTGGGAAATAGGCTCTGGCTATTTCGGCTGCCGTCACGACGATGGCTCGTTTAACGAGGAGCGGTTTGCCGCCAACGCCAGCGATGATCAGGTCAAAATGATCGAAATAAAGCTGTCGCAGGGCGCAAAACCCGGCCATGGCGGCATATTGCCGGCGGCTAAAGTCACCGCCGAAATTGCCGAGGCCAGAGAAGTACCCATGGGCCAGGATGTGGTTTCTCCCGCCGCCCACACGGCCTTTTCTACACCGCTAGAGCTGATGGCTTTTATTGCCCGTCTACGTACGCTTTCCGGCGGCAAGCCGGTTGGATTTAAGCTGGCAATTGGCCACCCCTGGGAGTGGTTTTCGATTGTGAAGGCCATGCTGGAAACGGGCGAACGGCCTGATTTTATTGTGGTGGATGGCGGTGAAGGGGGAACCGGAGCCGCGCCGTTAGAGTTTATTAATCGCATGGGTGTGCCGCTTACCGAAGCCGTAACGCTGGTGCACAACACGCTTGTTGGGGCTGGGCTGCGCGAGGAAATCAGCATCGGGGCGGCTGGCAAAATCACGTCGGGTTTTAATATTGCCCGCACGCTGGCGCTGGGAGCCGACTGGTGCAATGCCGCCAGGGGCTTTATGTTTTCACTGGGCTGCATTCAAGCGCTCAACTGTCACTCAGACAAGTGCCCCAGCGGCGTGGCCACCCAGGATCCTAAGCGTAGCCGTCATTTGGATATTGCTGACAAAACCGAGCGGGTATATCACTTCCACCGCAATACGTTAAAAGCGCTGGCGGAAATGCTGGGGGCGGCAGGGCTTACTCACCCTAGTGAGCTGGGGCCCGAACATATCATTCGCCGCGTATCGGAAAATGAGATCCAGTCCTACGATCACATCTTTACGTTTTTAAAACCCAATGAGCTGCTGCATTCAAAATGTGAACACACGGTGTTTAAGCACTACTGGGAAGATGCCCGGGCGGACTCTTTCTTGCCGCCGCCAGCGATAGCGAGGCGGCGCTTTACTAAGCTTGAGTGAACGTCATCCCCGCTGCGTTTCTGAGTGATCACCTGCGCAGCACTCTGAGTGATCACCTGCGCAGCACTGGGAGTGAGGGGTCAGTCGCCGGTGGCGATAGCCCGTTGAGGATCGTTGATCCATTCGCTCCAGGAGCCTGCGTACAGGCTGGCCAGAGAGTAGCCGGCCAGACACAGGGCAAACAGATTATGACAGGCGGTTACGCCAGAGCCGCAATAGGCCACCAACGCCTCGGGTGGGCGTCCGCCAAGCTTCTCGGCAAAACGCTGCTGGAGCTGCGGCACTGGCAAGAAACGCCCATCGCTGCCCAGGTTGTCGGTAAAGGCCGCGCACTGTGCGCCGGGGATATGTCCGGCCACCGGGTCGATAGGCTCTACATCGCCTCGAAAGCGTGGCAGGCCCCGGGCATCCAGTAAGGTCAGGTTTGGCTCTCCAAGGCGCTGCTGCAGTTGCTTGGCCTCCAGCAACAGGCGGCTATCTGGCTGACCGCTGAAATGCCCGGCAACACTCTGTGGGGAATCCTGGCTCAAGGGCAGGCCAGCGGCGCACCAGGCGTTCAAGCCGCCATCAAGAATGAACACGCCATCGCGCTTACCCAGCCACGCCAGCAGCCACCAAGCCCGGGCGGCATAGGCACCGGGGCCGTCGTCATACAGCACGATGGTACTGTCGTTATCGATGCCCCAGCCTTGCAGGCGCGTTACTAGCTGCGCGGGTTCCGGTAACGGATGACGACCGGTTACTCCGGGGATAACCGGCGCGCTCAGGTCGCGGTTAAGGTCAGCGAAATGCGCCCCGGCGATATGCCCGCCGGCATAGCTGCGCTGGCCATAATCCGGATCTTCCAGCGCAAAGCGACAATCCAGAATCACTAGGCCGGGCTGCTGTTTCTCTTGCTCTAGAGCAAGCGGGCTAATTAGCTGTGCGAGGGACATAGCGGTCTCCTGCAAAATGAGTCGAAAACTGATCCTACTGCATTTCTTGCCAGGCGTGGGCCTGGGGGGCGTAAAACCTTATAGTGGTTTCTTCTTTCATTGTTAATTCTAAGTACGTGCCTATGGTAAGGCTATGCTGATCATTCGGCGTCCATTGAGTGCTAACTCCTCTACCTCTCCAAGGAATGCCATGGCTTCTTCTCGCCGTGAACTGGTGTCGTTAATTGAACAGGGCGTTATACCGCCAGATCAGGTAGCAAAGGCGGTGCGGATTGCTGGGCTGAATCCTTCGCCCCGCGCCTGGGCGGTATTTATCGATCGGCTGCTGCTGTGGCTAGGTGGGCTGATGCTGGCCTTTTCGGTGCTATTTTTTATTGCGTATAACTGGGCCGAAATGGGCCGTTGGCTGCGCTTTGGAATGGTGCAGGCAGCCTTAGTATTGGCGGTGGGTATCGCCCTGTGGGCTAATGCCAACGCCGTGGTGTACAGGGTTGCACTAACGGCGGCATCGCTGCTAGTGGGCGTGTTGTTAACGCTATTGGGACAGATTTATCAAACCGGTGCCGACCCCTGGCAGCTGTTCTTTGTCTGGGCTTTACTGGCGCTGCCGTGGGTGTGGGCAGCCCGTTTTGAACTGCTTTGGATGCTGTGGTTAGGATTACTCAATCTTGCCATCGGGCTTTATTTTCGCACGTGGGGTGGGCCGTTTGGTGCCCTAGCGAACAGTGACGCTGCGCTGTGGGGCGTGTTGGGGCTCAATACCCTCGCCTTGGCCTGCTGGGAGTGGGGCGCTTATTCCAGGCGCTGGGGGGCGGGTCTTTGGGCCGCTCGTTTGCTCGCCGTGGGCAGCGGCGTGCCTATCACGCTGCTATTGATGTCCCTGATAGCCGAGATGCCGCCGGTGTGGTCGCCAGTGTTGGTGGCTTATCCTCTCTGGCTTGCGGCGCTGTATGCCGTTTACCGCCACTGGCGGCCTGATTTGTTCATGATTGCAGGCGGGTGTATCTCAGTGATTGCCGTGGTCACGTGGCTGCTGGCTCGATACTTACTATGGGAAGGGGATTGGCAGGAAGGCAGCTTGATGCTCATGGCTGTCGCGGTGCTAGCAATGGGCGCCGGTGCCGTAATGTGGCTGAAGCGGCTACACCGGGAGGCGTGGCTATGATACGTAGTGCCTACGATGTTAAAACAAATAGTTTAAAAGCCAAATTGACCCTGGCAGGCATTGCGTTAAATGCCCCCACGCTGCCCGAATCGCTGGAAACGCCCTGGTTTGTGCGCGTTTTGCAGGCTTTTTCCGGTTGGCTGGCGGCGCTTTTTTTACTGGGGTTTATCGCCATTGGCGGAGTCTTTATTGTCGAGAGCGCCGCCGCGTCGCTGGGCCTGGGGCTAGCCTTGATCGGTGCTGCCTTTGCGCTGCTGCGAGCAGCCCGCAGCGATGTGCTCGAACATCTGGCGCTCGCCATTAGCTTGGCCGGGCAGTTACTAGTGGGCTGGGCTGCCGTCGAGTACGGGAATAACGCTGCCTATGTGTGGTGGTCGATGCTGGTCTTACAGAGCGCACTGGCGCTGGTGATGCCAAGCGTAACGCATCGTGGATTTTCTGCCTTTGCTGCCAGCGTAGCGCTTTATATGGCGTGGGTAACAGCAGCGATGGGAATGGTCGCCAGTGGCATTGTGCTTTGTGCACTAACAGCACTGTGGTTAAACGAGTTTCGCTGGCCACGCCGCATTAAAGAGATACATGCGTGGGGCTATGGACTAGCGTTGGGCTTGCTGGTCACTCAGGGGTTAGCACATGCGGGTCATCCACTGCCGTTTCTTTATGACGTGCTTGATAGCAGTTTAATACGGCTAGGGATTTGGCTGAGCGTTGGGCTCGTCGCGCTGGCACAGCTGATACTTTTTCAAGCGCTGTTTCAAAAACAGACTTTAGCTAGCGCGCGCTGGGCGGCTTACGCTGCCGGTGCCGTGCTGTTGGTGGTGACGTTTTATATCCCTAGCGTAGGCCAAGGCGTGGTGGTCGTGCTGCTGGGTTTTGCTATTGGCAATCGCGTGTTAACGGGGCTTGGGATGCTTTCGCTGATACTGGCGATAGGCAGCTATTACTATTGGTTGAACGCCACGTTCCTGACGAAATCGATAGCGCTGTTGGTGATGGGACTCTTACTGCTTGGGCTGCGTTTTGGGCTACGCCGGTGTTGGAAAGCTAGAATTACACGCTCAAACAATAGGAGCGTTGACAATGATGCCTAACGCTAAAGCAAACAGGATAATTATTATCGCGGGTATGCTGCTGGTTCTGGCCGTTATTAATGGGGCCATTTGGCAGAAAGAACGTCATTTGGCGCTGGGTGAAATTGTTTACCTTGAACTCGCGCCGGTTGATCCGCGCTCATTGATGCAGGGCGACTACATGGCGTTGAACTTTGCCATTACCGGCCGTATTCAAGCGACGTTGAATCACGAGAGTAACTTCCCGAATGCCCGCAATGGCCACGTCGTGGTGCGCTTAGATGACCAGTATATCGCCCATTTTCTGCGGTTAGATGATGGCAGCCCGATTGGCGATCAGGAGCGTCGCCTACAGTATCGGCTGCGCAATGGCCACGTGCGCTTTGCTACCAATGCATTCTTCTTCCAGGAAGGCCACGCCGAACGCTATCAACCCGCTCGCTACGGGCAGTTTCGCATTAACGACCAGGGCTCACCGCTTCTGGTTGCATTATACGATAGCGAGCTGCAACCGCTCGGCAGCCTGGCTAGGTAGCGCGCTGTGAAACGCATATTCGCATTTCGAACCCCCGCCTTTGCTAAACCGAGTAGATAAAGACGACCGTTATTGATAGTTATTGATAGTTATTGATAATAGCGGCGCTGCTCCTTGCGCCATCAAGTAAGGTAGGCTGTACTTTACGCTTGCTCTGTCTTACCCCCACTGACATGGATGGCCCTGACATCATTGCAGGGCTGGCTACGTAATTGGTCTGTCGATGGTCGGTAAGTTGATTCACCTTACTTAATAAAGGCATGTATGAAAGCAAACGGCTTATGGCCCGCATGGATGGTGCTGATCACAGCACTGCTATTTTCCAGCGTGTGTGTGGCGCAAACTCAGGGAGAAGAGAGCGAAGATAATCGGTGGTTTGCCGTTGATGAGCTAAATACGGGGTTGGAGGAAGCTCCGGAGGAGGTCAATTTAATCACCCCACGCGAGGCAATTCGCAGCTTTCAAGCGCTGACGGACAACGAAGAGTTTGCGGCGGCGGCGCATGTTCTCAATTTGTCCGATTTATCACCCGCCGAGCAGCGCGAGCAAGGGCCGGAGCTAGCCAAGCAGTTGGCTGAAGTGCTCAAACGAGGCGAGTTGCTGAACGTTTCCAACCTTCCTGGTCGTCGCGATGCGATCATTGAGAATACGGCCGGGCAGGAACCTAATCCTCAAGCAGGCCAGCCGCGTCGAGACCTTGAGATAACGTCGCTGAAAGTGGGCAGTGATGCGTACGACATACGATTGGGCCGCTATCGAGCCGGGGACGAGGATCCCGTCTGGCTGATTATGTCAGACAGCGTGTCGTCGATTCCGCTACTTTATAAAGAATATGGTCCTTCCATGCTGGAGGAGCATATTCCGGAACGCTTTAAGGAATCGCTCGGCGTGCTGATGATTTGGGAGTGGATCGCCATTCCCATTTTCCTGATATTGGTTGCGCTCATGGGATGGGGGATTTATAGCTTTGTTGGATTGTTGGCGCGACTGATTCCTTCCGGCGCAAAAAGCATCTTTGTGGGCAGAATAAAAAGCCCTATGGCACTCATCGTGATGTCGCTGGTGACGCAGATGATGCTGGACTACGTGGTCTCATTCTCCGCTATCGCCATGGGTACCTTCCGCGTTGTGTTAACCGCCGTTCTGGCGTGGGGCGCGGCAACTATTGCACTGCGCTTGGTCGATACCATTATGCTGCGTATGACGCGGCGTTTAGTGGGTGAGATTGATGACACAAAATCTCGCGATGAGCGCCGGCTGTTAACATCCCTTTACGCGTTGCGCCGGGTCATCATTCTGATAACGGTCATTGCCGTATCGGTTTACGTACTCAGCCAGGTTCAGATATTTGAAACACTCGGCTTGTCTATTCTCGCCTCCGCAAGCGTTCTCGCCGTGCTGGTCGGTATTGCTGGTCAGGCCATGCTGGGGAACATTCTGTCTTCTTTTCAGCTGTCGCTGGCCAAGCCGATTCGGATCGGTGATCTGGTGATGTTTGAAGGGCAGTGGTGCTATGTGGAAGGGATTTTTTATACGTTTATTCGATTGCGCTCATGGGACGAGCGGCGGCTAATCGTGCCGGTCACCTACTTTGTGTCTAAACCGTTTGAGAATCTCTCGGTAAAAAGTACCAAGATGTATCGGTTTTTGGAATTGACGCTGCACCTAAGCGCTGACGTCGAGCTTTTAAGGCAGACGTTTCTAGCCTTTGCTAAGGACGAAGAGAATGTCATCGAGCACCACAAGCTGCTGTGCTATGTGACAGGGCAAACTGCAACGGCGCAGATCATTACTTTTTACCTGATGACGTCCGACCCGCTAGCAGGCTGGGTGGCAGAAATGAACGTGCGTGAGAAACTGCTGGCCTTTATTCGCGATAACCATCCGGATTGGTGGCCACGCGATGTCATGGTCATTAGCCATAACGATATTGCGCGCGGGGAACCGGGCAAACGCTCTACGCCAGTGGATAGCGCTGACGTAAAACCTTCTGAATAGAGCGAGATTAGGCAGCGCAAGCGCTATTGAAAAGATCGGCTTCTAAAAGACATCGCCCGCTGTCGCTGAATAATCAGTGGCAGCGGGCGAAAGCAAGTTCGTTATGAGCGCTTACTTAGGACATGTCATAAGCCGTGACTTAAGAAAATACGCGGAAGCGTTGCTCATCGTCCATGAACGTTTTCTCGCCAAACGGTGCTTCATTAGAACCGAAGGGCATTTGCGCGCGCAGTGTCCAAGAAGCCGGCAGATCCCAGGCATCAAATACGGCATCGTCAATAATGGGGTTGTAGTGCTGCAGGCTGGCGCCAATATCGGCCTGTGAAAGGGCCGTCCATACGGCAAACTGGGCGATGCCGGTAGCATGCTCTGACCAAACAGGGAAGTTGTCGGCGTAGAGCGGGAATTTCTCTTGCAGCCCTTTGACAACCTCTTGGTCTTCAAAAAACAGCACGGTGCCAGCACCAGCAGCAAAGCTGTTGACCTTCTTCTCAGTAGGCTCAAAAGAGTCAGCAGGTACGATCTTACGCAGCGTTTCCATGACTAGCTGCCAGAGCTTGTCGTGCTGTTCGTTGAACAGAATAACCGCACGCGAGCTTTGTGAGTTGAACGAGGTGGGTGCCTGCTTAACAGCTTCTTTGATCAATGCCGCTGTATCATCTTGGCTGATGGCAATATCTTTGCCGATGACATACTGGCTACGACGCTTCTTAAAGATTTCAATCGCTGGATTAGTCATTAAACGCTCCTTCTTAATTTATCCGAATTTTTGAGGGGGGAAGATAACCTCAAAACATTGAAAATGAATTTAATATATATCCGGATTAGAAACCATGGAGAAAAGTCAGCGGTTTCAGTGAAAAAAATCCTTTTATTCATCTCTTTAACAATGCCCGCAGGCACCGGTGGCCGACTAGAGCGCCTATTTCGCGCTTTCGGCCAATTTTTCCTGCGCCAAGCGCTTGGCGCCCGCGATATCCTGCTTGCCGGACCCCAGGCGCGGAAGAACATCTACGCTAAGCCAGTCACTGGGTACCATCATGGGCTTCGTACCGTTAGCGAGCATCGCGGTTTTTACGGTGCTGGCATCTACGGGCGTTTCCGATAGCAGCACAATACGTTCGCCTTTACGGCTATCCGGGATGTTGACCGCCATCAGCGCGGTGTCGGGCTCCTCAAGTGCGGCTTTAACGGCTTGTTCTACGGCACCTAGCGCGACCATCTCGCCGCCAATTTTGGCAAATCTTGCGTAGCGGTCGATCAGCGTTAAAAAGCCGTCTTCGTCGAGAAATCCTTTGTCCCCCGTGACGTACCAGCGCTGGTCATCAATGTCGCGGAGCGCCTCAGCGGTGCGTTTAGCGTCGTTAAGATAGCCCTGCATGACCTGCGGGCCGCTGATCAAAATCATACCGGCTTCGCCAGTAGGCAGTTCTTCGAAGCTTTCAGGCGCAACGACTTTGAATCCCGTTCCGGGCAGCGGCATGCCTACGCTGCCAATCTTGCTACCGCGCTGCACCTGCTGGTAGTGAACGCCCAGGGTATCCGGTAAGTTGACCGAGGCAACTGGTGATGTCTCCGTCGCGCCATAGCCTTCATAAATCGGTTTGTAGAATTTCAGCGCAAAGCTTGTGCGCACGCTGTCATCGAGCTTTTCTGCGCCGGCCACGATCACCCTCAAGCTATCCAGCATTAGCGGGTGCACCTTTTGACTGCGTACGAACAGGCGCAGAAGGCTGGATGTGCCAAACATAATGGTCGCCTTGTGCTTAGCAACCGCGCCGGCAATGCCGTGGGCATCGGTTGGGTCGGTGTGACACACTAGCGGCAACCCTTCAATGAGCGGTAGCAGCTGCGTGACTGTGAGGCCAAAGGCATGAAACAGCGGCAGCGATCCCATCACAACGTCGTTGCTTTGTGTATTAAGAACGTCAGATGTCTGTTTGATATTGGCCATGAGGTTAAGGTGGCTCAATATCACGCCCTTAGGCTGGCCTTCGCTACCGCTGGAGAACAGAATTGCGGCCGTTGCATCGGCATCATGGCTACGGCTAAAGCAGCGCTGTAATAGCCACGTGGGCAGTAGGCGTACCGCAAGCCAGGTGCTGACACGCTCGGCGCGGCTAATCGTTGCCTGTAGGGTTTCCAAATACACGACCTGCTGCTGGCCAAGTAACTGGTCAACCGCTAACCCACGCTTGGCTAGCGTTGCTACAAAGCGCTTTGAGGTGAACACCGTCGTAATCTCTGCCTGGGCGAGAGCGGACGCCAGCGCCTCTTGGTTCGCCGTGTAATTGAGGTTCACAACGGTTTTTCCCGCTAGCAGGGTGGCCATGTTGGTGATCACCCCAGCGCTGCTGGTAGGCAGTAATAAACCAACGTTTTGCCCAGGGCAGCGTTTACGGATGCGTTTAGATAGCAGGATGCTGGCAGTTAACGCTTGGCTGGCACTGAATGGGCGCCCAAGAGTGTCGGCCAGAGCAAGCTCGCCTGGGCGGCGCTTAACGCTTTGAATCCAGGCGTTAGCAAGCGTGGGTAGCTCGTCCATGGCCCGCTGCCAGGAGTGGCTCGCCTGTTCAAAAATGCGTCGTTTAAGTACATCGGCCGGCGTGTCCTTGGGCAGTGATTTTCCAAAAGCGACCACCACCGAACGGTGCAGCGGGGAATGACGCAGCTCTTTAAGCTTGCTGGAGGAATGTGAGAACTGGCTGCCCCATAGCCCACGCAGATAGAACGGCACGATTTTGACGTCAGGATTAGCCATTTTACAGGCGCGTTCATAGCCACGGCGGAACTCGCCAAGCTGGCCATTGCGACTAATCGCTCCTTCCGGAAACAGGCACACCACTTCGCCGGCATTGAGCAGGTCGGCCACATCGCTTAGCGCCTGTTCGGCAGCGGCGCCGGGCTCGATAGGAATACAGCCCAGCGCTTTAAAGAACCAGCGTAGATACCAGCGCTGGTAGATGCTTTTCAGCATGACAAAACGTACGGGCCGAGGGCTGGCAATTTGCACCATGGCCCAATCTAACCAGCTGATATGGTTGCCCAGCAGTAACACGCCGCCTTGCGCCGGTAGGTTTTCCAGGCCGTGAACATCCACGCGATAGCGGCGCGTGAGCAGGAAGCTCAGCAGAAGGCGCACCAGGCTTTGGGGTAGCTTGAAGATAGTGTAACCACCGCCGACCATGGCCACGGCCGCGATGAGCAGCAGCAGATAGTGACTATCCACACCGGCCAGTGCGAATAGCGCCGTGAGCATCAAAAAGCCCAGCATGGCGATATTTTGAATCCAGTTGTTGGCGGCCAGCACGGTGCCTAATTCATTGTCGGCGGCGTGAAACTGGATCAGCGCATTGAGCGGTACGATAAACAGCCCACCCATGATGCCAATAAATACAAAGTTAACGGCTTGGCTGACAGGTGTGGTTAAAAGCGGCAGGCACCATAACCCTACTGCGATCCCAATTGCCCCGATCGGGATTAAGCCGGTTTCAATGCGGTTGCGGGAAAGCTTGCTAGCGAGCATAGATCCCAGTGCAATGCCGATACCGCTGGCAGCGAGAATGCCCTGCAGCACCAAGGTGTTATCGATACTTAGCGCGTCTTTGGCATAGGCCGGGAAGGCGGCCAGCAGTACTTGGCCGACAGACCAAAAGGTAGCCAGGCCGATAATGGAAAGCCGGATGACGGGCTGACGCGCGATGAGTCGCAGGTTATCTTTTAAGGCGTGGCCCTTAATGTAGCGCTGCCAGGTAAGCGGTGTTTCTGAGCGTGGGGTGTTATCCAATGGCAGGCGATAAAGTGTGACCACTTGGAGAGCGCTATTGAGTACTAGCAGCCAGCCCAGCGGTGCAATGTGGCGTAGCAGCTGCGCTGGCGTCTGGTCATCAGGCGACACCCAGGTTTCAAACAGCGCGGTAAAGGCCACGGTGCCCGCTAAAATAGCGCCGATAGTGACCGCCTGAATCAGTCCGTTGGCTTCCGCCAAGCGTGGCTTGCCGAACAGCCCCCTAACCAAGCCGTATTTGGCCGGGGAGTAAAAAGCCGATTGAATGGCCAGCAGTAGCGTCATCGCGAACGCTAACCAGAACCACCCCTGATAATACGCGGCGGTGATGCCGAGTGAAACGGCCACTGCCGCCCAGGCGGAAACGCGCAAAACGCGCACCTTGGGGTAGCTATCTGCCACGTGGCCTGCAGGGCTAAACAGTAAAATAAACGGCAGCAAAATTAAGCCGTTGACCAGCGCCGTGAGGACGACCTGAGCGGTGCCGTCATAGCTTTTGAAGATCGTGTTTTGAATAACGATCTTGTGGCCCAAATCGACAAACGCATTGAGAAAGATCGCGATCAAGTAGGGCCAGGCGCCCCTCATGTGCAGCACGTTTCGCATGTATAGGTTGCCTTATTCATTCCTAGAAGTAGTAGCAATGTGTACAAGAGACGATATTTTTGCAACTCTAATGCGCTAAGTTGTAGCATGCAGGCTTTAGAGTATCTTTATTTGCTACTTTTGGTGCTAGGAGGCGCTTGTGTCCCAGGCCGGCTCACTCATTACGACCTTGAAACGCCAGCTTCGTGCTCAGGGTAAAACCTACGCTGATGTCGCCCAGTGGCTGGCCTTAAGCGAGGCCTCTGTTAAGCGCCTGTTCGCAGAGCAGCACTTCACGCTGGCACGGCTTGAGTGCATTTGTGATCAGCTCAATATTGAGTTCGCCGAGCTGGTGCAGGCCATGCAGAATGATGAGCAGTGTTTACAGCAGCTGACCCAGGCTCAAGAGCAAAGCATTGCCGATGATCGTGAGCTGTTTCTGGTCGCCGTTTGCGTCATTAATGGCTATAGCTTCAACGAAATCCATCATCAATACCAGTTGAGCGAGGCGGAATGCACGCAGCAGCTGGTTAAACTTGAGCGGCTTAAGCTGATTGATTTGTTGCCAGGTAACCGGATAAGGCGCCGGGTAGCCGCAAATTTTCGCTGGCGCCCGGGTGGTCCGATCCAGTGCTTTTTCCAGCAATATCTAGCCAGCGAATTTTTTCGCTCCCGCTTTGATAGCGACAGCGAAAAGTTAATGGTGCTGAACGGCTTATTGTCCCCCGCGGGCAATGAAGAGTGGCAGCAGACGATGCAGCGCCTCGCGAAAGAGTTTCATGCCCTGTGTGAGCGGGAAAGTAGCCTGCCTATCCATAAGCGCTTTGGCACCACGTCTGTGCTGGCCGTTCGCCAGTGGCAATCGGTGTTGTTTAAAGAGTACGCACGCCGTTAAGCTTGTTCATTAACCAGCCCCTTTTAGATGATGATATTGCTATGAGCCTGACCGCTTTATGACGACTGTCCCTTTTCAAGCCTTGGCATGCCCGCTGGATGGTAAGCCGTTAACAATGGCGAACAACGCCTGGCGCTGCACTGCCGGGCACAGCTTTGATATCGCCAAGCAGGGCTATGTGAACCTGTTTCCGGTGCAGCAAAAGCGCTCAAGCGACCCTGGCGATAGTAAAGCGATGGTGGCTGCTCGGCAGCGCTTTCTTGACGCTGGTTTCTATCGGCCAATTGCAGACGCGGTGAGCGATGCCGTGTTGGGTCAGACGGAGCGGCAGCCGACACGCGATACGTCGTTTAGCTGTTTGGATGCAGGCTGTGGTGAAGGTTACTACCTGCGCCGGTTGGCCGGTGCAGCGCAAGATGCGTTGCCGCTGGCGCTGATGGGGCTGGATATCTCTAAGTGGGCGGTGCTGGCCGCGGCAAAGCAAGATAGCCGACTGGGGAGGCAACAAGAGCATAGCCAGGCGCCGCAAATCCAATGGGTGGTTGGCAGTAATGCGCACTTACCGGTGCAATCACAAACATTAGACAGCGTGCTGTGCATGTTTGGCTTTCCCGTCATGGATGAATTTGCACGCGTGCTGAAACCGGGCGGCATGCTGTTGCAGGTTGAGGCGGGGCCAAGCCATTTACGTGAGCTGCGGGAAGTGATCTATCCCACCTTAAAGCCCGAGCGTTCAGGTGAGGCAGAGGTGCCGGAAGGTTTTATACATCACCATACTGAGCGCCTTTGCTACTCGCTCACACTGGAAGGCGCTGAAGAAATTTCGGATCTGCTGGCGATGACGCCGCATCTTTATCGAGCTAGTGCGGAAGGCCGTACGCGCGCTGCGGCACTTGAAACGCTAGCGATCACGGTAGAGGTGCGTCTAGTGCAGTGGCTGCGAAGTGAGTAGGGCTCAGGCGTAATTGTTAACGAGCAGACGCAACAAGGCCCGCATAAGCGGGCCTTGTTATTCGAACCTCGAAAGGTTCGAGCAAACTCAAAAGTCTATGTTTTAAAATATGTTTTAAAAAACGTAGGCTTAGGAGATTTGCTTGATGTTTGAAGCCTGAAGGCCTTTCTTACCCTGGGTAACGTCAAAAGAAACGTTAGCGCCTTCTTGCAGGGTTTTGAAGCCGTCTGACTGAATTTCAGAGAAATGAGCGAACAGGTCATCGCCGCCGTCAGAAGGAGCAATAAAACCGAAGCCTTTAGTATCGTTGAACCACTTAACTGTGCCAGTAGACATAGTAAAAATCCTTTCGCGCAAAGCGCTTAATAAAGTTCCTGGTATCACCCAGATTAATAGCGGATAAAACAAGGAATACAATTACAGGCTTGCCGAAAGATTTCGTACATATCAATCTCGTACACTTCTGAATCTTTTTCGTACACTTCTGAAACCATGCTGCTTGCTAACCAACTGGCGACACAGTGTCATTAATATTCAGATGTGTCAACGCCTTTCTTGCCTTTTTGCCTCTGTAACTGGGCCAGATTCATTACTGCCAACCCATTTTCCATACGCTTGCATCTTTTAAACGTTGCCAAGGCACAATGACTTCGCGATGCGAGTGGATGGCTTCAATCACGACATCCACGACGTTGTCGTTTTCATCACGCAGCAGTTGGGTCACCAAGAAGTGTTTCTCTTTGTTGCTTGGCTGCACCGCTGTCCATTTGCTGTGGTGTAGCTTGCGGGGATTAATCGTGTGCATGAGTACTCCTCGGTGACGATTTTGCATGCTTGTCATCATGGCTGGCGGGACGTTTACTGCTGCACCCACTGCTCAATGTTCAGCTCTTTATTGAGGCTTCTGAGGGTGTTGGTCAGCTCACGGCCACGGTCAGAGTGACAGCCCGTATCGTGTTCAAGCACCGCTTCTTGGCCTTCGCCGTTAATCCAAGTCACGGTATATTGAGGCAGGTCCGTGGCTCGGAGTTCACAATCAAGCGTTTGTTGCGTGGCTCCCATGTCTGGCTGCCACGGCGCTAGGCGTTTTTGTAGTGCATTAAACATCGCAGAATCGCCCGCCTGCGTACGTTCACCTTCAATGGCCGTATGGCGCTCGCCCGTAAAGCGCGTGGTGCCATCTGCCTCAACCGCTACGCTATAAACGGGGCAGGTGCCGTAACAAGGACCTACCTGATAACGAATTTCAGCCAATGCGTCTGGACTGCTCGCGGCCTGATGCTGTGCACAGCCGCTCATCAAAAACGCCAGTGCCGTTGCCGCTAAGCAGATGGTTGGGAAACGCATGTACAAACTCCTTTTCGTTATTAATATGGATCATGCCGCGTTAATTATACGTGCAGCCGTCAGTATTTTGCATTGTCGCCTACTCACCTTGTTGATATTGCTGTGCCACACTAATAAAGAAAGTGGTGCGCAGGCTTAGTAAAGTAGGCCCACCAACGTATCCAAACTTTAGGGACTCAAATGACACGCATATGGAAAGCCTATTTGAACGCGTCGTTGATTTTACGCGTCACCATCGCGCTGGTGTTGGGTGTGTTAGTCGGGCTTGTTGGCGGTGAGTCAGTGGCCGTTTGGCTGGCGCCGCTGGGGGATTTATTGCTGCGGCTACTTACCTTTCTGATTGTGCCCATCGTGCTGTTTACGCTAATGGTGGGGGTTAACCAGTCGCGTGAGGGCAGCGCAGGACGTATCGGCGGAAAGGTCTTTGGCTATTATCTGGCGTCTTCAGCGCTGGCTATCATGGTGGGCTTAACCGTTGCTACGCTGTTTAGCCCGGGTAGCGGTATGACGCTTAACGACGAAGCCAGCTTTTCGGTGCCTGAAAACCCAGGCGTTGTCGATGCGCTGCTTAACATCGTGCCGGATAATATTATCGGTGCTTTTGCCGAGCTTAATATGCTGGGCATTATTTTTACGGCACTGGTGTTTGGTATTGCGCTGCTAAAAATGCGCCAGTCACCGCGCCAGCACGCGATGGGCGAGCGGCTGTACGAAGTGATTGAAGCGCTAAACGATGTCACGCTAAAAGTGATGTCAGGCGTGCTGCACTATGTGCCCATCGGCGTCTTTGCGATTGTCGCCGAAACGGTGAGCCGTCAAGGCCTGGAAACGCTGCTATCGTTGGGCGATATGGTGGTTGTGCTGTATATCGCGCTGGGCATGCATGTGCTGCTTTATTGCGGCATCATGCGTTTGTTTGGTGTGAAACTACGCACCTTTTTCCGTGAGGCACGCACGCCCATGCTCACGGCGTTTGCCACTCAAAGTAGCTCTGGCACGCTGCCGTTAACGGTCAACGCGGCCCGCCGCTTAGGAATTTCCAAGAGTATTTATGGCTTCAGCCTGCCGCTCGGGGCTACGTTGAATATGGATGGGGCGGCCATTCGTATCGCTATCTCGGCAGTCTTTGCCGCCAACGTGATTGGCGCGCCGTTGGATTTCATCAGCATGGTCCAGATTGTACTGATTGGCACGCTGGTCTCGGTGGGTACTGCCGGGGTGCCGGGCGCCGGTATCATTATGATTGCCACCGTGTTTGCCCAAGTCGGACTGCCGATTGAAACCGTTGCGTTGCTCGCCGCTATTGATGCACTGGTGGGAATGGGCGCCACGGCCTTGAACGTGACCGGCGATTTAGTCGGCACATCGGTGATCGCACGTAGCGAAGGCGAGCAGCTCAGTGAGACGCCTGTAGAAGAAGCGTCAGAGGTTGCAAAAGGGTAGCGTAAAAACGCTTGTACTGTAGTCCCGTGACGAATGCATTCACGCCTGGCATAGGCGCCTCCATGGCCACGTTGATTAGGCATAAAAAAGCCGCCTAAGTGTGATCTTAGGCGGCGTTGCATTCATCAAGCAGTGAGAACTAAATGCTAGTGCTTTAATATCACATAAAACGCATGGATGATGCCGGGTATAAAACCAAATAGCGTTAAAATAATGTTCAGCCAGAAATGTCCTTTAAATCCGACTTCAAGAAATACGCCGAGTGGCGGAAATAGAACCGCAAAAATCATTTTGATTGGATCTGTTGCTGTAAGCGCCATGA
Organism: Vreelandella profundi; assembly: GCF_019722725.1. NCBI lineage: Bacteria > Pseudomonadati > Pseudomonadota > Gammaproteobacteria > Oceanospirillales > Halomonadaceae > Vreelandella > Vreelandella profundi. The sequence goes on from NZ_CP077941.1 coordinate 748,468, forward strand.
AGCCTCCTTTGCTTTCAGGGGTGTAGCCTGTACAAGTTTAAGCATTACCAAACAATTTATCTATGCCTCAATTAACTTCTAGAGACTAGCCAGGTCAGGAAATCGTTCAATCCTGCCATGCATTTTCACGTTGAGGTATCTGGGAGGGGCCCCGTGTTGAGAAGAGTAGCGACCACGTCTTTTTGTTTATTAAGCTGTCTGACGGCTAGCCAAAGCTGGGGCCAAAATATGCAAGCGACTTCCAGCGCGATGGATACGCTAGAGGTCACCGCGCCGCGCCTGGCGCGCGAGCTTTACGCAACGCCTGTCGCTGTTTCAACGCTTGACCGCGACGCCATTGCCCAGGGGCAGCAGCGTACTCGGCTAGATGAGGCGTTAGTGCGCGTGCCGGGCGTGTTTGTGCAGAACCGCGATAACTTTGCCCAAGGCCAGCGAATCTCAATTCGAGGTTTTGGCGCACGCGCGCCGTTTGGCGTGCGCGGCATTACCGTGATGGTCGATGGCATTCCCTACACGCTGCCGGATGGTCAAGCACAGCTTGATGCTATTGATTTAGACAGCGCTGAGCGTATTGAGGTCATCCGCGGGCCCTCTTCGGTGCTTTACGGCAACGCGGCTGGCGGAGTGATCGCGGTGACTACCGCCGACGGTCGCGATAACCCAGGAACGCGCCTGCGCGCGGAGGTGGGAAGCGACGGCTATCGAAAAACATCGCTGCAAACCGGCGGCTCCCAAGGTGACTGGTCGCATCATGTAAGCCTTTCGGCGCTCAATGTTGATGGCTACCGTGATCAGAGCTCGACTGAAAAGTATTTGCTGAATGCCAAGCTGCGCCGCGAGTTAGGCAGCGGAAGGGCGATAACGGCCATTATCAATTTGCTTGAAAACCCGCGCTCCGAAGATCCTGGTGCGCTAAATGCACGAGAAGTCGCGAACGGGCGTGATCAGGCCGCACCAAACTCCTTAGCATTAGATGCTCGGCAAAACGTTGATCAGCAGCTGCTTGGCTTGCAGTACGAAGATTTGTCCGCAGGCCCTGGCGAGCTCTACGTAAAGGGCTTTGTTGCGCAGCGCGATTTTGAGCAGCAGCTGCCGTTCGTGGGCAGTAGCCGGTTGGGCTATCAGCGTGATTATCTGGGGGCGAGCGCTGAGTATCACCATGAGATTAACGTGGGCAGCCTGCCGCTAAGCTATATCACCGGTGTTGATGTGGCGCGTCAAAACGATGAGCGCTTTCGTAATGATGTAAACGCCCAGGGCGTGGTGGGCGAGCAGTTGGCGGAAGAGACCCAAACGGCGACCTCAGCCGGCGTATTTGCTCAGGGGGATTTGTCGCTGTCCGAGCAGGTGACGCTCTCGCTCGGTGCGCGCTTTGACCGAGTAGCATTAGACGTGGACGACCGCTATCAGGACGATGGCGATCAAAGCGGTGAGCAAACTTTCACCGAATGGAGTGGCTCGGCAGGGCTGAGCTACCGCTATCGCCCACAGCATCAGGCGTATGTGAATACCGGCACCGCCTTTGAGACGCCCACCTTCTCTGAGTTTGCTAACCCATCGGGTGGCGGTTTCAACCCCTCAATATCGCCGCAAAAGGCTTGGAATCGTGAGGTAGGCCTGCGCGGTTACGTTGAGCCGCTGGCGATGGATTACGACTTGGCACTGTTTTCGGTGCGCGTGCGAGATGAGTTAGTGCCGTATGACGAAGGCGCTCGCACCTTCTACCAAAACGCGGGCGATACTGACCGTGATGGGATTGAGCTGGCGCTAGGTTGGCAGCTAGCCAGCCAGTGGCGATTGGACAGCGCCTTAACGTTGGCGCGCTACGAGTTTGATGACTTTGCAACGCCGACAGAGCGCTTTGATGGTAATCGTATTCCCGGTTTGCCCGAGCAAACATGGGTCAATCAGCTAAGCTGGCAAGGCCTTGATGAACGCTTTGCAACGCTTGAAACCCAGTATGTGGGCGATATGGTTGCAGACAACGCTAACGCAACCGAGGTCGATAGCTACTGGCTGGTCAATTTGCGCGTGGGGGACGGCTGGGCGCTGGGAAGCGACACTCGACTGAACGCTTACGTTGGCATACGTAATCTGCTTGATGAGGAGCATTACGCTAACGTGCGCTTGAACGGCACCTTTGGACGCTTTTACGAGCCAGCCCCAGGACGCAGTGTATATGGCGGAGTGGAAGTAAGGTTCTAACCCTGCAATTTAGGCATTAAGCGCTGCGCTGAGAATGGCCCGGGCACTTATTCTCATCACTTCCCATGAACATAACGGGCGGCCCTGAGGCCGCCCGTTATGTTTGTCGTTGCCAATGCAAGTCGCTAAAAAATAGCGTAGCTGAGAATAGCAAACGGTTTGCTTCGTTTGCTATTCCGGTAGCGCGTAGCCAATCACGTAATCACCCATTTTTGTACCAAAGGTGCCATGGCCGCCCGCTGTGACGACTACATACTGACGGCCATCTGCGCCGGTATAGGTCATTGGAGTGGCCTGGCCGCCGGCCGGCAGACGCGCTTTATATAGCTCTTCGCCAGTGGTGATATCGTAACCGCGCAGGTACTGATCCAGCGTACCGCTCAAGAACGAGACGCCGCCCGCCGTAGTTAATGGGCCGCCAAGCGCAGGCACTCCCACGTTCAAGCCAATCGGTAGGCCGAACGGCATGCTGTCGCGCGTCGAGCCATTGCGATGCTGCCAAACGACCTCTGCGCTTTGTAGATCAATCCCAGCCACGTTGCCCCAGGAGGGTGCTTGGCAAGGCAGGCCTAGTACGGAAAGCAGTGGGCCGAGTTCAACCGCATAGGGCGCGCCTTCATTAGCCTGTAAGCCCTGTTCGCTGGCAGAACCTTGGCCTTCCTCCACTTCGTCACGAGGAATCAGCGTGGACACAAACGCTAGGTATTTAGCCCCGGTGAACAGTGCTTGGCGCTCGGGGTCAACCGCAACCCCGCCCCAATTCATCACACCCACATTGCCTGGATAGATGATGCTGCCTTCTAGCGAAGGCGGAGTGTATTGGCCTTCATAGCGTAGTGAGTTGAATTGAATGCGGCACATCATTTGATCAAACGGTGACGCGCCCCACATATCCCGCTCAGTCAGTAGCGGCGGTAGTAGGTTTAGCGCCGATTGGGTCTGGGTTTCAGCGGTCCAGTCGCCTTCTACGGCGCCTTGAGGCACAGGCACTTCTTCGATGGGAACAATCGGCTCGCCGGTTTGGCGATTTAATATATACAGACTGCCCTGCTTGGTTGGCTGGATTACCGCAGGCTGTGTGCCGTCGTTGGTGGCTAAATCTATCAGCACCGGCTGGGCGGGTGTGTCCATATCCCATAGGTCATGGTGTACAAACTGGTAAACCCATTCAACTTGGCCGTCGTCCAGATTGAGTGCCACTAAGCTCGCGCTATAGATTTCGTCATTTTCTGTACGGTCAGCGCCATACTGATCCGGGGTAGCGTTGCCCATGGGTAGGTAAACCATGCCAAGCTGTTCGTCAACGCTGATCGGCGCCCATACGTTGGGCGAGTTGCGGGTGTAGGTTTCGCCTTCAGGCAGGGGGTCGGTATTGCCAGGATTGCCGCTATCCCAGTTCCATACCAGCTCGCCAGTGTGCACATCAAAGGCACGAATGACCCCAGATGGCTCATCGGTGGAGCTATTGTCGGTGACATGACCGCCCATAATTATCAGGTTCTCGGTCACCGTGGCAGGAGAGGTTGAGTAGTAGCCGCCCGGTGCGAAATCGCCAATATTGTTAGTTAGATCAATTTCGCCGTTATCGCCAAAGTTAGCACAGCGTTCGCCGGTATCGGCATTCAAGGCGATCAAGCGAGCATCCGCCGTTGGCAGATAAAGCCTGCGTGGGCACATGACGTCCGTGGCGCTCAGCATTGCGGGCGTAGTGCTATCTTCTGTAACGCCAAACAGCAGCGACAGAAAAGAAAGGTCTAGACTGAAAATATCGCTGTTATCGAAGATATCAAAAGACATTGCCGTGTCGCTTGTCGAGGCGCTATCTGCCTCTACGCTAGTGGCGTCTTCGTTAGGCGTGGCGGCAGAAGAGTAGCTGGCTGCATCGTAGTAGGCGAGGCCGCGGCAGGTCATGTGCGCCCAGCTGGAGAAGTCATCTGCCCCCTGCGTGCGGATTTCCGGGTCGAACTCCCAGAGTGTTTCGCCCGTTTCAGGAGAAAGCGCCATGGCACGGCTGTGCGAGGTGCAGATATACAGGCTGTCGTTCACTTTTAGCGGCGTATTCTGATTGGTAATTTCGGGGGGCGCATTAGAGCCCGCCTGGTCGCCAGTTTGAATGCGCCACATCTCTTCAAGCTCGCCAATGTTGTCAGGCGTGATCTGATTAAGCGAGGAATAGTGAGTGCCTGCATTGGTGCCGCCGTAAGCAGACCAGTCGTCACCAGCCATTTGGGCGGGATTAACGCTGTCGGCATTGGACGCGCTATTTGTTGCTAGGGTGCCTTTGAGCGTGCCGGGGTCGCTGAACTGACTGGCGATAGCCACGATCACCGCCGCGCTAATGCTGCCTATAAGTGCCAAGCTGCCGCCACGTGAATGGAGAGGCTTACGCCACCAGGGGAGCAGTAGCAAAATGCCTATTAAGCAGAGGATAGCGACCCGAGGAACCAGCTGCCACCAGTCGAGGCCCACTTCCCAAAGTGCCCAGCCTAAGGTGGCTAAAAGTATTAGCGCGTAGAGCCAGAGGGCGGCGCCTCGGCGCAAGATGAATAAAATGCCGCACGCGATAATGCTCAATCCGGCGATTAAATAGTAGGCGCTGCCGCCCAGGCTGAATAGCTTTCCGCCGCCAACGGCGAGCACCAAGCCCACTATCAACAAAACAAGGCCAGCTATGATAGCCGGCCATTTGCAGTGGTCACGCGTGCTTTCTTTCATGAGATGTCCCCTTATGAAAACGTACTAACGTTGCCTGATTCAGCTAGCCAGACAACATGCCAACAACGCGCTTTAACCCATCGACAGCGCCGATGGGTTAAAACACACCTTTTCAGTGGTTATTTTAATAATCAAGCCGCTATTGGTCTAACGGTTTGAGATTTTTTCTGAGGCGAGCACGCTACCGCAACAAAGCAGCCGTTGCGGTAGCGGTTAGAGAGGAGGTGAGAGCGCTATAGCTTAACCAGCATTTTTCCGGTGTTGCCACCCTCAAACAGCGCAAGGAAGGCATCAGGCGTACTCTCCAAGCCTTCTTTGATGGTTTCTTTGTACACCAGCTTGCCTGCTTCTACCTGGGGAGTCACTTCGTTTAGGAAATAGGGGTAGCTTGACCAGTGATCAGAAACGATGAAGCCCTGCATCTTCGCTTTACGTATCAGCAGTTGAGAAAGGTTGCTGGGGCCGGGCGCTGGCGCTTCAGCGTTATAGCTATCGATCATGCCGCAAACGGCGATGCGCGCACCTTCATTTAGCTGGCTGAGCGCTGCTTCAAGGCAGATGCCGCCAACGTTTTCGTAATACACGTCGATGCCGTTAGGGCAGGCAAGCTTAATAGCATCGCTTAATTCTTGCGCGGTTCGGTTTTGATAGCTGACAGGCTCGACGCCTAATGATTCAAGCCATGCGAGCTTATGAGCCGCGCCCGCAATGCCAACGACATGGCAGCCCTTTGCTTTCGCCAGCTGAACGGCCAGCGAGCCAACCGCACCACTTGCCGCGCTCACTAAAACGTTGTCGCCCGGCTTGCATTCGGCAATTAGGTTGAGGCCGGTCCAGGCGGTCATGCCTGGCATTCCCAGCACGCCCAGATATGCCTGTTCAGGCACGTCATTTTCCGGTAAAGGCGTTAGCCCTTCTGCGGGAAGTTGGGCAATATCACGCCAGCCGCCCATGTGACTGACTTTATCACCGACCTTAAGGTGTGAATCGTTGGACTCGATAACCTCGCCAATCGCACCGCCTTCCATCGGTTTGCCAATTTCAAACGGTTCGACATAGGTGCGCACACCGCTCATGCGACCACGCATGTAGGGATCAACAGACAACCAGTGGTTGCGAATACGCACTTCGCCTTGGGCAAGATCAGGCAGCGTTTGCGTCTCAAGCGCGAACAGAGAGCGGTCGGGCAGGCCGTTGGGATAAGCGGTAAGCGTGTAAAAGCGCGACTGCATAAATGTCTCCTGCGAATGCGTTACATGATGAGCATCACGCGCGTTAAATGACGCGTGCTGTGCTCCTTGTAGCATAGAGACCATTAGCCTGCTGGCAAGTTCGTCAATGTATGTTAATTGGCGCTTAGAAACAGAAAACGCAAAAGAAACAGGGCGATCCATTGCTGGTCGCCCTGTATATATGCTGCTGTTACGATACTGCGTGTGCTGTCGCATTGATTAGGCTAAGGGGTATCACACACCAACCAAGAATGTGTTATCCGTTAATCCAACAGCGTTACCATCACCGGTGCCGTACCGCGTCGGAGCATGCCAAGCTTAACCGCCGCGCGTTTAGATAAATCAATGATTCGCCCTTGCACAAAGGGGCCACGGTCATTGATCAACACTTCTACTTCTTGCCCTGTATCCGGGCGTGTCACCAGTACTTTCGTTCCGAAAGGCAGGCTCGGATGAGCCGCAGTAAGTGCCTGTTGGTCAAAGGGTTCCCCACTGGCGGTGGTGGCTCCCTGAAAGCGATCGCTGTAAAACGAGGCGACACCTTCCTGTATTTCTGTTTCATGTGCAAAGGCACTATTGGCAGCGCTACATGATACAATCGCTGCCAAGCAAATCGTTCGGATTAGTCTTTTTCGGGCTCCCATGGGAGTACCTCAGTTTTGCGTGTCACGAATCCCGCACTCTTGATGAGGTGCCTTATAGGCCCAACGATAGTACCCGTGTCGTTTAAGCTCAGCAAGCTTTAAGAAGATCGGTGCAATTAGGTTCATATTCAAGATTTTTATTCTTTTGTTATGCGACCTTGAATTTCAGCGACTTAGCGAATTGTGCAGGGATTGTGTCAATAATAGCGTGAGTGAAATACAGTGTTTTTTATGAAACGCTCACTTGAATAGCGTAAGCACCTTATACTTACGATTGATGCATTAATTAATCATTGTCATTGCGACTTAATTGGACACCATTTATGGCTAAATCTTCTTCCTTGGGTTTTGTACTTGTAGCGGTTGGCGGCGTTGTCGTTGGCTTTTTGGCCGCTCAAGTTATTCCTTTACAGGGGCAGTCAAGTGACGAGTCGGTTATCGAGACTGTTGATGGGGCGGGCGAGCAGCCTTCTGCGGCTATTGCCGGATTGGAAAAATTTACACTCAACGAGCGTATGAATGGTGAAATAACGTCGGCTAGCGAGCTCAACGGTAAAGATGGCAGCCGTTTTTTACGCTACGCCATGACGTTGGAAGCAGAAGATTTAGTCGAAATTTCGCTGCGTGGCGCATTGCAGGGCGTAGTGGCTCTGTATGATGATCAGTTGCAGCTGCTTGAAAGCGCGCCAACGGTACGCCAGCGTGTTGAAGAGAGCGGTGATTATGTGGTGGTGGTGAGCGGTGCTGATGCGCAAAGTTACGGCCCGTTTAGCGTCAATGGCCGTACTATCGAGCTAAGTGATTCCGATACGCTAACCGTTGATGCGCCTATCGATAGCTGGCTCAATAACGAAGCCCGTGAATTTACCCTGACGATTGCAGAAGCAGGCATGTATCAAATAGAGATGCGTGCCGATGACTTCGATGCCTACCTAGTGTTGGAAGGCCCCAACGGCTATCTGCGCGAGGATGACGATAGCGCTGGTGAATTAAACGCACGCATTTCGGATTTTCTAGCCCCGGGTGATTACACGCTGCGAGCACGTACGGCCTATGGGGACGGCAATGGCTTATTCTCGCTAACGGCAGAGCCACGTGAGCTGCCTGGCGATGGCGAGCTGCGCAATGATGGTCCTATTGCGCCCAATGAATCCTTTAATGGTTGGTACAGCGGACAAGATCTTGGCTATGAGTTAGAGATCGAAGAAGCCGGTATGTACCAAATTGAGATGAGCTCCAGCGAAGTTGATTCCTACCTGGTGTTAGAAGGTCCCAATGGCTACTACCGTGAAGATGACGATAGCGCAGGCAATTTGGATGCGCAGATTGCTGACTTTTTAGCACCCGGCACCTATCAGCTAACGGCACGTACGGCCTATGGTTCCACCAGCGGTCTATTCACGCTTGCCGTTGAGCCGCGTGAACTGCCCGATGACGTTGAGTTGCAAAACGAAGGCGCGCTCACGTCTGGCGATACGTTAAATGGCTGGTACAGCGGTGAGCCGCTTACGTATGAGCTCACGCTTGAGGAAAGCTCGCTAGTGACGATTGCTATGCGTTCTTCAGACTTTGATACCTTCTTGGAAATTAACGGCCCAGGCGTTTCTGTAAGTGACGATGATGGTGCAGGCGGCACCGATTCGCAGTTGCGCGAGCAGCTGCTACCGGGAACCTACACGGTAAGCGCACGCGGATTCAGCACCGCTGGCAGCGGTATGTTTGAGCTGAACGTTGAGACTGAAGCCACGGATATTGCGCCGGATATGTAATTTCCCACGCTTTTGACGCAGTCAATAACGCCCCTGCCGCTCATAGCGACAAGGGCGTTTGCATTTGTTTGGGAACATAGCGCCTAGCGGCCCGCTTTGATACAGCCAGTGACGACCAGCACCGCCGCCGCGGGCAGGCGCCAGTCAAGAACGCTCATCCCCGCCAAGACCAGAAGCAGGGCGGCTAAAATGGGTACGCCGTAAGCAAGGCTGCCCACCAAACTGGTGTGCCCCCAGCGAAGGGCTTTATCCCAAGCCACCATCGCTACCCCGTACGGGCCTAGCCCCAGCGCGATACCTGCCAAAAGTGCTTCTCCACTGGGCAGCGTAAGGTGTCCTTCCAATAGCAGGCTAGCGCCCGCAGCGATAGCGCTAGCAACAAGCAGCAGCCCGGGTAATAGCGGCGTGATTGCTACCGGCGCCGCTTGAGTCAACCACGAGTAAATAGCCCAGCAAAAGGCTGCTAAAAGTGCCAGTGCGTAGCCAGTGGTCGCGCCACCTAGGCCGCCACTGATCGCTTGGGGTACGAGCAGCAGCGCCGCGCCTGAAAACGCAATCAGTGCGCCTAAAACGCCGGCTAAGCGTAAGCGACCAAAGCGACTCCATTGGGTTAGCAGAACAAACAGCACGGGCCAAGTATAGGTAATCAGCGCCGCTTCAGCGGCGGGCGCTAAACGCATGCCAATAAAGTACGTGCTCACGGCGCCGAAAATAAGCAGCGGAACGCCTACCCACACGCTGCACTGCCAGCCCAAGCCGCTGGCGGCGACGTTGACGCGGCGGCTTAAGGGGAGCGTTGCTAGCGCCCCAGCCAGTAGCGTTAGTGCCGTTAGCTGCAGGGGTGGCGTGGTTTTGGCGAATTCAGCCAGTAGCGGTGCCGCACTCCAAAGCATCACGGCCACCAGCGCCGCGCCAATGCTGTACCAGCGTGGAAATATGACGGGGGAGTGAACGGGATGCATGTGCGATCTCCTTGATTTAAGCATGTGCAGAGCAGCATACTCATTGCCAATACATCACAATATCAATCTTTATTGATAGTATTCATCAAGGTTTATGATATATGCGTGCACCGACGTTGGATCTCACTTTACTGCGTACGCTGGTTGCCATTTCTGATACCGGCAGCGTGACCGCGGCGGCTAAGCGTTTGGATTACACTCAGTCGACGGTCAGCATGCAGCTACAGCGATTAGAAGCGCAGCTAGCGCTTACGCTGCATGAGCGAGAAGGGCGACGAATACGCTTTACCTCGGAAGGAGAGCGCCTGCTTAGTCACGCGCGCCGCCTGTTGGCGCTTAACGACGAAGCGTGGAGCGATATGCAGGCGCGCCAAGTCACCGGTGATCTTACCTTGGGGATTCCCGAAGATTACGCGTCGTTATTGCCCTCCGTGTTTGCTTACTTCCATCAGCTTTATCCGGCGGTTGGTTTAAGGGTTATTTGCGGCACTAGCGCACTGCTCGTTGAGCAAGTTAAGGCCAAAGCATTGGATTTGGCGTTAGTGACTCGCCAGCGCAACTCCCCCGGTGGTGATGTCATCCGCCGCGAGCCGTTGATGTGGGCGGTAGGCATCAATCAACAGCCGTTGCTTAGTGACCCGCTGCCGCTGGCGCTCTATTCCCCCGGCGCTGATGTGTTTCGTGAAGTGGCCGAGCAGGCGCTGCAGGCCGCGGGTCGCAGCTGGCGGGTTGCCTATACCAGCCAGTCAATGACCGGGTTAGCGCCTATCGTGACCGCGGGGCTTGCGGTGGTGGTAGTCACACGCAGTATGCTGACGCCATCTTTGCGACCTTTGGATGAAAGTAGCGGGCTGCCCGCGCTACCGATGATTGAGCTGGCGCTTCACCGCGCGCCGCATCGCCCTTCAGAGCCGGCGCGCCGTTTAGCAGAGTTGATTCGTGAGCAGCTAGCCGTGTCTACGGAAGCGCTATAAGGTAAGTAACGTTTAGCGTTGATTGTGGCGCAATGCTTTAATCAGCGTGAGGGAGCGTTACTGGCTAGAATGATAAGCAAATAAATTGGCGGTTAGGAGCATGGCATGCACGAACTGGATCACTATATTTACCCGCATAGGATGCTGCACTGGCTAGTCGCGGGGGCGGTACTACTCTCATTGGCCAGTGGTTTAACGCTGGGCTTTGTAGGCTTTGATCGTATCCTCGCCTTGGTGGGAAGTACGCTTACCAACTTGCTATACACCAGTCATAAGACGCTCGGCGTGTTGATCTTGCTGCTGATGACGCTGCGCATCATTACGCGCCTAGCCTTTGTGGTGCCAGATCATTCACCGCCGCTGAGCGCATTTGAGCGTATCGTCAGCACTAGCGTGCATCACCTGTTGTATTTGGCACTTATTATTATGCCGTTAGTGGGCTGGGCCGCGACGGCAAGCGGCGGGTTTCCAGTGGAGTTTTTCACGTGGCAGCTACCCGGGTTAATCGGCCGTCATGAGCAGCTGTCCGAGCAGCTGTTTATATGGCATGGATGGCTTGCCTGGATCATTTTGGGGCTAGTGGTTCTGCACGTCGCGGGGGCGCTGTTCCATTGGCGTATCAAGCGCGACAACGTGATGACGCGGATGAGCCTGTTTGATTAAGCCGAGCGAGCGCGCTGATTAAGTCGGGCGCGCCTGGCGTTGCCATAGCCGCCCACTGAGCGGCATCGTAACTGCTTTGAAAGCCAGGAGCCGGGTCTATATCTGACCCGGCTCCTGGCTTTTCATTGGTCTCAATGCTCTACCTGAAATACCCGCTTAAGGTATTTGACGAAGCCCTGGTCTCGTGACGACGTCTTGCCGGGCTCATCGGAGATTTTGGCCACCGGCTGGCCATTGCAGGCAACCATTTTAATCACCATGTTCATGGGTTTTAGGCCGGGTACGTCGCAGGTAAGCGTGGTGCCAATGCCAAAGCTTGTTTTGATTCTGCCTTCCAATGTTGTCTTAAGCGCCATCGCCTTATCGAACGTTAGCGAATCGCTAAAAATCAGCGTCTTGCTGCGGGGATCGATGCCCAATGTTTTATAGTGCTGGATGCATTTTTCCGCGAAGTGCAGCGGGTCGCCGCTATCGTGGCGAAGTCCATCGAAAAGCTTGGCAAAGTACAGATCGAAATCGCGCAGGAAGGCGTCCAGCGTGATGGTGTCGGTGAGTGCGATACCAAGATGTCCGCGGTATTCCTGAACCCAGGCTTCCAGCGCCGCGCGCTGGCTATCGACTAGACGACTACCGAGCTGCTGATGTGCCATCACCCATTCGTGGGCCATCGTGCCCATGGGCGCGAGCCCGTGGCGCCTAGCGAGATCGACATTGCTGGTGCCCACGAAGTTGCCCGGGAACTCCTGGTTCAATACCGTGATGATGGCTTCCTGCACCGGCTGAGAAAGCCGACGGCGGGTGCCAAAGTCTGCAAGGTTCAGGCCTGCCAGCTGTTCGGACGTGTAGTTTTCACGCAGCGTATCGAGCTTATAGCGCAGCTGGTTCACCGCCTGCTCAATGGTGATATCAGGGTAAAGTACGCGGTTACGTACTTCGCTGATGATCGCCAATAACACGATTTCGAACAGTATGCTGTGCGACCAGGGGCCGTCGATGACGATGCATAGCTCCTGGTCTTCCATAAACACGTCAACGTACTCGGGACGGAAACGAAACAGTTCTAGGAAACGTATAAAGTCCGGCGTGAGATAGTTAATCGTGCTGAGATAAGCCGATTCCTCGACGCTGAGCTTGAGGGTGGCTAACTGATCGATCTGATCGCGAATCTCGCTCAGATACGGTGCCAAATCTTCCGAATTGCGGCACCGGAATTCCCAGGTAACACTGGCGTTGGGGTATTTGTGGTGTACCCCCTGCATCATGGTGATCTTGTACCAGTCGGTATCCAGCAGCGAGGTGATGATCGGCCCGTCGCGGTAAGTGGCTGTCATGAAACATTCCTAATGTAGCGCTGGTGCTTGGTAAACGGGGCCCTCACTGAGTGCATGGGGTCTCCTTGGTTATTTTAACGACTAGCTGTGGGTGTAGCTGTAACGATGGTGCGTCTTTTATACACCGCTTTTTATGCATTGCCCGTTATGAATGGGAATCATGCCATCAGGCTAGTTTACAGGTAAGCGCGATTTGATGCCTTTATTGACATCGCCGGGCAGTACGTCAAACTTCAGCGCTCTTTATTTACAAGGTGAAAACTCCCATGGAGCTGGTGCGCTTAGTACTTCGTCACTATCGCTGGCCATTTTTGGGCGCGATAGGTTTGAGCCTGTTAAGTGCTGGCTTAGGGGTGGGCGTCATTGCGTTTATTAATCAGCGGCTGATTGAAGTAGGCAGCCTGGCCGCGTTACCGCAATTTTTGGGCTTATTGGCATTATTACTCGCCATCACGCTGGCGACACAGCTGGCGCTGACCGTGCTTGGGCATCACTTTGTCTTTGACCTGCGCTCACGCCTAGTGAAGCGCATCCTGGATAGCGATATCGAGCGACTGGAGCAACTGGGCAACTCAACGCTGCTGGCGAGTTTATCGAGCGATGTGCGAAATATCACCATTGGCTTTGTGCGCCTGCCGGAGTTGATTCAAGGCGTGGCCTTAACGCTTGCTTCAATCGCGTACCTGGCTTGGCTATCGCCGCAAATGGTGGTGATTACCGTGCTGTGGATTGCATTCACCATGGGCGTGGGCTGGGTGTTGGTGTCGCGGGTCTATCGCCATTTTCGCTTAGTGCGTGAAAGTGAAGACCGCTTATATAAAGACTATCAATCGGCCATTGAAGGGCGCAAAGAACTGGCGCTCAATCGCGATCGAGCGCAGCGCTTTTTCGACGAAACCTATACCGCTAATGCCCGTGATTATCTCTACCACATTATCCGTGCCGATACGTATCATCTCAGTGCCGGCAACTGGTCCAATATTATGATGCTTGGGGCCATTGGCGTGGTTTTCTTTATGGCTAACGGGCTGGGCTGGGCAACGCCTGCCGTCGCCGCCACGTTTGCGTTGGCGCTGCTGTTTTTACGCACTCCCTTGATTCAAGCCATCGGCGCTTGGCCTACCTTGATTAGCGCGCAGGTGGCCTTTGATAAGCTGGCAAGTCTGGAGCTTGCCGACTACCAGCCAGGCTTTAGCGTCGACGATTCGCTGCACACCTGGCAACGGCTTGAGCTGGTTGACGTTAGCTATCACTACCCGGCCAGTGCGCAGGGTGAAGGATTTCACGTAGGCCCAGTCAGCCTGACGCTAGAGCGCGGAGAGCAGGTGTTTCTGATTGGTGGCAACGGTAGCGGTAAGTCAACGTTAGCGCGGCTATTAACGGGGCTCTATCGTCCTCAAAGTGGCCAGATAAAGGTGGATGGCCAGGTGCTAACGCCGGCTCAATGGCACGCCTTTCGAGCGCGCTTTGCGAGCGTATTCACCGATTTCCATCAGTTTGATCAAGCGATGGGCCCGGGTGGGCTTGCTGCTGATCCACAAACGGTGGCAACGTGGTTAGAGCGGCTGCAAATGCAGCATAAACTGCAGTGGGAGGGAGATCGAGTCACTAATACGCAGCTGTCACAAGGACAGCGTAAGCGTCTGGCGCTGCTGCTCGCGATTGCTGAAAAGCGGGAAATCTTATTGTTAGATGAGTGGGCAGCCGATCAGGACCCGCAGTTCCGTCGTTTATTCTATCGTGAACTGCTGCCACATTTGCGCGATATGGGCATCACGGTGTTTGCTATCAGCCATGACGATAGCTATTTCGAGCATGCCGACCGGCTGTTGGAAATGTCGAAAGGACAACTAAGTGAGCTTAAAGGCGAGCAGCGAGCGCTGGCTAGCGCCGACGCGGTAGCGCAGATTAATATCTAGATCAACTGGCCATCGCTTGCCTGTTTTTCTGATAAAAGCCGCTTAGTTAACAAGCGGCTTGCTTGGTTCGGGCACGTTTTTTTGCCTCGATATTGCAGCCTTCAAGCGGGCAGGTACCGCAGGTGCCTAATTCCTCCAGCAGGTAGCGCAGGCAACACAGCTTGCGCACCCGCTTTACCCCTTCATTGCCGTTAGGCTGAACGTAACGTACCGGTTGAAAGAGCGGATTGCGTTTACCGTTCGCCAAGGTGCGTGTTTCTAACAGTGCTTTGGCCGCTTCAAGAGCATCTGCGTTGACGAGCGGATGCTCCGCCAACACATTGATGAAATGATCGATGTAGCTCCCTGCATTACTCCAAAATACCCGCGGCGCCGCGCCGGAAATGGCCGCTAGCTGTTCAATTAGCGGTGTCCAGTGCTGCTCGATTAACGTCGCAAAGCGACCATATGGGGCGTGGGTCGTTAATGGCGTGCCTTCGTGAGGTAGCCATAGTCGTGAGGTACAGCCCTTGTCGTTAAGGATGACCTGAAGATCGTTCAGCCCCACCGGCAGTTCGCGATTAAGCAGCAGGTTGGCCGCGAGCGTCGTCAGTGCCAGCGCGCTGAAATGCCACTTCGACCAAATAGAGGCGACTGCTCGCAGGTCCCCGCCAGGGTACTGCTCCGCCATTCGGGCGAGATCCTCTTTCAGCCAATGGGCATCGCGCCAGCGGGCAGTGCTAAAGGCTTCCCGCGGGGGCGTGCCGCCAATAAGGGGCGGCGTAAAGTTGGCTAACGGCCCTGTGTAGCAGGCGGCTAATGAAGGTTCGAAGATTTGCGGCTGACGCAGGGCGAGGGACATAAACGAACTCCAACACGGGGCGCTGGGTGGATAACAAGGTGCTTACTTTAAACGATAATACATCTCAGTTAAATGTCGGGATGTATATTAAATGCGTTTTAATATCAAATGAAAATAATTTTGCTTTGCTGTAGCATTTGCATTCCCGCTATATTTTTAGCACTTGTTGCTCGCTTTTTATCGATACTGAGGAACCCGCTTCATGTCGCTGTCTTCCCCTTCCTGGCGCACGCTCACCTTTGTGTTACTGGGAGCGCTGCCGATGCCCTCGATGGTGTGGGCGCAAGCATCTTCCGGCAATAATGCCCCGCTTGATACGGTCACGGTGATCGGTGAAGCGACCGTTCGCGGTGATACGCTTTCGCCTGCGTTTGCCGGTGGCCAAGTAGCTGCCGGAGCGCGCATTGGCTCCTGGGGGCAGCGTAATGCTGCCGATGTGCCGTTCAACGTCATTGGGTTTACCGCTGAGCTTATTGATAATCAGCAGGCGGACACGCTGGCCGATGTGCTTATTAACGATGCGTCGGTGCAAAGTGGTTTTGGCTACGGTAACTATGCTGAGAAGTTTCAGATTCGTGGCTTTGAACTGGATGGTGAAGATATCTCTTACGGTGGGCTTTATGGCGTATTGCCTCGCCAGGTGATCGCGACCAATATCGCCGAACGCGTTGAGCTGTTTAAAGGCGCCAATGCCTTTGCTAACGGCGTTTCGCCCAGTGGCTCGGGCGTGGGTGGCGCGATCAACATTGAGCCAAAACGAGCGGCGGATGCCCCGCTGACGCGGCTAACCACCGGGGTGACGGGCAGCGGCTATGTGGAAAGTGGTATAGACGTTGGGCGGCGCTTTGGCGATGAGAATCAATTTGGCGTGCGCGCTAACGTCGTACGCGGCCGCGGCGACACCGCGATTAATGATGAAGAGCGGCGGGCAACGTCTGCCGTGGTTGGGCTCGATTACCGCGGTGAACGTGGCCGTGCTTCGTTAGATATTGGCCATCAAGCTCATAACGTCAACGGTGGCCGTTCGGTCGTCTATGCTGGCGCGGGTCTTACGGCGGTTCCCGATGCACCCTCCGCGGATGCTAACTATTCGCCAGAGTGGGCGAATACCGATTTGCGCACCAATTTCGCGATGCTGCGTGGTGAGTACGACATTACCGGCAGCTGGACGGCGTATGCCGCACTGGGTGGCAATAACACGCGCGAAAGCGGGCTTTATGCATCGTCAACGGTTAACAATACGCAGGGTGACGCAACCACTGGCCAGCTGCGCGTTCCTTATCGTGCGGAAAGCGTTGGCGGCCAAGCGGGTCTGCGCGGAGCGTTTGACACCGGTGCGGTGAGTCATCAGCTGGACCTTGGCTATTCAAGCGTTTATCGCACCACGCGGTCGGCCTATGAATTAGCCTCGCCTGGCTTACCTACCAATATCTACCGGCCGGCTGACATTGCCGTACGCGAGCCTGCTTTTGCGGGTGGAGATATGAATGACCCCAATTTACGTAGCCGTATCCGCAACAACGGCGTATCGCTTTCCGATACGTTGGGCTTTCTGGATGATCGCCTGCTCTTCACGCTAGGGGCGCGCTACCAGGAGGTCGAGGTCACCAACTATGATTATGATGGCGACTTTGATGCTCGCTTTAGCGATACGCGCCTTTCGCCCGTGTATGGCATCGTAGTAAAGCCGACAGATAGCTTGTCACTTTACGCCAATCACATTGAAGCGCTCCAGCCAGGCGACACCGCGCCAACAAGAGCGGTAAACGCGGGCCAGAGCATTGGTTTGGTCGAGGCCGAGCAAAACGAGGTGGGTGCTAAGCTAGATTTGGGTACTATCGGCGGCAGTTTGAGTCTGTTTGAAATCGAGCAGCCCAATGCCTTTATTGACGCTGAAACCGGTGTTTTTGGCTATTACGGCGAGCAGCGTAATCGTGGCGTGGAGCTCAGTGTGTACGGTGAGCCGGTGGAGGGGGTGCGTTTGCTGAGCAGCGCCATGTGGATTGATCCTGAGCTGGTTCGCACCGATAACGGCGCTAATCAAGGCAACGACGCGGTGGGAGTGCCCAACTACCGCTTAGTAGTCGGCAGCGAGTGGGATATTCCTCAGGCACCGGGCTGGACATTGAGCGGGCGCGCGGTGCGTAACGGCAGTCAGTATCTAGACCCCGCCAACCAGCTTGAGGTCGACGCCTGGACCCGCTGGGACCTTGGGGTTCGTTACGCCATGCCGTTAAATCAGAACACGCTCACCCTGCGTGCCAATATCGAAAATCTGACCGATGAGAACTACTGGGCTTCTGCGACCGGCGGTTATTTGACTCAAGGCGAGCCTCGTACGGTCAAGCTTTCTGCTGCATTAGACTTTTAAGCTTCCTTTAAAGAATTTCGCTTAACGAGCTAGTAGCGCTTCGCTGAGTAACTCAGCGAAGCGTGCTGCTGATGGAAATCCGCCAAAACTCCACACTGCCGGTAGGCGAATAATGCGATCTGCCTGCACGGCTGGAAGGTGCTGCCACAGCGCATTACCCGAAAAATGGTCACTCATCCCCGCGGGCAGTGGCTCAACGACGACAATGGCCGCATTGGGATAGGACAGCAACTCCTCTAGCGCCACCGTTGAAAACCCCCATTGATTGGTTGGATGCTGCCAAACATTGCTCAGCCCCAAGCGTTCAAGTACCGCTTGAAAAAGGCTGTGTTCGCCAAACACGCGCAGATGCCGTGCATCGATGAACTGCACAACGAGTAGCGGTGGCTGCTCTGCTAACTGCGTTTTTTGCTGGTTCAAGTAGGTTTCTAACCCATTGATCATCGCAACCGCTGCATCCTCGCTGCCGATCAACGCCGCCAAGGTGTGGGTCGTGCGCTCAAGGCGTTGCCACAAGGGCTCGCCGAGCTGGTAGGTGTCTAGCGCGGTGACGGGGGCAACGGTACGAAGCTGTTCGCTTAGGCGCATATACAGTGGCGAAAGCAAAATATGATCGGGCGCTAGTTGAGCGATTAACTCGCGATTGGGCTGTGCGCGAAGGCCAATGTCAATAACGCCTGGCGGTAGCTGCTCGGCGCCGGCCCAGCGCTGATACTGGGGAATCTCTGCTAACCCTACGGGCGGATTGTCCAGAGCTATCAATGTTTCGGCAATCGTCCAGTCCAGCGTCACAATAGCGGTTGATGCGATAGCCTGATTAGAGAGAGAACTCAGGCAGATCAACGCTAATAGCCCGTTGCGAAGGCAACGTGTCATTGGGCAACGGCGATATTGTGTTCTCCGTTAGGATGTTTCATGACCTGCATGGGCAACCCATAAATAGCCTCTAATGTGCTGCTGCACATCATCTTGCTAGGCGTGCCGTGGGCGAGTAAGCGCCCGCTATGCAGGGCCATCAGTTCATCGCAGTAGCGCGACGCCATATTGATGTCGTGCAGCACGATAATAACGCCAAGATTTAGCTCATCACACAGCTTGCGGATCAGCGCCAGTACTTCGATTTGGTGGGCGATATCGAGCGCTGCTAATGGCTCGTCGAGCAGCAGAAATCGGCTGCCCTGGGCGAGTAGCATGGCCAGCCATACGCGCTGGCGTTCACCGCCGGAGAGCGTGTCGACCAGGCGGTCGGCAAAATCTTCAGTGTGGGTTAACGCAATGGCGCGCTCTACGGCGTCAGCATCTTTCTGGCTATGGCGGCCCAGTAGCCCATGCCAAGGGTAACGGCCAAACGCGATGAGCTCACGCCCGGTCAGGTTTTCGGCACTTGGCAAATGCTGAGGTAAATAAGCCACTTGACGAGCAAACTCGCGATTACCCCAGTCGCTCAACGGGCGTTGATCAAAATGGATGTCACCTTGGCTAGTGGCCTGCTGCTGCGCCATTAGCTTTATCAGCGTCGATTTGCCTGAGCCATTATGTCCAATCAGGCCGTAGACCTTACCTTGCTCAAACGTATGCTCAATGGGTTGAAGCAACGGTTTGCCATTTATTTCAAAGGTAGCGCCCTTAACCTCGAACATGAATGACTCCTGGTGATGGGGTAGCAATAAAGGAATCTATTCTAGTGCTAATGGTTCTCATTTTTAACCTTGTGACGACAATAAAAATTTCCATGCACTCGGTTTGATTAACCCGTCATGCGCGCCACTATCTTGTCCTTGAACCAAAAACGATGAACCAGTGCCATCGCCACATGGCCGATGACTAACGCTAACAGTAGCCATGATAGCGGGCTATGGAGCAACCCCGCAGGGGCCATCATCCAGGCGATGTCGCGCTCTGCTTCTGGCAGTATCTGCATGCCGTAGAACTGTAATACGCCGCCACGGCCATACTGGCGAAGTAGGGCAATGGCAGGTAGTACTATCAGCAATGCGTAGAAGGCGTGATGAACACTGCGGGCAAGTACGCCACCTATTCCCGGTGGCGGGGGCGGGCGGTGCTGTCGGTTATGCCATGCCCAGCCTATGCGCACTAAGGTCACGAGAAGTATTAAAATGCCTACGGATCCGTGCGGCCCAATACTCGCTAGCATCAGCGTCAGGGCGTTTTCGCCCAACCCTTTCCAGGCGAGTACAACCGTAAACTGTAGCGTCACCAGCGCGGCGGTTACCCAATGAAGCGTTCGGCTTATGTATCCAAAGCCTGTGACGCTATCTCGCCAGCGCGGGGTGATGCTATTCACGGTGCTGAGGGAATCAATATTCAGCGTCATGGTTCTCAGCGATCCTTTAACCGTTGGCCTTGCCCAGGCGCCAATAGCCCATGCTGGTAACATATTTTTTAGGCAGTCCGCACTCGTTGATTAAGTAGCGGCGCAGTCGCATAGCGACCTTAGTTTCGGCAGCAATCCAAACGTATAAAGGCGCGCTATTGTCGACGACGGCGGGCTCCCAAAGCGGTTCATCTTCGTCCTCGCTGCGCTCATCCACGCGGTTATCAGTGGCCGTCGCTGTGCAGGGCGTGCCGCCCAGGGCAATAATCTCTTGATGCAAATCGATATCGTGCAGGGCTCGCATCAATCGTTCACCGTGTTGGCAGCCAGGTTCAGCATCGCGGGCTAACCAGCGCAGTTCGGTGGCGTGAGGAAGCGACTGAACATCGTCGCTGCGAGGTACTTCAAACAGCGCCTCGACTCTGGGTTTCAACGGCAGGTCGTCAAGGCTTTCAAGAATACCCGCCGCCGCTGGTAAGGCCGTTTCGTCAGCAATGATCAGAATGCGGCGCACGCCCTGGGGTGGTTTCCACTCGTAACCCAGTTTTGGACCTTCCGCAGCGGCAGCCGGGGCCGTCATGGCTAGGCGGTCGCCTGGACATGCGTGGGTTGCCCAGCGCGATGCGGGACCGGTGTCACCGTGAAGCACGAATTCTACATCCACCTCGGCACACTCAGGGCGAAGGGCGCGAATAGTGTACGTGCGCGCAGTAGGGCGCTGATCATCCGGCAGGGCGCGATAGGCGCTGTACCAGTCATGCTCTGCGCGCTTGGCGATCTCAAACAGCGGGTCGAGCGTGGCACCACCTTCGGGAAAGAACAGCTTGATACGCTGATCCGGTGCGTAGGTGGCCATTTGGCTGACGTCCGGGCCGCTAAACGTGAACCTAACCAGCGATGCGCTGACGTGCGTGCGGCGCAAGAGCGTAATATCGAAAATGCGGTAGCTTTGTTTTGCGGCCATAAAGTGTACTCGCCGGATAAAGGGTATTAATTGTAGCGCTAATCGTTATCATTTAGAATTATGTATTCTAATTCAGCTGTTAACGTTTAGAGAATGCTAGGGCTCAGAAAATGCCTCTTCCATTAGCGGTGCGGATATTCCCGCTGCTTTCCGCACGGCTCACCGCCATGTGTTTGGCTGTTACACGGGATAAACCATTATGTTAGGCGTTTCACCCAGCACCCGTATTAAGCGCGGTTTATCACCAGCTAAAACCTGCCTGTTATTGAGTCTGCCGCTGATCGTACTGCTTTACATGGCGTTGCAAGAGCAGGGCGGTTTTATAGTGGGGGTGCGTGCGCTGGCCGCACCTTCCTTTGAGCAGGTTAACGAGCTGCTGCTTTACTACGCGTGGTGGCCACGTCTTTCTGTGGCTCTACTGGCCGGGGGCGGTTTGGGGCTTGCAGGAGTGTTGATGCAGCAAGTGCTGCGCAACCCGCTGGCATCGCCGACCACCTTGGGAGTGGCGTCAGGCGCTAACCTTGCGCTGATGACGGCAACATTGCTGGCACCTGGGCTGCTGGTGATCGGGCGCGAGTGGGTCGCCTTGGTAGGCGGCGGGCTGGCGGTTGGCCTGGTATTTCTGCTTTCTTGGCGCCGTGGGTTAGCGCCTATGGTGGTCGTACTTTCAGGGCTGGTGGTCAATCTGTATCTCGGCGCCCTGGCGACGGCACTGCTGTTGTTTAACCACGAGGCGCTTTCTGGGCTGCTTATTTGGGGTGCGGGTTCGCTGGCGCAAAACGGTTGGGACGGCGCCGCGATACTCTGGCCTCGGCTGGCCGTCAGCTGCGTGGCCGCGTGGTTTTTACTGCGCCCCCTGGCGGTGCTGGAGTTAGATGATGCCAGTGCTAAAAGCCTGGGTGTGTCGCTTGCCTATTTGCGCTTTGCGGCAATGGGGTTGGCCGTTTTTATTACCGGCAGCATTGTGAGCGTGGTGGGCATCATTGGCTTTATCGGTTTGGCCGCGCCTAACATTGTGCGCATGGCGGGGGCGCGGAAATTAGGCCCGCGTTTGCTTTGGTCGACGCTCCTGGGAGCCGTGCTGCTAGCCACGACGGATCTGCTTCTTCAGCAGTTCTCGGGCATAGCCGCGACGTTGATTCCCACTGGCGCCATCACCGGTGCGTTAGGCGCACCGCTGCTTATGTGGCTAATTCCACGCTTAAAACTGCAGGGCGATCGGCCACCGAAAAGCGCGAGTGTGTTTGTGCACCGTCATCCCGCACCCTCCCGGTTGGCAACAGGCTTACTGTTAGCGCTATTGGGGGCCACGGTGTTGGGGCTGCTTGTTGGCCAGGGCGTGGACGGCTGGTATTGGCTGGTGCCCAATAACTGGGATGTGATGCAGTGGCGCCTGCCGCGAGTGATGGCCGCCGCCGCCAGCGGCTTGATGCTGGCGATTGCCGGGACGATTCTCCAGCGTCTTTCCGCCAACCCCATGGCCAGCCCTGAAGTCTTGGGTATTAGCGGCGGCTGCGCTATTGCGCTGATTTTAGGGATTTTTCTGCTGCCAGCGCCCACCAACATGATGTTAGTGGGCGTAGGGACGCTGGGCGCTTTCGCAACGTTATTAGTGCTGGTGGGCATCAATCGCAAGAGCGGCTTTCTGCCTGAACGTTTACTGCTGACAGGGGTTGCGATCAGTGCGCTGTTTGATGCAGTGCGTAGCGTAATGCTGGCAGGCGGCGATCCGCGTGGACAGCAGGTGATCGCTTGGCTGGCGGGTTCTACTTACTACGTAGATATCACCAATGCGGTGGTGGTGGGGGGCATTGCGGCCGTATTGGCGCTAGTCACGCTGCCGTTTAACCGCTGGCTGGATATCATGCCCTTGGGTGCACCAACAGCGCGCGCGTTAGGAGTAACGCTTAATCGTGCTCGCTTGGCGCTGTTGTTACTGGTGGCACTGCTCACCGCTTGTGCGACACTGGTGGTTGGACCGCTTTCGTTTATTGGCCTGCTGGCGCCACATATGGCGCGTTTAGTCGGCTTCTCACGCGCGGGGCAGCACCTGTTGGGCGCTGCGTTGATCGGTATGCTGTTGATGGTGCTGGCCGACTGGGTAGGCCGTCAGCTGGTTTTCCCCTATGAGATACCGGCGGGCCTGGTCGCCTCCTTGATTGGCGGCGCATACTTTATGTGGGGGCTGCGGCGGCTGTAATGATTTGTCAACACGCTAGCCCCACGAGGTGTCATTTAATGCTGGCTAAAGTAGGCGTTCATCACTGCAATAACCTTATCAATATCCGTATCATTGATATCGCGATGGACAACGAAACGCGTGGCGTAAAGCAGCTCAATGAGCACGCCATGCTCTTTAAGCCAGGCGGAAAGTGGCTGGATATGAGCGTCAGGGAAACGTGCGAATACCATGTTGGTGGCCTGGGAAGTGATTTCGACGCCGGGCAGCTGCGCCAAACCTTCTGCTAGGCGTGCGGCGCGGCGGTGGTCATTGCTTAGATCAGCTACGTGATGGTCCAACGCGTGCTGGCAGGCGGCGGCGATAATCCCTGCCTGGCGCATGCCGCCACCGACCATTTTGCGTAAACGGCGTGCCTTATTGATTAACGCCTGTGAGCCTACCAAGGCTGAGCCTATCGGTGCTCCAAGGCCTTTTGAAAAGCATAGAGACACGCTGTCAAAGGGCTCGCAGAGCTGCTTAAGTGTAGTGTTCGTGGCGACGGCGGCATTAAACAGCCGCGCGCCGTCTAAGTGTGTTGCCAGCCCGCGTTCACGCGCCAAATTCGTTGCTGCGCTGACGTAATCGGCCGATAGCACTTTGCCGGCTATCGTGTTTTCCAAGGCGAGCAGCTTACTGCGCGCAAAGTGAAAATCGTCAGCTTTGATGGCAGCGCTTATTTTCTCAAGTGGCAGCGTGCCGTCAGCGGCGTTTTCAATTGGCTGTGGTTGAATGCTGCCTAAGACCGCCGCACCCCCGCCTTCATAGCGATAGGTATGGGCTGACTGCCCTACGATATACTCATCGCCGCGTTCACAGTGCGCCATTAACGCGACGAGGTTACTTTGCGTGCCGCTAGGGAATAGCAGCGCGGCTTCAGCACCCGCCAGCTCGGCGAGATTTGCTTGAAAGGCGTTGACCGTTGGGTCATCGCCCCACACGTCGTCGCCTACCGGCGCTGCCATCATGGCCTCTTTCATGGCGGGCGTGGGGCGGGTCACCGTATCACTGCGTAAATCAATCATGCGTCTCTCCTTTTTTTTGTGCTGGCAGTCACTTAGATATGTTTTCTCAAGCAAGTTGTGAAGGAAGCACCTATGGTTAACAGCATACTGCAAGTCTCTCCAGCATAGGCAACCCGATGGATCTAAAAAGTGGCTATCCCTATTGGGCGATCAAGAATGGTCTGCTGACAGCATTTCCCCAGCTTACCCATGATCATGCGTGCGACGTTGTGGTGATTGGCGGCGGTATTACCGGTGCCTTAATCGCTGATGAACTTAGTCGGCACGGCCATCACGTGGTGGTCATTGAGCAGCGTGATGTGGGGTGGGGAAGCTCCGCGGCGAGCACGGCGTTGCTGCAATACGAAATAGATACGCATATGACCGATCTGGCCAAGCGCTACGGAGAAGCCGATGCGGTACTCGCTTACCGCGCCTGCGCCGAAGCCATTGGCGAGATTGAAACCTTGGCGGTGGCGCTAGGCGACGTAGATTTTGAGCGCCAGGAAAGCCTTTACTATGCCAGTCATGAAGAGGATGTGGCAGCCCTCAAAGAGGAGCTGGCGCTGCGCCAAAAGCACGGATTCGATGCCATATGGCTGGACAGTGACGCCGTATTCGCGGAATACGGCTTTGATGCACCTGGCGCGATTCTTACTCAGCTGGCCGCCAGCATTGATCCTTATCGCATGGCCTATCGGCTATTTAATGCCGTTGTCGAGCGGGGTGGGGAGGTGTATGACCGCACGCAAATGGAATCCATAGCGCCTGATGAGCAGGGCGTAACGTTAACGCTTACTAACGGAGCTACGCTGCGATGTGAGTATTTAGTTATGGCAGCGGGATATGAGTCGCAGGCCTGGCTGCCTGATAAAGTGGCGATCAATCGCAGCAGCTACGCCTTTATCACCGACCCGCTTTCGCCTGAGGCACTAGGGAAATTACGCCACACGATGGTGTGGGAGTCTGCGCGCCCGTACCTTTATATGCGTTGCACCGGCGACGGCCGCTTGTTAGTTGGCGGTGACGACGACGATGAAGATATACCCAAGCGTCGCGATGCTCGGGTTGAAGAGAAAGCCGCGGGCCTGGCGCGTAAGATAGAAGCGCTATGGCCGAGGCTTGATATGAATCCCACCTTCTCATGGGGCGGCACCTTTGCTGAAACAGAGGATGGCCTGCCTTTTTTTGGCCCTCACGAGGCGTTTGGCCCACGCGTACACTTTGCCATGGCATATGGCGGTAATGGCATCAGCTATAGCATGATTGGCGCAACGTTGCTGCGTGCGCTTATTGAGGGTAGGGAGCATCCGTTGAAAGCGCTATTTTCGTTTCAGCGTCTGGCTAAATTAGCTGCGCGGGAAGACGGCTGTTAACACCCGCTGCAAAATACGTATGATTGAGAGCTATCGATAAGGATGGGAAATGATGGGCCACACGCTTTCTTTACGCGCACTGGAGCGCAACGACCTGCGTTTTGTTCATGAGTTAAATAATAACCAGAGTATTATGTCGTACTGGTTTGAAGAGCCTTACGAGTCATTTGACGAGCTAGAGGAGCTTTATAACAAGCATATTCATGACAACGCTGAACGGCGATTTGTGGCAGAGGATAGCAATAGTGACGCGATTGGTTTGGTAGAGCTGATCGAGATTGACTACATCCACCGCAGCGGTGAGTTTCAAATTATCATTGCACCAGATCATCAGGGTAAAGGCTTTGCCCGGTCATTAATTCAACAGGCGCTGCACTACTCTTTCACCATTTTAAACCTGCATAAGGTGTACCTCATCGTTGCGGTGGAAAACGTCAAAGCGATCCATCTTTACGAAGAAAGCGGTTTTATTGAGGAAGGCCAGCTGGTTCAGGAGTTCTTTATTAACGGCAAATATCGCGATGTAAAGCGCATGTATATTCTGCAAGATACCTACCTTGCTCAGCTTGGCAGTGCCGACGCCCCAGAAACAAACTGGCTATAAAAAAGCGCCTCGTTAATAAGAGGCGCTGTGTGTCTGAAGCAGGCCGAAAACGGCTGCGTTAGCGCAGGAAATCCTTAATAGCATTAAGGGCGGCAAGTTGCTGCCTAGCTCGCTGTGCCCATACTTCCATAACATCGTCGTTTAATGTTTGAGCTTGGGCGTTTGAATGTTGCATGGCGTTCACTCTTTTTTTAAGGGGGGGGGCATAAGTCATAGATGCATGACAGAAATGCGTGAAATATTTGGCTATATAGCCTGTATTGTGCGTAGCAGCATTTTTGCTATTGGGCACGATAGTAGGGGCTTTTAGAGGCCTGGGATAGTCTAAAAGGCGTAGGTGATCGGCTATTTTGTGTAAGCATTGGCTTACAACGAGTGCTTCAGCGCTATTATGCTATTGAATGGAAAAGGTTTTCATAAAACCAAAAAAAGCCGGAAATTATTCCGGCTTTGTGGCTTATCTTTTGGTCTTAGGGGGGTAAAGCCGCTGAATTAGCCTAAATAGGCTGTCAGCGCTTCGGCGGCGGCACGATGCCACTGGGCGTTTAAGTTCCAGAATGCTAGAACTTCACTATCGCGCGCAGGGTGTGGCGTTAGCAATGTCATTATGTGGCCCTCCTGATGGGACAGCCTCTCTAGTATAGTCGTTTTTTGCTGCATCGCAGCATTAGTCTCAAGAAGCATTCCTGGCAATCCAACCGGCACCCACTGGCAAGCATTGGAGCCACCGCGCTGGCGTGCTATGTTCATCGTCAACTAATAACAATCACGTAGCTGCTAATGACGAACTCAGCCTTATCCTCTTTTGAGCAGCATGATCAGTGGATCGATGCGCCCGATGGCCGCCTGTTTGCGCGCATCTGGCAGCCAAGCAATACGCAAATGCCTGAAAGTCCCATCGTCCTGCTGCATGACTCCTTAGGCTGCGTTGCGCTATGGCGCAGTTTTCCTGCGGCGCTATGCATCGCCACCCAGCGCCGCGTGATCGCTTATGATCGTGTTGGTTTTGGCCTATCTGCCGCGCGTAACGATATTCTGCCGTTAAGTTTTATCGATGATGAGCCCAATCAAGGGTTTGCAGCGCTTCGCAATGCTTTAGACGTAGAGCGCTTTATCGCCATGGGGCACAGTGTGGGTGGCTGTATGGCCGTTCAGTGTGCGGGTGCTTACGCCGATGATTGCGATGGTTTAGTCACTATTTCTGCGCAGGCCTTTAATGAACAGCGCACGCGAAGCGGTATCGTAGAAGCCCAGGTCGCATTTCAGGCACCAGAGCAGCTTGCTAAGCTGGCAAAATATCACGGCGATAAAGCCCGCTGGGTGCTCAATGCCTGGGTAGATACATGGCTGAATCCAGCGTTTGAAGCCTGGTCACTAGTGCCCGCGCTTGAGCGCGTCATGTGCCCTAGTCTGGTCATTCATGGCGCAAACGATGAGTATGGTTCTCGTCGGCAACCGGAAAGCATTGTGCGACACCTTAAAGGCCCCGCGCACTGCGAAATACTGGCGAATACCCATCATGTGCCTCACCGTGAATGTGAAGCCGATGTGGTGAGATTGGTAAGCCAATTTGTTGAGCAAATTTCGCGCTAAATTAAGCCCTGAGCGACGAGCCAAAGGAGAGTCAATGCGCCTGCGTGTTTTGTCTGATTTACATCTGGAGTACTTTGATGGATACCGAGCATTGCCTGAGATTGAGGCTGATGTGGTTATCCTGGCGGGCGATATACACCGCCAGTGTGAAGGGCTTGCCTGGGCTCGACGTCGTTTTCCAAACATGCCCATTATCTACGTGCCCGGTAATCACGAGTTCTATAATACCTGCCTGCCATTGCTGCGTGAGGAATTGGCATTGGAAGCCGAGCGGCTTGAGATTGAACTGCTGGATAATCGTAGCGTTACGTTGAACGGCGTGCGCTTTTACGGCACCACGCTATGGACCGATTTTGCGCTTTACGCCGATGACCCGACAAAAAATAAGGTTGATAGCGTGTCTAAAGCGCTACGCTACATGCCTGATTTTCGCATCGTCCAAGCTGCGCCAGACCGCATTTATACGCCTGAAGAAAGCTGCCAGCTGCATAGTGAAGCGCGCCATTGGCTTGAAGGGGAGCTTGCCCAGCCGTTTGACGGCCCCCGGGTGGTGATCAGCCATCATGCGCCGCTTCACGACTGCATTCCCGGTCAATATATAGGCGATGATCTTTCCCCCGCCTTTGCCTCTCACCTTCCTCATTTAATGGGCAGGATGGATGTTTGGATTCATGGGCATGTTCATGAGCCGGTCGATATGTTGCGTAACGGTACTCGTGTTCTTGCCAATCCCGGTGGTTATCCCGATGAGTTCATCCCAGCGCTGTTTAGGGCGGATTGGGTCGTTCATATCTAACCACAATGGTCATTGTCGGTTTTGGTCTACTACTTTGGTTTAGATTTAGACAGTTCTGCTTGCACCATGCTCTCGTGATACTTATCTTCATGGTTGTATGATGTATTACATTAAAATTCACGTCGTTCTCGCCTGTCTTGCGTTTATCAAAGATGCTGGAAAAGCAGTTTTCATAATCCCTTTTGCGTTTGTTTGTTTGCTTGCTAATTGAGGGCTTTCATTCTCAAGAGGGGGTTACTTAAAAACGCATACCGAGCCATTTTTTACGAGTATGTGCACAAGGAGTAGACACTATGTATAAAAACAAGAGGTCCCTGTTGACGTTGGCTGGTGCTGTCGCTTTATCCTCGATGTCTGGAACTGTGCTCGCTGATTATCCTGAACGTGATATTCGCGTGATTGTGCCTTGGGGGGCCGGCGGCGGTACCGATGGTATCGTCCGTAAGCTGACCAGCATTGCCGAGGATAGCTTCGATGTTTCTATGTACGTGGAGAATATTGAAGGCGGCGTTAGCGCTACTGGAACCGGGCAGTTAATGAACGCTCGTGCAGATGGTTACACCATTGGTGCCTTGACCTACGATAGCCTCGTGACGGTGCCCTGGCAGGCCATGCTGCCGAGTTATGATGTTGATAAATTGAAATTGATTGCTCGAGTAACGAGTGAACCCGATGCCATCGTGGTTGATGCGGATTCCGACTATGAGTCGATCCACGACCTGATCGAGGCAGCCAAAGAAAATCCAGGCGAGATACGCGTCGCCATCCAAAACCTGGGCGGACGCATCCACTTAGCTATCTTGCAGCTGCAGGATTTAACCGGCGCTGAGTTCAGAATTGTTTCTTACCCAGGCGGGGCAGCCCCGCAGAAAGAAGCCATTTTGTCCGACGAGGTTGATGTTGCGCTGACCAGCCTGGGCGATTTTTCAAATCTTATTGAAGACGGCACCGTGCGTGGGTTGGTCGAATTCACTGATGTGGAGAATCCTACCTATCCTGATGTTCCAACGTCGGCTGAAGAAGGCATAGACCTGCAAATTGGTAGCTTCATTGTTTTTGCCGCGCCAGCAGACACCTCCGAAGAAGCCCTTGTGGCCCTGGAAAATGCTTACAAAACGGCATTCGACAGCGATGAATTTCAGGAGTGGGTGGCTAATGTGGGCGTGACACCCAACTGGTTGGGTATCGATGAAGTAACGCCGTGGGCTGAAGAAACAGCCGAATCATTATTTGGCGAAATGGATGCGCTGGTTGAAGCGGGCGTCATGTCCAAGTAATTAGTATTGAGCATCGTGTGGCATCGATTTCGATGCCACTATCCATTCACTCAAAGGGTTCTGCGTCAATGAACAACGTCGAGCGATTCAAAAAATCGGCAGTGCTGTTCCCCGTCTTTTTGCTGATATTGACCACGGTCTATTTAGCAGAGGCATTGAGCATTCGCTCGCAGTTTGGTGGTGACACCATCGTAGGGCCACGCTTTATGCCGATCCTTATGGCCATCGTCATGTACATCGCACTGGTGGCTGTGTTGGTGGGCGAGTGGCGCAAAGATGTGGAAGTGTCTGCGAATAACTCTTTTCTCAGGCCGTTAATGATTGTGGTGGCGACGGCAGTTTATATCGCCGTTTTTCGTCCTTTAGGTTATATACCCGCTACGCTGGGATTTGTGGTGGCACTGTTTGTGATTTTTGACTTTGAGCGGAAGCGTCCCGCTGTATTCGCGCTTTATGTCATTGCCGTGACGACTGTCTTTTACGGCCTGTTTGCCGGTATTTTTGGCGTACGTCTGCCGCCAATGCTAGGGGGATTCTGATGGATACTTTTGTCAGTTTTCTGGGCGGTTTTGGCGCGCTTATGAGTTGGGAAGTTCTTGGCTTCATGATTGCCGGTTTTTTGATTGGCACATTTTTTGGTGCGATGCCTGGTCTTACCTCAGTATTGGCCATCGCGCTGCTATTACCTATTACGTATACGATTGATGTTGTCCCAGCACTGGTTATGTGTGCCTCAATATTTATGGCGGGGATGTATTCAGGGAGCATAACGGCCACAACCATTAATATCCCCGGCGCGCCGTCCTCAATGATGACGGCCGTAGAAGGCAATGCTCTAATGTTGAAGGGGCAGGGTGCCAATGCGCTAGGCCATGCGGCATTGGGCTCAATGATCGGCGGGGCGGTTGGTGCGCTATTGCTGATGGCGTTTATGCCGATTGCAGGCGAGTTAGCGTTACTGATTCGCACGCCCGGGAAGTTTTCGCTTGTTCTCTTTGCGCTGGTGGTCATTATCATTGTCGATAAAGGCGCTATCGCTAAAGGGATTGTGGCGACTACGCTGGGCATTATGTTAGCTACCGTGGGTATTGACGTGCTTCAGCCAATCCCGCGCTTCAACTTTGGCACTGAGCTGTTGGTCGAAGGCATCGGTTTGATGCCCGTGGTTATTGGTGCGTTTGCGGTGAGCGAACTGCTCGTTCAGGCTCAAAACTGGAACCTTTCTCTTGACGATACGCTTCATCGTGCCAAAGCGCTTAAAATTCGCCGTCGCGATTTTATTCCGCCCTGGTCTGAGGTCCGTGAAATTGGCTTTTTTACCTATTTGAAGAGTGCTTTCATAGGTTATGCCATTGGTATTCTGCCCGGCGCCGGTGGATCAATGGCGGCGTTTGTTGCCTATGCTGATGCCAAGCGTGGCTCTAAGAAGCCTGAAGAGTATGGGCATGGTAGCCGCGAAGGGATCGCATCGGCTGAATCAGCGAACAACTCCATGTGTGGAGGAGCCTTCGTGCCCATGCTGATGTTTGGTATTCCGGGGGATCCGACAACGGCTATCGTGCTTGGTGTTCTGGTGATCAATGGCTTACAGCCTGGTCCTCGCCTTATCGAACAGCAGGCTGACCTGATTGCACCTATGTTTGCTTCTTTGTTTGTGAGTGCGTTGATTCTTATCCCGCTGACGCTATTCCTATTTGGGCCGTATTTTATTCGTATTGTCTCGATTTCTCGTGGTCTGCTCTACAGCTCTATTGCAGTAGTGGCGCTTGTCGGCAGTTACGTAGCCACATTCTCCATTTTCCAGATGTTCCTGGCACTAATCTTCGGCGTTTTAGCTTTCTTTTTGCGCAAGCACAACTACTCCGTGGTGGCCATGCTGCTGGGCTTCATATTAGGTCCGGATTTAGAGCAGTATTTGCGGCGATCTTTGTCATTTAATGACGGTAACCCGATCATCTTCCTGACGAGTCCCGATAGCCTAGCGTTTCTGGTATTGACCGTCTTGTTCGCTTATCTGATTCTTCGCAAGAAGCCGAGGCTTAATGCTTGAATTTGGCCATTAAGTAATAAGAACAACTTCCTTTACTCGTCCCGCATCTTAGCGCTAACGCTAAGATGCGGGCGTTTACATTGGGCATTAGAAATGACAAGGGTGTCGTCACTAATTAAGCGTTTGGCCTGATCTGTTGCTGGTGATGGGTATCCATGCCAATGATTTTGGTAGACGAATGATAAAAAACGTGATGACTGCTTGCGACTACTACTTTGGTTTAAATTTCGATAGTTCTGCTTGCGTCCGGCTCTCGTGATACTTATCTTCATGGTTGTATGATGTATTACATTAGGCGTTAGGCAGCTCGATGGTGCTTGCTCACCCAGGGGTCAACGCATTTATAAAAAAGAGGGTACAACGTGAAATTTTCAAAAGAAGCAGTGACGAATGCCATCGGTGACGGCCTACTATCATTCCCCATTACCGATTTTGATAGCCAGGGTCGCTTTGATGAAGCGAGCTACCGTAAGCGGCTTGAATGGTTTATCAGCCATGAAATCTCGGCCGTTTTCGTAGCCGGCGGCACGGGCGAGTTTTTTAGCCTTTCGCTTGATGAGTATCGTGAGATTGTTCGCGTTGCGGTTGAGGTCATTGACGGCCGCCTGCCGGTTATTGCTAGCGCTGGGTTGAGCGTTGAAGCAGGCGTTGCGTTTGCAAAGGCGGCAGAAGAAGCGGGCGCTGATGGCATTCTCTTAATGCCTCCGTACCTTACCGAGTGCCCGCAGGACGGCTTGGTCGAATATGCACGCCAGGTGTGTGATT
The DNA here is from genome assembly GCF_019722725.1 of Vreelandella profundi. Classification (NCBI taxonomy): domain Bacteria; kingdom Pseudomonadati; phylum Pseudomonadota; class Gammaproteobacteria; order Oceanospirillales; family Halomonadaceae; genus Vreelandella; species Vreelandella profundi. The sequence goes on from NZ_CP077941.1 coordinate 781,076, forward strand.
CTACTGAGTTAAACGTGATTTATTACAATCGCGGCAACGGTATTATGACGGCTCCTTCTGTTCAGCGGCTCGCCGATCTTTGCCCCAATCTGATTGGCTTGAAAGATGGCAAAGGCGACATTCAGTCGTTAAACAAAATTATCAAAACGGTTGGCGATCGCCTGTCCTACATCGGCGGTGTTCCTACGGCTGAAATCTTTGCTGAAGCCTATCTCTCTATTGGCGTGAATACTTACTCCTCTGCGGTGTTCAACTTCGTGCCTGATATGGCCGTTACCTTCTATAAGGAATTGCGTAAAGGAAATAAAGACGTTGTTAAACAAATCACCAACGACTTCTTCATTCCGTTTGTAGACTTACGTGATCAAAAAGCAGGCTATGCCGTCAGCTTGGTTAAAGCCGGCGCTGCCCTAATAGGTCGCCCAGCAGGCGATGTACGAGCACCGTTGGTTATGCCTTCTTCTGCTGAATGTAAAGAGCTAGAGAAACTCATTGATCGTGTTAAGAAGTGATAACCACTAAGTGACAATAAATCAATAATGCACGCAAGAGGTTAACTGATGATGATATCTAAGAAGGTGGTTGCAACCGTTGGCTCAGCTACAGTGCTAGCAGCACTGGCCATCCATTCTGGGGTTGTCATGGCTCAAGAGGGCCAGCTCCGCGGTAACATTAGGGTGGTGATTGGCTCTACGTCTACCGGGGGCGATACCTATCAAAATGCCAGCATTGTCGTTGACCGATTAGCTGAGCGCCTTGATCTCAACATGAAGGTAGATGCGGTTGGGGCAAGCTCCGCTTTTCGTACCCTGGATAGGGACTCTCGCGGCAATACGTTGATGATCTTTCATGACCAGTCATACCTTGGGCATCTCTATGGTGTCCAGGGATATGACGATGTTTTCGAGAAGTACATCATTGGCCCCACGATCTCGATTAATCCGGGTAATGCCTATCTAGTGCCTAAGGACTCTCCTTATGAAACGCTTGATGACATTATCGCGGCGGTAGGCAGTGGCGAGACGGTTCGCGTTGCGATTCAGCCTGGTGGTGTTTCTGAGATCGGCTTTAGTGCCTTGAAAAACGCGATTGCTATCGAGCATCCGGGGCAAGAAGATAACTTGGTTGCCGTCAATACCGGCTCTCAGTCCGATAAAAATCAGCAGCTTTTCGATGGCCAAGCCGATGTGATCAATGGCAGCGTTCAGGCCAATGAGCAGTACACACGCTTGCCTGAAGATGATCAGAAAGCCATGCGGTTTATCTGGCTAACGGCTCGTCAGAGCACGATTGAGCAAGCCAATGAAGAGGGATTAGGTCAAACCACTCGAGAGCAGTTGCTTGAGTATGTTGAGCCTAACGTCCATGTGACGATGGGGGGCGACGCGGCTGAAGACGAGAGCTTTACCTTCGATAAAGAGTTCTTCTTTCTTTACAACAAAGATATGGACGCAGGCATCGTAAGCCAGATTGACGAAGCGCTTGCTGAAATCTATGCGGAAGGAGAAATTCAAGAAGTCCTACAGAACTCTTTCTTTATCCCCGACTTTAAGCCTTCAGAAGAAGCGACTGAGTACTTGCACGATAAAATGTCTCGTTACGAAGAAATCATTAATAACATTAATTAAACGCGGTGAAGCTAGCGGCTTAAAGCCGCTAGCTTTTTGTATGCCGAGAATGATAAGCATGCGGCCCATCAATGTCTGGAGCTAGTATGGAGTCAGGTCTAACCAGTTTATTAAACGTTTCGATAGATTTCGAGACCTCCCACTTATTCTTTCCGAGAATTATCCACTGGATGATGGGTGGCCTGTTTGCCCTGATTTTGTTAACCAAGGTAGCGCCTTTTTTAGTGGCTGTGAAACGAGGCGAGCGGACTCTACCGATCGTCGGTGAGCCGATGGATCGCTTGCGTTTTTTTGGCACTCTTATCCTTATAGCGGCGTATTTTTACCTGATGGCCGTCGTAGGCGATCTTTTCCCGTATACGGGCTATGGCTTTCTATTTGTCTCAATGGCTTTCGTGCTTCTTATGTCACTTCTGTATGTGCATGAGTGGACGAAAAGGTCAGTGACCATCATCGTCATTAATGCTGTTGTCGCCCCTAGTTTAGCCTGGTTCGTTCTCGCCAAGCTGTTCACCATCACGTTACCGTGACCTAAGCGAGTACCGCCATGGAATTTCTGTCACTGCTCGACCTTAATTTTTTTCTTCTCGTCGGATTTGGAACGCTAGTTGGTATCATCTTCGGCGCTATTCCCGGCATGACGGCGACGATGGCCGTCGCCGTTTGTTTACCGCTGACCTATGCGTTAGGGCTTAACTACGGTTTAGCGCTACTTCTGGGTCTCTATGTAGGCGGTATTTCTGGCGGCATGGTGCCTGCCGTGCTGCTCAATATCCCGGGCACGCCATCGTCTATTACCACCACGTTTGACGGCTACCCGATGGCCCGCAAAGGCGAGGGTGAAAAGGCGCTACGAATCTGTGTTGTTGCTTCTGTCGTTGGTGGCCTTATTAGTGCCGCCGTGCTGTTTCTTTTTGCTCCTGTGCTAGCAGATTTTTCGATTAAGTTCTCTTATGTAGAGAAGTTTCTCATTATTCTATTGGCTTTGAGCGTTATAGCCTCTCTTTCAAACAGCATGCTGGTGGGTATCTTCAGCGGTGTGATTGGCATCTGGCTTAGTTTGATTGGCGACTACAGTATTTCAGACGGCGGTAATGGCCATACCCGGTTGATGTTCGACTTTATGGAGCCTTACTTATTTGAAGGATTTTCACTGCTTCCGGTATTGATCGGTATTTTTGGTATATCCGCGATTTTGCTAGACGCTGAAAAAGGCGTTCGTAGCGATGTGAGTAACAACGAGCGTATGAAGGTTGGCAAACAGAGCCCCTTTTCTCTGTCGATCTTCAAAGGTAGCTTTGTGAATTTAACGCGCTCCTCTTTTATCGGCACGTTTATTGGCATATTGCCGGGTGTTGGCGGCAGTGCTGCATCGGTATTGGCCTATACCCAGGAGAAAAATCTGGCGCGCGACTCTTCTCAAATGGGTAAAGGCGCACCTCAAGGATTGATCGCCTCTGAGTCAGCTAACAATGCGTTAACCGGCGGTGCGCTTATTCCGCTGCTGTCGCTAGGTATTCCTGGTGACGCCACGACGGCGGTGCTTATTGGTGCTTTTACTCTCCAGGGTATTCAAGTAGGGCCGCTGTTTATCCCAGAAAATACCGAGACGTGGTACGTCATGATGACGGCACTAATATTTGCCAATATCGTCATGTTCTTCTTAATGTTCTATGCCATTAAATACATTGCCAAGGTGGTAATGGTACCCAAACATATTCTCTATCCCATCATTGTCATGATGTGCGTGGTCGGCGCTTATGCGATTAATTACGGCATTATGTTCGATGTATGGACGCTGCTTATCTTTGGCGTATTGGGCTATGTGATTCAGAAAATCGGTTTAGAAGTTGCTCCGCTTATCATCGGCTTTATCTTGGGAAGCCAGATAGAAGTCTACTTTGTTAAAAGCCTCGAATCTTTTGGCACTTACTCCATCTTCTTTACCAAAAGTCCGATTGCAATGGTGCTTTGGGGGTTAATCGCGGCCTCCGTCGTTTTCTCGATCATCATGGGATTTAAGTCTCGCGCCAGGCAAAAGATGGAATTGAGCCAAGCCGCCGACAACAAATAATCTACTTTGGAAAACACCATGACACAGACAATGACTAGCGCTCGCGTAATTAAAGTACATCCAAGTGACAATGTTGCCATTGTTATTGAGCACGGCGGTCTTGCCGAAGGTGCTCTGGTCGAAGAGGGGTGCATCACGACCATGCCGATTCCTCAGGGCCACAAGGTGGCTCTGGTGGACTTAGCTGAAGGCGATCAAGTCGTTCGCTATGGTGAAGTTATCGGTAATGCGGAAACCGCTATTTCTCGCGGTAGTCATGTTAATGAGACAAATATGCGCATGCCCGTAGCACCCGCTCTCGACGAGCTACCGCTGGCGACGCGTCAGGCGCCGGTCGCTGAGCCGCTCTGCGGCTATACCTTTGAAGGTTTTCGCAACCCGGATGGCAGCGTTGGTACCAAAAACGTACTCGGCATTAGCACCAGCGTTCAGTGTGTTGCTGGCACCGTCGACTACGTGGTGCAGCGTATCAGGCGCGAGCTGCTGCCACGCTTTCCCAACGTAGACGACGTCGTGGGGCTGAATCATAGCTATGGCTGTGGTGTGGCTATCAATGCACCGGCGGCCATCGTGCCAATTCGTACACTTAAAAACATCGCCTTGAACCCAAACTTTGGCAACGAGGTCATGATCATTGGCCTAGGCTGCGAGAAACTGCAGCCTTCCACGCTGCTCGATGATCGGCCCGTCAAAATTTATGAGAACACCGAGGCTGCTGACCCTGAAGCCAATGTGCTGAGCCTTCAAGATGAAAGCTTTCAGGGGTTTGGAGAGATGGTCGCGGGCATTTTAGACATGGCTGAGCGGCATCTAGAGCGGCTCAATCGTCGCCAGCGGGAAACGTGCCCGGCATCAGACTTAGTCGTTGGCATGCAGTGTGGTGGCAGCGATGCCTTCTCAGGTGTTACCGCAAATCCTGCGGTCGGCTTTGCGACTGATCTGATCGTGCGAGCCGGCGGTAGCGTTATGTTTTCGGAAGTGACCGAAGTGCGCGATGCCATCCATCTGCTGACTCCCCGTGCTATCAACGAAGACGTGGGCAGGGCGCTGATTGAGCAAATGGCCTGGTACGATGATTATCTGTCTCAAGGACAGGCGGATCGCAGCGCTAACCCATCGCCCGGCAACAAAAAGGGCGGCCTCAGTAATGTGGTTGAAAAAGCATTAGGCTCTGTCATCAAATCGGGTAATTCGCCCATTGTTGACGTGATCGGCCCGGGTGAACGCCTGCGCCGAAAAGGGCTGACCTTTGCGGCCACGCCCGCGAGCGACTTCATTTGTGGAACCCTGCAGCTAGCCGCTGGAATGAACTTACAGGTATTCACCACGGGGCGCGGTACGCCTTATGGATTAGCCATGGTGCCAGTGCTTAAAGTGGCTACAAATTCTCATTTGGGGCGTCGCTGGCATGACATTATCGACCTGGATGCAGGCTCCATTGCCACGGGTGATGCCAGTATCGAAGAGGTTGGCTGGGAGCTGTTTCATCTAATTCTTGATGTTGCCAGTGGTCGTAAGCAGGCCGCCGCCGATCGGCTAGGTATTCATAATGATCTGGTGTTGTTTAATCCCGCACCGGTGACTTAAGACATTTATGCAATCTCTGGTCGGTAACGTTAACTAATTAGGTATGTATTTATGTTTGCAAAAATTAAAACAATGCGGGTTGTCCCTGTTGCAGGCTACGACGGTTTTTTACTTAATTTGAGCGGCGGACATGCGCCCTATTTTATCCGCTGTGTGGTTATCCTCGAAGATACGGCGGGTAATAAAGGGGTTGGTGAAATTCCTTCCAGCGCCGGCATAATGAGCGGGCTAGCGCAGTGCCGTGCGTTAGTGGAAGGCTCACCTATCAATAATATTAAGCAAACACTTAATCAAGTACGTCTGTTGCTCGCTCAAAATGGACGTGAAGAGCGGGGCCGCCAGACCTTCGACTTACGCGTTGCGGTGCATGTTATTACCGGCATCGAATCTGCCCTGCTGGATCTCTATGGCCAGGCGCTGCAGCTACCCGTGGCAGATTTGCTTGGCCAGTATGGGCGCCAACGCGACCAAGTCGATGTGCTGGGCTATCTATTCTTGTTAGGCGACCCCGGCAAGACAGACTTACCCTATCTTCAGGCGCAGAACCCCCAAGACCGTTGGGACGAAATACGCTACCAAGAAGCGCTGACGCCAGACGCCGTTGTCAATTTAGCCAAAGCAGCCTATGAGCGCTATGGCTTTAAAGATTTCAAACTAAAGGGCGGGGTGTTAAGCGGTGAAGACGAAGCCGACTGCATCCGCGCGCTGCACGACGCCTTCCCTGATGCGCGTCTGACGCTTGACCCTAACGGCGCTTGGAAGCTTGATGACGCTGTGCGAATTCTAGAGCCGATCAAGCACTTGCTGAGCTATGCAGAAGACCCCTGTGGCCAGGAAGAAAGCTATTCAGGGCGCGAGACCATGGCAGAGTTTAAGAAGCGTACTGGCTTAGCAACAGCCACTAACATGATCGCGACTGATTTCAAGCAGCTCCAGTACGCCGTTCAATTGAATGCGGTGGACATCCCCTTGGCCGATTGTCACTTCTGGACGATGCAAGGCGCTGTGAAAGTTGGCGAGCTGTGCCACGAGTGGGGAATGACGTGGGGATCGCATAGTAACAATCACTTTGATATTTCATTAGCGATGATGACGCACGTTGCCGCGGCTTGCCCTGGCGATATTACGGCGATTGATACTCACTGGATTTGGCAAGATGGCCAGCGTATCACTAAACATCCTTTCCTCATCCGTGATGGAAAGCTAGACGTTCCGACCACGCCGGGTCTTGGTGTTGAGCTTGACGAAGATAAGCTAATGGAAGCGCATCGCCTATATAAAACGCTGGATGTAACTCAGCGAAACGACGCAATGGCCATGCAGTATCTTGTGCCAGGATGGGAGTTTGATCCTAAGCGACCGGCTCTGGTTCGCTAAAAATAGTTCTAAAGATAAACTTAGGGGCCTGAGATATGGCCCCGCGGTAGATACTTGCCCAGCGAATCACCACCCAGTGTGCAATCATGCCATGGCCGTATACCCAATAGCGGGTAATCCCCTCATATTTTAGAGCTGTTGGTTGCGCTCTGTTGGTTTTAGGTTTTTAACGTCACAGCATATTTGTCAGACTGATACTTTGGTTTAAATTTCGTTAGTTCTGCTTGCGCCATGGTCGGATGGTACTTATCTTCTATGTTGTATGATGTATTACGTAGGGTCGGCTGGTCGGGCAACGGTTGTTGTCTGCTCTTTCAGTGGCCAATTCGTCCCTAACAACAAAGCCACTCAGGCGGGTGTTTGAAAAGTCGAAGCGCCGATAGGTGTGACCGCAAAGCACCAACCACTGCTGCATAAGACCGCTAATAACATTATTAATAATAAGAGGATGTTCGAAATGCGCACCAATATCAGCATGAAAACTAGCACCTTGAAGACCCTAGCGCCCATCGCTGGCGTGGCTGCATTAGTAGCCTTTGCGGTGCCTGCGCAAGCGGAAGATTGGCGAGGATGGAATATTCATCCAGATGGTTATCCTAACTCGGTAGCGCTCGAGGAGTTTGCTGAGGCCGTGGCTGAGCAAACGGAAGGGCGCGTCAATCCACGCGTTTACAATAATGCTGTGTTAGGTGACCAGTCAGACGCTATTGAACAGACTCGCAACGGGGCGTTGGATTTTGCCAATTTTAATATGGGACCGATGGGGCCTATTGTTAAAGAAACCAATGTCTTCTCATTACCTTTCCTGTTCAACAGTATTGAACATATGCACACGGTAATGGACGGTGAAATTGGCGATCGCTTTGCGGATGCCTTAGAGGAAAAAGGCTTAGTTGCGCTTTCCTGGTTTGATTCAGGCGCGCGTAGTATTTACAACACTAAGCGACCCATTAACACTCCTGAAGATGTTGAAGGCTTAAAGATTCGCGTTATGAACAATGATCTTTATGTTGAGATGATGGAGGCGCTTGGCGGTAATGCTACGCCGATGTCCTATGGAGAGGTGTATCAGAGCTTAACCACCGGCGTGCTTGATGGTGCTGAAAATAATTTCCCCTCTTTTGAAACAAGTAATCACTACGAAACAACGGATTACTTCTCGCTAACCGAACACTTGATCATTCCTGAGTGTTTGTGTGTCGCTAAAGCCAGCTGGGACGATCTTTCGGAAGAAGATCAAACCATTATCAGTGGCCTCGCCGAGGAAGCTTCTCAACGCCAGCGTGAGCTTTGGGTAGAAAGCTCTGAAGAAAGCCGTCAAATCGTGCTAGATCATGGCGTTCAAATCAATGAAGTAGAAGATAAGGCTGCTTTCCAGGCGCTTATGGAGCCTATGTATGAAAACTTCATTGCTAACAACCCAGGCACAGGCGAGCTGATCGAGGAAATTCGCGCAGCTGAGTGATTTTCTACTGATGTGCTTCCGGCGGCTAATCACTGCCGGAAGCTTAAAAGGAATGTGTCGTGAGTAACGAAATCGAACCACCTCTTGATGATCAGCATTTAGCAGAAAGCGGCACGCTTGATCGAGCCTTAGATAGCATTGCTGCACTATGCATTCTTATCGCGGGCACGTTGTTAGTCATCCTGATTGCTATATTCGGGTGGTTAGTCTTTGGCCGATATGCGCTTAACAATACGCCTACATGGGTCGAACAGGCTGCACTGGTACTGGTTGTATACATCACCTGCTTGGGCGCAGCGGCGGGCGTAAGACATCATACCCATCTCAATATTGATTTTATTCGTGAAAGGTTTTCTGGGCCTTTACGCGATGTAATGCATCACCTGTCAGATCTTTTTATCTTCTTCTTTGGTGGGTTTATGGCCTTCCAGGGTTGGACGTTGGTGATGACCAACTTAGAAAGAGCTATTCCCATGCTCGGCGTGTCAGAAAGTTGGCGTGCGGCTCCTCTGGTGATATGTGGCGTGTTAATCATGCTTTTTTCAGCCACTGATATGGCGCAGCGCTTACTAACTCGAAAAGTGAAGAGGGTATAAACGATGGGTCTTATTATTCTTTTCGGGATATTTTTTCTAGGTCTTTTAGTCGGTGCGCCGGTCGCATTTGCCGTTGGCTTAGCAGCGGTTGTGACGTTTTTATATGAAGGCCTGCCTCTGTTTGTCGCTTTCCAGCGCATTCTTTCCGGTATTTCGGTTTTTTCATTACTGGCTATTCCCTTCTTTATCTTTGCCGGCGAGCTAATGATGCACGGTGGTATTTCCACGCGTCTTGTGCGCTTAGCCTCTGCCATGGTGGGTAGAGTGCGCGGTGGTTTGGGAATGGTTAATATTAGTTCTTCTATGTTATTTGGTGGCATCTCAGGCTCGGCGGTCGCGGATACGTCTGCGCTAGGTTCTATCCTAATCCCCGTAATGAAAGAGAAAGGCTACGACGCCGACTATGCCGTGAACGTCACGGTAACCTCGTCGGTAGCCGGTGTGGTGATTCCTCCAAGCCATAATATGATTCTTTATGCGGTAGCAGCGGGTGGCGGCATCTCTGTTACGCAGCTGTTTATTGCCGGTATTGTCCCAGGTGTTTTGATGTGCCTGAGTCTTGCTGTGGCCGCCTACGTTGTCGCAGTTAAGCGTGGCTATAAAGGCGAAGCATTTCCTGGCTGGAATGCGTTAATTATTAGCTTCTTTGCCTCTCTGCCGGGTTTGATGACCGCCGTGATTATTGTTGGTGGCGTGCTGTCGGGTATTCTAACCGTCACCGAGTCAGGTGCCTTCGGCGCTATCTATGCCATTGTGGTGACCGGCTTGGTTTACCGTGAATTGACCTGGGCCTCGTTCAAAGCAGCCGTTGTTCAGTCGGTAAAAACCACCTCGTTAGTGATGATCTTAGTGGGGTGCGCATCGGCCTTCTCCTACCTGCTCGCGCTCTATAACGTCCCGGAAATGCTGACGACAGGCCTGATGGCTATTTCCGATAAGCCGGTCGTGATTTTTCTTATGCTCAATATCATCTTGTTGATTTTGGGGATGATTATGGACATGGCGGCTTTGATTTTGATCTGTACGCCTATTTTTCTACCGGTGGCTATGCAGTTCGGAATGGACCCGATTCAGTTTGGCATCATTATGATGATGAACCTGGGACTAGGCTTATGTACGCCCCCAGTAGGCGCGTGCTTGTTTGTCGGCTGTGTGATCGGCAAGATCAAAATTGAAGAGGCGGTGCGTACTATTTGGCCGTTCTTCTTGGCGCTGTTTGTTGCCTTAATGCTGGTGACCTATGTGCCCGCTATCTCATTGACGCTACCAGGCTTTTTCCGCTGAGGCTTCGTTAAGTTGCGCTGCTAAGGAATAGATCGATTATGAAAGTAGTTGCTGTGAACACCCATATACTTGATTACCAGCTTGAGACGGCATTTGAGAGTTCCTCGATGCACTTTTCGCGCCGCCAACACTGTTTGGTGGAGGTTATCTGTGACGATGGCACCATTGGATGGGGCGAGTGCTTGGGGCCGGCGAAGCCTAATGCCGCGATTGTCGACGTTTACGCGCAGTCGTTAATAGGTGAAGACCCGCTACAAACGGAGAAGGTTTGGCTTTCTCTTTACAACCGGCTGCGTGACCAAGGGCAGCGTGGTTTAACCATGACGGCGCTGAGCGGTATTGATATAGCGCTGTGGGATATTAAGGGTAAGCACTTCGGTGTGCCTATTTCGACGCTGCTGGGCGGTCGTTTTCGAGACAGCGTACGGGCCTACGCTACCGGTTCGTTCCGGCGTGCGGGCGTGGATCGTGTCACTGATGTTGCCGCTGAGGTGGCGGGTTATCGCCGCGAAGGCTTCCACGCGGTCAAAATTAAAATTGGCTTTGACGTTGAGGAAGATCTGGCCGTCATTGCCGCCGTACGTGATGCTATCGGGCCTGATATGCGTCTGATGATTGATGCCAATCATGGCTATGACTACCTAGAAGCCATTGAGGTTGGTCGCCGCGCCGCGCCGTTTGGTATCGACTGGTTTGAAGAGCCCGTATTGCCAGAGCAAATCGCAACCTATGAAGCCGTTCGGGCCGACCAGCCGATCCCCGTGGCCAGTGGTGAAAACTGGCACGGGCGCTACGCGATGCAGGAGCCGCTTGCCCGGCGCGCGGTAGATATTTTGCAGCCGGATATTTGCGGTGTGGGTGGCTTCAGCGAAATGCGGCGAGTGGCAGATATGGCGGCTATGCACGGCGTGCGTTTGGTGCCGCATGTATGGGGAACGGCGGTATGCCTAGCAGCAAGCCTGCAGTTTATGGCGGCTTTAGCGCCTAATCCGCCACGACGCAACCCGATTGAGCCCATTATGGAATTTGATCGCACCGAGAACCCTTTTCGTCAGGCTATTGTTCACACCGCTCTTGAACATCGTCAGGGCGTTATGACAATTCCTGATGGGCCGGGGTTGGGAATTGAAATTAATCGAGATGCGCTGGCTACCTACGCGCTTAGGGAGAAGTAACCTTGTCTATCCCCACTAATACTCGTCTGCTCAGCGGTAAGCCCCCGATCTTAAAGGCTCCTGCAGGGGCAACCGATTGCCATATGCATCTATATTTACCTGGCTATGAGTCCCAGCCGGGTGGCCCCAATATCGCAGAATTGGCGACGGTCTCTGATTATCAACAAGTTCAGAAATGGCTTTCTCTTGAACGCGTTGTGGTCACACAGTCCAATGCCTATCAATTTGATAACCGGGCTATTCTGCAAGGGGTTAAGGAAATTGGGCAGGAGCGCGCCCGGGCCATTGTGGCAGTAGCCCCTGATGCTTCTGAAGCACAGATTGAATCGTTACATGCTCAGGGTGCACGCGGTGCCAGAATCATGCAGCTACCCGGTGGCGCAGTGGGAATTGCAGAGCTAGCCGCTGTTGAGAAATGTGTACGTCCCTTTGGCTGGCATTTAATGGTGCAGTTTAATGGCCGAGAAATCGACAGCTACATGACGACGCTGAAAGCAATTGAAACTGATTATATTATTGATCATATCGGCAAGTTTATGCCCCCAGTGGCCGCTGACGATGCGCGGGTTGATCAGATGCTAAGTTTGTTAGATCGCGGCAATGCGTGGATTAAGATTTGCGGTGGCTATGAAACTAGCCTGACCGGCGGCCCTGATTACGCCGACGTAGATCCGATTGCCAAGCGGCTTATCCAGCATGCGCCTGAGCGCGTTATCTGGGGTTCGAACTGGCCTCATGTTGGCGTTCCTCGTGAGCACTACCCTGATGATGCTGATCAGCTTGACGTATTGCTGCACTGGGCCGATGAGAATGTGCGCCAAAAAATTCTTGTGGATAACCCTGCTGAACTATACGGCTTTTAAGGCGCTTATTTTTAAGACTCTGGCTGTAAAGATTCAGTTTTAAATCCCAGTATTTGCACTTTTACAACGTTACGTTTTCAAACGTGGCTTTTATAAAAGAACAAGGAGTTCATATGTTAAATCGCATTCTCGTTACCGGTGCGGCGGGCGGGCTGGGCAAAAGCCTACGACCTCATTTGTCGAAGCTTGCCAAGCATGTGCGGCTTTCCGACATTGCAGACTTAGGCGCGCCGGGGGAGGGTGAAGAGCTAGTTCAAGCCGACCTTAATGACATGCAGGCGGTCGCTGATCTAGTACGCGATTGTGATGGAATTGTTCATCTAGGGGGTATGTCGCTAGAGAGCCCGTGGGAAGCCATCTTACAGGCCAATATCATGGGTACTTACCACCTGTATGAAGCAGCGCGTAAACAAGGCAAGCCGCGGATTGTGTTTGCTAGTTCAAATCACGCTATCGGCTTTTACGAGCGCAATCAGCGTATTGATACCCAGGTAGTGCAAAAGCCGGATTCGTTGTATGGCGTTTCGAAATGTTTCGGTGAAAACCTCGCCAGCCTATATCACGACAAATTTGGAGTGGAAACGCTGAGCGTCAGAATTGGCTCGTGCTTCGACAAGCCGGTCGATACTCGTATGATGGCCACCTGGCTGAGTTTGGGAGATTTTGTTAGTCTCTTAGAGCGCGCTTTTGTGACCCCGCGTTTAGGCTATACCGTCATCTATGGCGCCTCGGATAATGCCGAAAAGTGGTGGGATAACTCTCATGTAGCCTTCTTGGGTTGGTCTCCTAAAGATAGTTCTGAACCTTGGCGAGCTGAGACGGAAGAGATTGACCGCGATATTGATAGTAACGATTTCGCAGTGCGCTATCATGGGGGTAAATTTACCAAACTAGGCCACCCAGACGACGCCTAGTGGTTCTCTTGAGATCTAGGTTGTATAATATAATACAACCTAGCCTTTGATTAAGGATAGCTTTCATGGCCAAGCAAAACGCAACGGCATCTGCCCTAAAACCGCTTCAAGTAAATAAAGTGATGCAGCAGGGAAGCTTGTCCGTTCACGTGGCCGATCAGTTGGAAGCCTTGATCACCCAAGGCAAGGTCACCGTGGGGGAAAAGCTGCCTACAGAGAACAGCCTTTGTGATTCATTTGGCGTGAGTCGTACCGTCATACGTGAGGCAATTACCCATCTTAAATCCCTGGGACTGGTAGCAACACGACGTGGCGTAGGTACCACAGTGCTGCGTTCTTCTAGCTTAGAGGCACGGCCTGCTGAGCGTATCAACCCGACCACAGTGGAAGATATTTTACATCTTCTGGAGCTGCGTTTGACGCTAGAGCCTGCAGCAGCTGAGCTAGCGGCCTTACGCCATGATGACGAAGACCGTCAGCGATTAGAGACCCAGCATCTAGCCTTTAGCAACGCATTTGCTCAGAAAAGCCAGGCGAGGGAAGAGGATTATCTTTTTCACTTTGCCATCGCGACGGCGACGAAAAATCCTTTTTTCCAATCATTTTATAAGCAGTGGAGCCAGAGCGTGATTCCGCGCGCTAAGCTGCTGAGTACCGATATTAACCCGATTTCTTCCGAACTTTATTTGGAAAGAGTTCAGGAAGAACACTCGTCCATTATTGAAGCCATTCTTTCCCGCGATGCCCAAGCCGCCCGTGAAACGATGTTTCAGCACCTTAACCGGGCGCGCAACATGTACGCAAAATATCGCGACCAGTGATATCACTGACCCATATGAGGAGCAACGTATGACGATTCAAGGCAAAATGCTGATTGGCCAACAGGCCGTTTCCGGAACGCAAGCCAATATTCAAGCGGTTAATCCCGCGACCGGCGAATCTTTAGACCCCGTCTATCCTGGCGGCAGTCGAGCACACGTTGAGCAGGCCTGCGAGCTTGCCGAAGCGGCCTATAACACCTACCGGGAAACATCGCTTGAAGAGCGTGCTACGTTTCTTGAAACCATCGCCAGTGAAATTGAAGCGATCGGCAGCGAGCTGATTGAGCGTGCCGTCGCAGAATCTGGGCTTCCGCAAGGGCGTATTGAAGGTGAACGCGGCAGAACCTGTGGGCAGCTGCGTTTATTCGCCTCTGTTGTACGTGCAGGAGAGTGGTTGGATGTGCGTATTGATCCTGCTATGCCGGAGCGCCAGCCGCTGCCGCGTGCCGATCTACGTCAGCGCCATATCGCACTCGGGCCTGTCGCAGTTTTCGGGGCGAGCAACTTCCCGCTGGCTTTTTCGGTCGCGGGTGGCGATACAGCCTCTGCACTAGCCGCGGGCTGCCCAGTGGTCGTAAAAGGTCACTCTGCGCATCCAGGCACTTCTGAACTGGTAGGTCGTGCGATTCAAAAAGCGGTTAAAGCCTGCAAGTTACCAGAAGGTGTGTTTTCACTGCTGTTCGGTTCCGGTCGAGAAATCGGTCAGGCGCTGGTCGACGATCCGCGTATTCAAGCAGTGGGTTTCACCGGTTCACGCAGTGGCGGTACGGCGCTGATGAAAACTGCTCAGGCGCGGCCGCAGCCGATCCCGGTTTATGCCGAGATGAGCAGCATTAACCCTGTGTTCTTATTGCCTGCGGCGCTGAAAGCGCGTGGCAAGGCGCTAGGCGAAGCCTTTATTGGTTCGCTCAACATGGGCGCTGGCCAGTTCTGTACTAGCCCCGGCCTCGTCATCGCGGTGAAAGGCCCTGAGCTGGACGCCTTCATTGAAGCTGCGAAAGGCGCAGTAGAAGCCAGCGGTCCACAGACCATGCTCACCCCAGGCATCCATAGCGCTTATCAAGAGGGTGTTGCTAACTGGAGCAGTGCGGATAAAGTGCGTGAAGTTGCTCGCGGTAAAACAGGTGGTGATTACCAATGCCAGACAGCCCTGTTTGCCGCTTCAGCGAACGACTTCCTTGCTTCAGAAGCGCTGCAGGCTGAAGTGTTTGGCGCCAGCTCTTTAGTGATCGAATGCGCTGATGACGCCGAAGTAAAACGTGTGGCTGAACAGCTTGAAGGTCAGCTAACCGTAACGCTACATATGGATGACGCAGACCTGGATGCTGCCAAAGCACTGCTACCTACGCTTGAGCGCAAGGCTGGCCGTATTCTGGCCAATGCCTGGCCCACTGGCGTTGAAGTTTGCCATGCCATGGTACACGGCGGTCCGTTCCCGGCAACGTCTGATTCTCGCACTACGTCAGTAGGCACGGCGGCTATCCACCGTTTCCTACGCCCCGTTTGCTATCAGTCATTGCCAGCAGGCCTGCTACCCGAGGCGCTAAAAGATGGTAATCCTCTGAGCACCACGCGTTTAGTCGACGGTAAGCGCGAACTGTAAAAACGCTCGAACGTTAGGCGAATAGAAAGCAGGTACTCGGTACCTGCTTTTTTTATTGCGTAATAGAAATGCCAATAAAGATAATAAGTTAGGTGATGCTATGAGTGATGATATTACGATTTCTCTGCAGGAAGCCGAAACGCTGAGTAAAAAGGTGCTCATCAAAAACGGTTTTAGTCAGGCCCATGCCGATGCGATTACCAAAAGCGTTTTGGCAGCACAGCGTGATGAGTGCCACTCGCATGGCTTGTATAGGCTGATTGGGTGTGTCCAAACCGCCTTAAATGGTGGTGTTGATACCGATGCTGAACCAAGCATTACGGATCAGGCTGCGAGCGTTGTTAAGGTCAATGCGAATAAGGGCTGCTCACTGCTATCGTTTGAGCTTGGTAAGCCTATGCTGATAGAAAAAGCTAAAGCGAATGGGATTGCGGCTCTCGCGATTAACAATAGCTTTCATTTCTCAGCCCTGTGGTCCGAGGTTGAAGCGCTGTCTGCAGAAGGGCTGGTGGCGCTAGCAATGACGCCAAGTCACGCTTTTGTGGCGCCGACAGGCGGCACTTTGCCTCTTTTGGGTACCAACCCCATTGCCTTTTCCTGGCCGCGCCCTGATGGCACGCCCTATACGTTTGATTTTGCGACCAGCGTGGTCGCGAGGGGCGAAATAGAGCTGCATAGGCGCGCTGGTAAGTCGATTCCCCACGGGTGGGCAATCGATGATGAAGGCAACTCTACTACTGATCCGGTGGCTGCACTAGCGGGTGCCATGCTGCCGTTTGGAAGCTATAAAGGCTCAGCGCTTTCTACCATGGTGGAGTTGTTAGCCGGCCCGCTAATCGGTGATCTGCTCGGCCACGAAACCCAGGCCGCGAACGCCGAAAAAACCGGCAAGCCCTTCCATGGCGAGCTGATTATTGCGATATCACCTGAGGCTTTTCTCGGCAGCCAAGCCGAAAGCCATCTCAAACATGCCGAAGTTCTTTTCGACAGTATTCTTGGCCAAGGCGCACGCCTGCCTTCGCAGCGGCGTTTTGAAGCTCGGGAAAGAAGCCATGCTAATGGCGTCACGTTCCCCAAAGCGCTGTATGACGAACTCAATGCGTTAGCGGATTAATTGCTTCACTAGCCGGTGAGGTGACGGCGCTAATAGTCTGTTGTGCAAGAATCGCTTAGCAGAACGCTGTTAGCTCACCGCCTCGATAAACGCTTTTGCCCTGGGGTCCTGCATATAAGCAACGTTAAGGCGTAGCCACGCTGTGGGCTGGTGATCAGCAAAGAATAAATGCCCCGGCGATAGCGTGACTTCCCACTGCTTAGCCAATTCAGACACCCTCTCGAGCGAGATGTCAGAGGGTGGCCTCGCCCAAATAAACATTCCTCCCGCGGGCTCGGTATAAATTTCCCAACCCGCTTTTTTGAGCATCGTGAGTGCCATCGCCATTTGATTGGATAGCTTCGTTCTTAGCCGTTCGGTGAGCTTCCGATAGCTACCGTTTTGCAGCATGGTAATGACGATCTGTTCGGCAAAGCGTGATGCAGAGATGCTGGTCAACATCTTGATATCGACCAAGCGCTGTACCAGCGTTGGCGGGGTGGCGATAAAGCCTACGCGTAACGAAGAAGAAAGACTTTTTGAAAAGCTGCCAAGGTAGAAAACCCGGTTTAAACCGTCTAACGCTGCTAAGCGCGAGGTGGGTGTATGCTGGAAATCCGCGTAGATATCGTCTTCAATAATTTGAAAATCGTGCTGTTCCGCCAGCTGTAATACCCGATGCGCAATGGCGGGCGTTAGAGTGCTGCTGGTGGGGTTATGAAAAACGCTGTTGATGTAGAAAAGCTTGGGACGATGCTCGGCTAACAATTGCTCTAAGCGCTCAATATCGGGCCCGTCGGCAAGGCGAGGCACGCCTATGACGCGAATGCGCTGCAAGTGCAGCAGCCCGAACAGATTATAATAGCCGGGCGATTCCACAAACACTACATCACCGGGCTCAAGCAGCATCCGTACCAGTAGATCCAGTGAATGGCTGCCACCGCCCGTCATTACGATCTGCTTGGCGTCGGCGTTCATCGCGAGTGGGCGCAGGCGTTCCTGAATCAAATCACGCAAATCCTGCGGCCCTTGAGGGGTACTGTACTCGAAGATGCCTGAACGGCTCTTACGTGCCACTTGGCGAATGGCGTGAGTTAGGTCATCGCCCTCACGCCAATCGCTTGGCAGCCAGCCGCAACCCAGCTTGAGCGTGTGATCACTAGCACTGAAAAGTCCCCATAGCCCGTTGGTAACCTCTTCCAAGCTGCTCGTAGCTGCGGGTTGTGATGCCAGTGTTGCCGCGCTATCCGCCACATAAAAACCTGAGCCGGGCCGTGAGCGCACTAATCCAGAAGCGACAAGCCGTTCGTAAGCTTCAATCACCGCGTTACGGCTAATGTGGTGGGTCGCTGCTAAGCGACGAATAGAGGGTAAGCGTCGGCCACCACCTGCGCCATGATCGGCAATCCAAGCACGAATACCGGCTTCGAGCTGCTGGGCGATGGGTGTCGTGGCGTGCCGATTAACCTCTAGTTTCATAACGTGCCCTATGGCTTTTAACTGTTCGCTAAAAGGGCGGAACAGTGTCTGGAAAGTGGGGGATAAGTGTACCTTACCCCAGCGTGCTAGGCGTGGGAGGGTAGCGGTTCAGCGCCATCGATGCTGGTATCTGCCTGCGTTTCCACGAGGGCGCTGTAAACACATCCGTGGGCACTACTTTTGATATCTGATCGCCATGGATGGCGGAAATGCTGGAATTGTCGGGAATGTTTTCCGGCCCTGTCAAAAGGCCCTCGCTTCAACCTGCCCTCGCACTTGTGATTATTGAGACACAACTATGAGTTTAGCTATCAATAAAAAGAGTGCCGCCTGCCTGGCGTTTGCGCTATGTATGATTACGACGGCGGTTAATTTACAGGCCCCGCTTTACGATGCGCTGGCGGCCCGAGACGGGCTGGGTGTTGGAGCCACAACCATTGCCTTTGCCTGCTATGTGGTTGGCGTTTTGCCGGTATTGCTGGGTTTAAATGGTCTTGCTGAGCGGGTCGGACGTAAGCCATTAATCGTGACGGCACTGCTGTTAAGCCTTTTTGCGACGGCTATTACCTTGGTGATGCCTAACTTAATAGCACTGGGGTTTGCCCGTTTTCTGCTCGGCATCAGCATGGGGCTGACATCGGCAGTAGCCCCGGCTTATATGCAAATGCTGTTGGGTGGCCAGGATAACCGTGTGGCGACTAACTATGTAACGGCCAGTACCGCCCTTGGGTTTGGGCTAGGGGCGGCAGTGACTAGTTTGTTTGTTTTCCACACCCCAAGCGTATCGCCGCCCAGCCTGTGGCTTTATCTCGTTATCGCTTCGCTGGCGCTGGTGGTGGTTTCCACGCTTAAGGATAGCGCACCGAATCCCATCAAAAACCCAATGCTGCGTCTGCCTAGCTTCCCTAAAGGCGCTCTTGCCTATGGCCTGGCGATTTTGTTGGCCTGGGCGATGGTGGGACTGGTGATTGCAATTTTACCTTCGGCATTAAGCCAACACGGTTTATCCGCCTGGAGTGGCTTCGCCACCTTTGGCATTTGCAGCTGCGGGGTGCTGTTTCAGCCCTGGGCGAGAAAGCTTGAGCCCCGTACCGCTACCGTATTGGGACTGGTTATTCTACCGCTGGCCTATAGCTTGATCGCCTGGGGCGCGATTCACGGTTATCTCTTCGTAGTGCTGCTCGGCACGGTTGCTGCTAGCAGCGCATGCTATGGATTTATTTATCTCGGGGGATTAAGTGGCGTGTTGGCAATTGCCGGTGAGTTGTCTACCCAGGCTAGCGCGGGCTATTTTCTGATGGCTTATATCGGTTTCAGCATTCCCGTGATAAGTACGGGAATGCTGATTGATGCGGTGGGGCATACGCTCGCGTTAACGCTGTTTGGGCTCGCATTGGTGAGCGGAGTCGCCGTCACCATTGGCTTATTGCGAAAAGCGCAGTAGCTGGTGCGTCATTGGTACTTAAACGTGCGTTTTGACCAATAGCCCACAAGAGGGTGCTGCCCAGCGGGTATCGGCGGTAAATACAACGTCGCACACCACCGGCGCGTAGTAACGGCGTACTTCGTTATCAATACGGCCGCGCAGTTCGTCTTGGCTTATGATTGAAACATCGGCTGTTTCGGGCAGCACTACGTGCACCATGACATACAGCATGCGGCCGGGGCGCACCATGCGCAAGCGCACCTCTACGGTATCAATGTCAACGAGACCACGCGCTACGGCTTGGCGGACAGGCTCTGCGATAGCTTCTTCAGGCGTTTTGTTGAGTAATTCTCTTAATGCTTGGGAAGCCATGCGTACCGGCACACCTAAGCACAGAATAACGACGGCAATCACCAGTACTGAATCCACATAGGGCAGTACGGTGTACCATCCCATCTGCTCAAAAAGCATCACGAGGCAAAAGGCCATTAAGATCGCAGCAGAGATTAAGCTATTCACCATCCAGTTGAGTTTATCGGCGCTAACCAGCGGGCTGTGAACATGACGCTGACTGCGGTGCATCACCCAGGCGGTGAGAGAGCAGGCGGCGGTGGCAAATAGCGCATACAGAACGGCGATGCCTGCCGATATTTCACGCCCACCGGCGAGCAGCGCAGCGACAGCATCCACTAAGGCGAAAATAGATACGCCTAAAATCAGCAGCCCTTTGCAGAGGTTTACCAGCGACTCAAAATAGTTATACCCGAACGGATAGGATTCACTGTCGGGACGACTCGCCAGTTTGCTTACCTTAATCGTCACCAGTGCTATGCTGAAATAGATAAGGTTGAACAGCCCGTCCAGCAGGATTGCTTGGGAGTTGGAGGCCAGCGTGGCGGTAATGCCAGCACAGCCGATCAGCAGTGCCATAAAGGCAGAGAACGCTAACGTACTTGATTCTGTCTTCACGAACTTTTTTGCTCCAATGCACACAGAGATAATAGAGTCGGTAAGCATAGCAACTTTGCTAGTCTCATACCGAATGCTTATTTAGCGCCGAGGCGGTGCATGCTCAATCTTCAATATGCGGCCTCACATTAACGGTCGAGCCGGATCGTAAGTCCTAACATAAGTTTTAACATCTGATGATGTGTTTGTTTGATTCACTTGACGCCCAATAGGAGAGTTAAACGATGCCAATGCTGAGCGTAGGAACGGAAAAAGGCACGCCGGTAGAGCTGTATTACGAAGTTCGCGGAGCGGGTAAGCCCGTTGTGCTTATTCATGGATGGCCGTTAAGCGGGCGTTCCTGGGAAAAGCAGGTACCTGCGCTGGTGGAGGCGGGCTATAAGGTGATCACCTATGATCGTCGAGGCTTTGGCAAGTCTACTCAGCCCGACGGTGGCTACAATTACAACACGCTAGCGTCAGATCTAAAGAAGCTTATTGAAATGCTTGATCTGAATGACGCTACCTTAGTGGGCTTTTCAATGGGTGGCGGCGAAGTGGCACGCTATCTTTCCTGCTACGGCACAGGGCGTGTCAGTAAAGCGGTGTTTGCGTCGGCGGTGCCGCCTTATTTGTATAAGTCAGATGACAATCCGGACGGTGGGCTGGACGATGCTACGATCAGCCAGTTTTTAGACGGGGTAACCGGTGATCGTCTCGCGTTTTTAGACGGGTTTACCAAAGACTTCTTTACCGCGGGTGAGCGTAGCGATTTAGTCAGTGAGCCTAATCGCCTTTATCACCGCGATATTGCTGCCTTTGCCTCACCGCAAGCGACTTACGACTGCATCAAAGCGTTCAGCTACACCGATTTCCGCAAAGACTTGCCTAAGATAGATATTCCTACATTAGTGCTGCACGGCGATTCAGACGGCATCGTGCCATTTGAAGTAAGCGGTAAGCGGGCGCAAGAGATGCTGCCCAATGCCACGCTAGAAGTTATCAAAGGCGGGCCCCACGGCGTCAATGCTACTCATCCAGAGAAGTTTAATCAGGCGCTGATTACGTTTCTGAAGAGCTAAACAAGCGCTTTATAAGTGCCTAAATAGTCAAGATCGCCGCCTGCTGTAGGCGGCGATTATGTTTTAATGATCTTCTCAGGTTATGCAGCGGCGGCAGGCGGATTTATCGAAAATAGCGCCGGTCTTTTCTCCGCTTCCTTTTGAATATTGGTATCAAGGGGCGTGTCGTAGGTTTTGAGCAGATAGCCCAGCACCGAATAGAAACCCACCATCGCGATCAAATCGATCACGGCCTTACGGCCAATGGCTGCTGTCAGTGCTGACTCCTGCTCAGGCGCCAGCATGCGCGCGTCAAATAGCGCATCAACGGCTTGAACGATGAGGCCGTCAACGCCCTCTGGCATTCCTCGAATGGCAGTGATCCGCGCCTCGGTGAATCCAAGAGCAAGTGCTCGGCTGACGTGATGCGCCCACTCATAGGCCGCCTCCATACGCAGGCCCGCGCGTAAAATCACCACTTCGGTCAGCTCAGGTCCTAGTGCGTTTTCTTTTACCACATGTTGTCGCAGCGGTGCCCACGCCTCAAGCAGAGCCGGATGGTGCGCCATGGTGCGATAAACATTCAGTGCACCGGCAAAGCCATCGCGTTGATCGGCAATTTCGCTCGGCCAGTCAGCATCCGCAATGGGCGGGCAGGGGGATGGGTTCATGAGAGGCTCCATTCAAGTAGTGCGTTATCGCCGTTATTCTGCGATCGCGGCGTTAATAGCGTCAGCAATGCGTTCAATGATCAGATCGATATCGCTGGGCTCAATAATGTAAGGCGGCGCCAGCAAAATATGATCACCGTAAGTGCCATCAATGGTACCGCCCATTGGATAGCTGATCAGGCCCCGTGCCATGGCCTGGCGCTTGATCTTGGCATGAATCTTTTTAGTCGGATCGAAAGGTGTTTTATGCGCTCGGTTGGCGACTATTTCGATACCGCGAAACAAGCCTCTGCCGCGTATATCGCCCACGTGGGGGGAGGCCGCGAGAGCTGCTTCAAGGCCGCTCTGCAACCTCGCGCCCATGGCGTTAACGTTAGCCAGTGTCTCCGGCCGGGCAATGATCTCAACCACTTTATTGGCAGCGGCGGCCGCAACGGGGTGGCCAATGTACGTATGCCCGTGCTGAAACTGGCCTGAACCGTTGGCAAAGCTTGCGTAGATTTTCTCCGACAGCATCACTGCACCGATTGGCTGATAGCCTCCACCCAGGCCTTTGGCGATGGTGACGATATCCGGTATGACGCCGTCTTGCTCGCAGGCAAACACGGTGCCGGTTCGTCCCATACCGCACATGACTTCATCAAGAATCAGCAGGACGCCGTATTTATCGCAAATAGCGCGAACGCGCTTAAAGTAATCCGCAACCGAGCCGACCGCTCCCAGCGTTGCCCCCACCACGGGCTCGGCAACGAAGGCCATGACCTCCTCAGGGCCAAGCGCCAGAATCTTGGCTTCGAGTTCGTCTGCAAGCCTTGCGGCGTAAGCTTCCGGTGACTCATCAACGCCCTTGTCGCGATAAGCATAGCAGGGCGAGACGTGATGAGTTTCTGGCAGGATAGGCTGAAACTGTTGGCGCCGCATCGCGTTGCCGCCCGTGGCTAAAGCACCGATGGTATTGCCGTGATAGCTCTGGCGCCTGGCGATGATGTGTCGCCGCTGGGGAGCGCCAATCTCCACAAAGTATTGCCGCGCCATCTTCAAAGCGGCTTCAACGGCCTCTGAACCACCTGATACCAGGTAGACGTAATTTAGCCCCTCGGGCGCTAAATCGACGAGCTTCTCCGCAAGCGCTTCAGCAGCATCCGTGGTGAAAAAAGCCGTGTGCGCATAGCAAAGATGATCAATCTGCGATCGCATGGCTGCCAACACTTCAGGATGAGCGTGGCCGACGCTGGTGACGGCCGCGCCTCCTGAACCATCGAGATAGCGGCGCCCGCTGGTATCGGTGATGTAGACACCCTGCGCAGACGCAGCATGAGGCAGCGTTGCGCCGATGCCGCGATGAAGAATACGTGTCATAGAGTCGGTTCCTTCTTAACCTGCCCTGACCACTCGGTGGTGTGGGCTTGAGATGACAAGAAGATTGGCACAACTCTATAGATATCGGCAACATTTGAATCATTAAATTATTTTTAAAACGTTTAGATCATTGTTTTTTGAGATCAGTAACGTTTAAATCATGGGCTGTTCAGCGCCGAGGGCCCCATGGCTCAGCGGCTTGGCGAATGCTGAATCACTTACATGAGCCGATAAGAGGCAATCCGAATGGCGCAGAGCGACCCTCTGAGAGAGCAGATCATTGCCCAGTACGATGTCATGTCAGGGCAACTCCAGCAGGCCGCTCGCTACGTGCTTGAGTATCCGGACGAAGTAGCGCTGGTGTCCATGCGTGAGCTGGCGCGCCATGCGGCGGTGCAACCCGCGACGATGACACGGCTTGCAAAGTTCTTAGGCATGCAAGGGTACGATGAACTTCGGGCACATTATGCCGCGGCGCTGCGTCGGGGAAGCGACGGCTTTGCTGCCAAGGTTCGCCTGCGCGAAAGCGAAGATACCGAGCAGCCCAAAAGCGATATTGCCTCTCATATGCTGCATGGGCTGAGCGCCCAGATTGCTAGGCTCAGCGAACCTGATTCGCTGCAGCGGCTTGAAGCCGTTGCCGAGCGGCTGGGGGCGGCGAGGAAGGTATACGTGTTAGGTTTGCGCTCGTGTCATTCCGTTGCATGGCATTTCCATTACGTTATGTCACTGTTAAGCGATCGTTCGGTTCATCTAGATGGGCCGGCGGGGACCGGTGGAGACGCGCTCATTCGCGCGACGGCGGATGACGTGGTGCTCGTCGTCTCCATCAAGCCTTATGCAGCTGAGACGCTAGCGCTTGCGCAGCTGGCTAAAGACAAGGGGCTGGACATTCTTTCGATCACCGACAGCGAAGTATCGCCGCTGGTCGGAATGTCCACCCACACGATTTTTTGCGCTACGGAAAGCTACAGCTTCTTCCATACGCTCACCCCTGCCTTAGCCGTCTCCGAAGTACTGTGCACCTTATTGGCTGAGCATGACCGATCCAAATCATTAAACGCCTTGCAGCGTGCCGATGATCATTTCGCGCAGCTGAAAACGTACGCTACGGCTATCCCTCAATCCAAACCGCGTCGCCCTTAAAGGCGATTGGCCATGTGCGTAGCGTGACGCTTTCGTCCTCCAAACACTGGCCGTCTTCTAAGCGAAAATGCTGCTTGTAGATAGGTGAGGCGACAACGGCCGCACCTTTTATATCGCCGACGATACCGCGGGCGATTACATTGACCTTGGAGAAGGGGTCAAAGTGGTCGAGGGCGTAAAGCTCAGTGGCACGGCCAGGTAGCGTCGTGGAGTTTGGGTCGACCGGCAAATAGAAAATGGCGACTTGGGCAGGGCCGCTTGTGGTTTCAAGCCACGCGGCAACGCCTGAGAAGGCCACTAAATCGGCCTTGGTACACACCTTTTGCCACGTCGTAGTGTGGTTGAAGCCTGCCGTATCCATCTCGTTTTTCAATGCAGCTGCGGTCATGGGATGCCTCGTTTTATTCAGTGTCAGTGACAGTGCACAGGATCGCTTACGCCGGGCGTAGCTGGCCGCGCTCGGAGGTCATAATGATCGATGGGTCTGGGCGGTCATCATTGACGAAGCTGCGAAAGCGCTTGAGCTTTTCAGGATTGCTGATGGCCTCTGCCCATTCGCATTGATAGGTGTCTACCACCGTTTGCATCTGGCGATCCAGTTCGGCGTTGATGCCCAAGCTATCGTCCAAAATCACCTCTTTAAGATACGCCAGGCCGCCGTCGAGGTTTTCGCGCCACACGGAGGTGCGCTGTAGGCGATCAGCCGTGCGGACGTAAAACATCAAGAAGCGGTCGATAGTGCGATAGAGCTGTTCATCGTCAAGATCGGTGGCGAACAGTTCGGCATGGCGCGGGCGCATGCCGCCGTTGCCACAGACGTAGAGATTCCAGCCGTTCTCGGTGGCAATGATGCCGATATCTTTGCTCTGGGCTTCAGCGCATTCGCGGGTGCAGCCGGAAACGCCAAACTTGATCTTGTGAGGAGAGCGCAGACCTTTGTAGCGATTCTCTAACCAGATCGCCATGCCGACGCTGTCCTGCACGCCGTAGCGGCACCAGGTGCTGCCCACGCAGGATTTCACCGTGCGCAGCGATTTGCCGTAGGCGTGGCCGGTCTCAAAACCGGCTGCAATCAGCTCGCTCCAGATATCCGGCAGATCTTCCAGGCGTGCACCAAATAAATCGATTCGCTGACCGCCGGTGACTTTTGAGTAGAGGCTGTATTTTTTAGCGACTTCACCCAGCGTGATCAGTTTGTCAGGCGTGATTTCACCACCGGCCACGCGCGGCACTACCGAGTAGGTGCCGTTCTTTTGCATGTTGGCCATGAACGTATCATTGGTATCCTGCAAAGGAATATGCGCGGCATCGGTGATGGGCTCGTTAAAGCAGGAGGCCAGAATAGAACCCACGGCGGGTTTGCAAATATCGCAGCCTAAGCGGTGAGTGTCAGGATTGCCGTGCTTTTCAATTAAATCAGTGAAGGTTTTGATACCTTCGACGCGGACAATATCGTAGAGCCCTTGGCGGGTATGGGCGAAGTGTTCGCAAATCGATTTATCGACGTCGACGCCGCGTGCTTCCAGCTCATAGTCGACCACGCTTTTGAGCAGCGCAGTACAGCCACCACACCCGGTGCTGGCTTTCGTGGCGACTTTTACACCAGCAAGATCCTCCGCTCCACCGTCAATCGTGGCGCAAATATTGGCTTTGCTGACGTTATGGCAGGAGCAAATCATCGCCGTTTCCGGCAGCGAGCCAGGGCCAAGGGCAGGGGCCGCGCCGCTCTGGGGCAGAATCAATGACGCGGGCTCAGCGGGCAGTTCAATGCCGTTGGCGTAATACTGCAACAGCGTGTCGTAAACGCCGTTGTTGCCGACCAGCATAGCGCCGAGCAGCTTTTTACCGTCGCTGGAAACGACCAGCTTGCGGTATTCCTGTTTGATCGGATCCAGGTAGCGGAACATTCGAGCGCCGGGGTTTTGATTGCCGTGGGCATCCCCAATTGAACCGACATCCACGCCCAGCAGTTTGAGCTTGGTGCTCATGTCGGCGCCAGCAAAGCGCGTGCTGCCGTCCATCAGCGTCGAAAACGCGGCTTTGGCCATTTGATAGCCGGGCGCGACAAGGCCGAAAATACTTTGATTCCATAGCGCCACCTCGCCAACCGCGAGAATGGCCGGGTCGCTGGTGAGGCACTGATTATCCACAACGATACCGCCGCGTTCGCCAATCTCCAGGCCGCAGTCTCGCGCGAGCTGATCGCGAGGCCGAATGCCGGCTGAAAAGACAATCAGGTCGGTTTCAAGAATTTTATCGTCTTGGAAAACCATGCGGTGGCGGCTTGCTTCGCCATCCTCAATGCGCTGCGTCGCGCGCTCGGTGAGCACCTGCACGCCGAGCGCTTCAATTTTTTCGCGCAGCAGCTCGCCGCCTTCGTTATCCACCTGCATCGGCATTAAGCGCGGCGCAAACTCAATAACCGCAGTGTCTAGGTTCAAGCCACGCAGAGCATTGGCCGCTTCTAACCCCAGCAAGCCGCCCCCGACGACCACGCCGGTGGTGGCCGTTTCAGCGATCGCGCGAATGGCATCAAGATCGTCCAGCGTGCGATAGACCAGGCAGCCTTCGCGGTCGTTCCCCGGAATGGGTGGCACAAACGGATAGGAGCCGGTGGCCAGCACGAGACGGTCATAGGGGTAGCGGCCCTGGTCGGTAATCACTTCATGGGTTGCGCGGTCAATCTCGATCACAGCTTCACCGCTGCGCAGCTCCACGTTGCTTAGGGCATAGTAATCCGCTTCACAAAGCGCCAGAGCGTCTGCATCGCGGCCGCTAAAGTACTCAGAAAGATGCACTCGGTCATAGGCGCGGTGGCGTTCTTCGCCAAACACGGTGACCTGATAGCGTTCCAGTGCGCCGTTGTCGACTAGCTGCTCGACCAGGTGATGGCCGACCATACCGTTACCAATAATAATAAGCTGCTGGGTAGACGTTGTTTGAATAGACCCGTTTTTAGTAGACATGACTAAGCCGCCTCCGGCGTTGGGTGAGATGAGTTTGCGTAAGAGACAGACGAATTTTCCGACGCCGCGCTAAGCAGCACTTCAGCATCTGCAGCGCCAAACAGCAGCGCCTGGCGGCAGTCATTTAGATTGCAGCCTGCGAGTGCTTGCTCGAAGTACCAAGGGCCCAGCGCGGTATCGCCGTAAAGCACCGCGCCTTCAATCTTCCCGTTGCGTAGCAGCACCCGGCGATAGTCGCCGCGTTCGATGTCGCGGTAGCTCAGCACGTCATGCTCAGCGGTGGCCTGGGTGGGGCCAAAGGCATAAAGCGTAATGCCGCTGATTTTGAGTTTGGTTGTGCTAGGGGCATCCTTGTATCCAGGCGTCGCGGTGTCGCATAGCGTCGCCGCGAGCACGTCTACCTGCCGCCATATTGGCTCCACCAAGCCGTAAGTTGCGCCATTAAACTGGCAGCACTCGCCCAGCGCTGAAATAGCCGGATCACTGGTCGTGAGATATTCATCGACTAAAACGGCATGCTCTGTTGCCAGGCCAGCGTGATGCCCCAACGCTGCATTGGGCGTAATGCCGGCAGCGATAATCACGCTGGCAGCGTCCAGCGTGCGGCCATCTGCAAGATGCACGCTGGCGACCTGGCCCTGGGCGTCGCCCTCTAGCCTTACTAGCTGGGCGCCGGTAACGATATTCAAACCGCGTTGAGTCAGGGTGTTTTGCAGCAGATGCGAGGCGGTCGTATCCAGCTGCCGGTTCATTAGCCGCTCGCTGCGTTGGAGCACGCTAACGTGCATATTATTGCCGCGTTTACGCAGCCCTTCGGCGGCTTCTAACCCCAGCAGGCCGCCTCCGATAACCACGCTGTTACCTCCGCGGAGGGCAATGGCCTCAAGCGCAGCGGCATCCTGTAAGTCGCGAAAGCCATGCACTCCGCCAAGCTCAATGCCTGGAATGTCGGGCATTGCTGGGCGTGAGCCGGTGGCTAGTACCACGTGATCGTAATTGAGCGTGCGGCCGCTATCGGTGGTGAGCGTTTGATGAACGCGATCAAGCGTGTCGACTTTTTCGCCAAGGATTAGCGTGACGCCTTGATCTGCGTACCACGCGGCGTCGCGCAGCGTCAGTGCATCGGGCTGCATCTCACCCGCAAGCAGCGGTGAGAGCAGAATACGGTTATACGCAGGGGTAGGCTCTGCACCGATGACCGTGATGCGCTGTGGGCGAGTAGGCTTTTTCACCAACGCCTCAACCAAACGATGACTCGCCATGCCGTTGCCAATAATCACCAGATGACGAATCGATGAGCACTGGGATGTGGTTTCCATGGGCGGCTCCTCTGTGTCGTTGCGGCTGCTTGAGCATCAAGCAAAAAAAACGCCCCCGTTACACCTTCTTTTCAGAAGAGGTAGCAGGGGCGTCGTTGCCCGATAGCGTTTTTTTTAAATCTAAGCTTTAGACCAAAGCTTTAGAACTAAGCTTTAAACGCACGGCAACCGCCATTGGCTGCCCGTTAATTTAAAAATCTTGATATGTCTTGATATGTCTTGATGTGTAATAAGCAATTATCTAGCCAACTTTTTTTAAATTTTGTTTTTTATAGTTATGTCAGTTGCTTAGAAGGATTTTATCGATAACTAAGTTAGCTGCTCGAACGTAGGCCTGCACGTCAATGGTGCGTTAAGTGTTTGTCATGCACTCCCTGGCATCATTTAAAGTGCTCTGGGCGGATATAAAACGCTCAGCTACGAATTTTTTTATTTTCAAGATTCTGTTTTTAAAGGCTTAATTTAATAAATAGCGATGGGCGGACTGTCTTTTGCAGTTATCTAATCAATAAGTTAGACAATAAGTGAGTTAACAAGCAGCAAGCGCATTGATAGGCGATGGCAGCGAACAAGTCCAAAGCCGTTAGAAAAATAAGTAGCCGTTAACAATGTGCCACTGTCAGGAAACATGCAGTTGTTAGTGAATTAGTCGACACCGCTGAAGGTGCGCTGTGGCAACGACGTCCAGCCCTCTTCTCCCAATGCGTTTATACAGCGCATTAGAGAAAAGGACTGGGCGTTTTTTTATGCGTGGCGTTAATGAGCAACCCGAGGAGTAGCTATGACTCAGGCTAAAACGACATGCCCCTATTGCGGCGTCGGCTGCGGCGTAACGGCAACCGTGAAAGCGGGTACGCTGTGTGCTGTCGAAGGCGATCTTGAGCACCCGGCCAACTACGGGCGGCTGTGTGTCAAAGGGTCGGCGCTGCATGAAACGCTGGGTCACCAGGGGCGCTTAACGCATCCCCGAGTCGATGGTGTGGACGTTACCTGGAACGTCGCGCTGAGTACCGTCGCGCAGCGCCTGAAATCGCTGCGCTCAGCGCATGGCAATCACTGCGTGGCAGCGTATCTTTCCGGGCAGCTTTTAACCGAAGATTACTATGTGGCTAACAAGCTATTTAAAGGCTTTTTAGGCACTCCACATTTAGATACCAACTCGCGCCTTTGCATGGCGTCAGCGGTAGCCGGTTACAAGCGCGCCTTCGGTGCGGATGCGGTTCCCTGTAACTACGAGGATTTGGAAGAGGCCGAGCTAGTCGTGCTGGTGGGGTCCAACCTTGCCTGGAATCACCCGGTGCTTTACCAGCGCATTAAAGTCGCTAAAGAGCGCAACCCGCTGATGCGCCTGGTGGTGATTGATCCGCGGGTGACCGACAGCTGTGAAATCGCCGATCTCTATCTAGGTATTAAACCGGGTAGCGATGCGTATTTGTTTAACGGCTTGCTGGCGTGGATGGAGCAGCATCGCAGGCTCGATACTGTTTACATTGAGCGCCACACCGAGGGCTTTGACGATGCCTTGGCGGCTGCCCAGCAGTCCGCAGGGTCGGTGGCTGATCTCGCGGCCGCCTGCGATGTTGACCCCGAGCGGCTGGAAACCTTCTTTTACTGGTTTGCCAGCCAGCTGCATGTGGTCACGCTTTATTCTCAAGGCGTCAATCAATCCTCCAGCGGCACCGATAAATGCAACGCGATTATTAACTGCCACCTAGCGGGCGGAAAAATTGGCTTGCCGGGAGCCGGGCCGTTTTCAATTACCGGCCAGCCCAATGCGATGGGCGGGCGCGAAGTCGGCGGGCTTGCCAATCAGTTAGCCGCCCACATGGATTATCACACCCCCGGTGCGATTGATCTGGTCAGCCGCTTTTGGGCAACCGAAAACCTTGCGCCGACGTTATCCGAAAGCCCCGGCTATAAAGCCGTTGAGCTATTTGAGGCCATTGAGCGCGGCGAGATTAAAACGCTTTGGATCATGGCCACCAACCCTGTGGTTAGCCTGCCCGATGCGGCGCGAGTGCGCGCCGCGCTGGAAAAATGCCCGCTGGTAATCGTATCCGAGTGCGCGGCCCACACCGACCTGTTGCCCTATGCCGATATCGTGCTGCCTGCATCAGGCTGGTCGGAAAAAGATGGCACCGTGACCAACTCTGAGCGCCGTATTTCTCGCCAGCGAGGTATGTTGCCGCCCCCTGGCGAGGCGCGCCACGACTGGTGGATTATCTGCGAAGTGGCCAAACAGCTGGGGTTTGTTGAGGCGTTTAACTATGCGCATCCCTGGGAGATTTTTGACGAGCACGCACGGCTTTCAGAATTTGAAAATGGCACGGTGCCTGCCAGCCCGAAGCGGCTATTTGATATCTCGGGCCTGGTTGGGCTGGGGCGCGCAGGCTACGACGCCTTAGCGCCGATTCAATGGCCGGTCACCAAGGCCGCACCGAAGGGCACTGCTCGGCTGTTTGAAGACGGTGAGTTTGCCACTGCGAATGGTCGCGCCAAGCTGCTGGCGATTGTTCCGCAGTGGCCCGAACAGGCGCTTAGCGCCGCTTACCCGCTGCGCCTAAATACCGGTCGAATTCGCGACCAGTGGCACACCATGACGCGCACCGCTCGCGCGCCGCGCTTAATGAATCACCGCGCGGAACCGTTTATGGACGTGCACCCCGACGATGCCCACGTCGCCGGTGTTACTGATCAAGGCTTGGCAGTATTAACCGCTGCGAAGGGGGAGTTTCGTGCCCGTGTGCGGATTTCCAATGCCCAGCGGCGTGGCGAGGTGTTTGTACCCATTCATTGGACCGATTGCTTCACCCAGCAGGCTAGAAGCAGTGCGCTGATCGACAGCATTACGGACCCGTTCTCCGGTCAGCCGGAGTCCAAGCACGGTGCCGTGGCGCTTGCGCCGCTAGAGGTGAAGTGGCAGGCCACGCTGCTGATGGCGGATGCTGCTGTAGAAGCAACGCCGTGGTGCGCCAGCGCCTACTGGACACGCATTCCTATGCGCGGCTGCCAGCGCTGGCAGCTCGCCGATGTCCAGCCGATCAGCGACTGGTTAGCACAGCTT
Organism: Vreelandella profundi; assembly: GCF_019722725.1. Lineage (NCBI taxonomy): Bacteria > Pseudomonadati > Pseudomonadota > Gammaproteobacteria > Oceanospirillales > Halomonadaceae > Vreelandella > Vreelandella profundi. Next base: position 812,995 of record NZ_CP077941.1, read on the forward strand.
AGCGCCTGGCTGCCAGGGTCTGTGTCGGTACTCAGCCAGGATGCCGCGAGCGGGCGCCTGCGTGCGGCGGGTGTTGAAAATGACCAGCTTCGCTGGTGGCTCATGGTCGGCCTACCCAGCGAGCTTCCGGGGTTGGCGTGGCTGGAGTCCCGCTTTAACGAGGCGGCGCTGAGTGATATCCATCGGCGGCGCTTATTGGCCGGCTGTGACGACGGCGCTGCGGATACCGGCCCTGTGGTGTGCAGCTGTCATCAAGTCGGCCAAACCACTATTACTAACGCCATTCGTGCCGGCGATACCAGCATCGAAGCGCTTGGCGCCAGGCTCGCCTGCGGCACTCAGTGCGGCAGCTGTATTCCCGAATTGAAATCACTTATTGAAGAGGAGCGGCCCCATGCGCGCGCTTTACAACGCCCTGTGCAATCCCCTGCTACTGAAAGCGCATAGCGTCTTGGCGCGCCTGGTGTCTCGTGCGCCACTGACTCGTATGCCGCTGCCGCGTGCATGCTCGTCAAGCGCTGCGCACCACGCAGCGTTATCCCTGCCGCTGCACGGTGATTGCCGCGCCGGGCAGGTTTACTTAGTCGGCGCGGGTAGCGGCGATGCCGAGCTATTAACGCTCAAGGCTGCTCGGCTGCTCATGCAGGCGGATGCCGTTGTCTATGACCGCTTGGTCGGCGATGAGGTGCTAGCACTGATTCCTCGCCACACCGAGCGCTACTACGTGGGCAAGGCGCGCGGCCATCACAGCGTTGCTCAGGATGAAATCGGCGCGCTGATGGTCGCGCTTGCTCAGCAAGGAAAGTCGGTGGTGCGCCTGAAAGGCGGTGACCCGGCGGTGTTTGGGCGTATGGGTGAAGAGCTGGATGCGCTGGCAGGCGCCCAGGTGCCTGCCACTATTGTGCCGGGAATTACCGCCGCCTCAGCCGCGGCTGCCTGCATGGGGATTCCGCTGACCGATCGCGGCCATGCGCAGCAGCTGCGCTTTGTTACCGCCCAGCTATGCCGTGAAGAGGGCACGCCGGATTGGGCCGCACTGGCACGTAAGGATGAAACCCTGGTGTTTTATATGGGCCTCTCCAAAGTAGCCGCGATTTGCCAAGGCTTGCGCCAGGCAGGCCTGCCGGATGAGTGGCCGATCATGTTAGTGGCCAACGCCAGCCAGCCAAGCCAGCAGTCGCTTGTGGGCAGCTTAGCCAGCATGCCAGACATGCTGGCGGCGAATCCTCTACCGTCACCGTGCCTGATTGTGGTGGGTAGCGTGGTACAGCGGGTTGCCACCTCGCCGGCTGGAAAGTCTCTCGACGTCTGTGCTGCATCGCTTCTCTGACCCTTAAACCCACTGCCAAGGAAACGCCTCTATGTCGTATTTATTACCCGCTGAATTTGCCAGCAAGATGGTTGATGCCGGCGAAGCCAAGCTGCATATGTCCAACCGCGATGCGCTGATTCGTGCCTTTATGGCGGGTGCCATATTAGCTATTGCCGCTGTATTCGCGGTAACGGTGGGGGTGCAAACCGGCTATCCGATATTGGGCGCCATCCTGTTTCCCGTGGGGTTTGCGATTATTTATCTGATGGGGTTTGATTTGCTGACCGGGGTGTTTGTATTAACGCCGTTGGCCTGGCTGGATAAGCGGCCTGGCGTCACGATCAATCGCATCGTTAAACATTGGGGCGTTGTGTTTACCGGCAACTTTGCCGGCGCGTTAACGGTGGCGCTGTTAATGTCGATTGTCTTTACCTACGGTTTTACCACCGCACCTAGTGAAGTGGGCCGGGTCATTGGTGAAGTAGGGGAAGGGCGCACGCTCGGTTATAAAGAGTATGGCGCTGGCGGTATGTTGACGATTTTTATCCGCGGCATATTGTGCAACTGGATGGTCTCGCTTGGGGTGGTAGGGGCGATGATTTCGACCACGGTCAGCGGCAAGGTTATCGCTATGTGGATGCCGGTTATGCTGTTCTTCGCCATGGGATTCGAGCACTCGGTGGTGAACATGTTCCTATTCCCCTCGGGCCTGATGTTGGGCGGCAATTTTTCGATTATGGATTATCTGATCTGGAACGAAATCCCCGTAGTGCTGGGTAATTTAATCGGTGGTTTAGCGCTAACCGGCTTGACGCTCTACACCACACACGTGCGCACCGCGCCGCAAAAAGTCCTTTGAGCAAGCTCTTAGAATAAGCCCTTTGAGCTAATCGTTAGCGGCTTAGGAACAGTTCGTTACTGATCTAAGCCTTCGCCTTGGCGAGGGCTTTTTTAGGGGAAGCCTAATGGCAGCGCTGACCATTTCGCTCGGCCAGCATTCGGATAAAGGACGTAAGCCGAGCAATCAGGATTTTTATGGCGCCTATTTGCCCAGCGAACCTCAGCGCTCAGTCAAAGGTATTACGATAGCGTTGGCGGATGGCATTAGCAGCAGTGACGTAAGCCGTGAAGCAAGCGAGGCGGCGGTGGGCGGCTTTTTGGCCGATTACTACGCCACCCCGGCCACCTGGGCCGTGAAAACCTCCGCACAGCGGGTATTGCAGGCCACCAATGCGTGGCTTTACGCCCAAACCAGGCAAAGTCAGTTCCGCTACAACTTAGATCGCGGCTATGTGTGCACGCTGAGTGCGATGGTGATTAAGTCCACCACCGCGCACCTCTTTCACGTTGGCGATAGCCGTATTTATCAGCTTTCGGGTAGTACGCTGGAGCCGCTGACCGAGGATCATCGCGTATGGGCATCTCAGGGCGTCAGTCATTTAAGCCGGGCGATGGGCGCTAGTCAGCATCTGGAGCTGGACTATCGCAGCGTATCTCTCAGCGAGGGCGATGTATTTATACTCGCCACCGACGGGGCGTATGAGTGGCTGACGAGCACCGAAATGGTGGCGCTGATTCAAGCGCATGATGATCTAAACGCGGCGGCTAAAGCGCTAGTGGCGGCGGCTATAGAACATGGCAGCGACGATAATCTAACCGTTCAGATTGTGCGCATTGAAACGCTGCCTGAACATCGCGCCAACGAGCTTTACGCGGCGCTGAGTGGGCTACCTCAACCGCCCGAGCTGCGTGCGGGCAGCGTGCTGGATGGTTATCGTATTGTGCGGCAGCTGCATGCCAGTAGCCGCAGCCATGTGTATCTGGCACAAGACACTGAAAGTGGCGACAGCGTCGCGCTGAAAACGCTTTCGACCGAGTTAAGCCAAGACCCGGTGAGCATTGAACGGTTTGTGCGTGAAGAGTGGATTGCGCGACGTATTAATAATGCACACGTGCTCAAAGCCCCCGCCCAAGAGCGTTCTCGCCATTATCTATATACCGTGCTGAGCTATATCGAAGGACAAACCCTGACCCAGTGGATGCGCGATCATCCCCACGCCGAACTCGCTCGCGTGCGCCCTATTGTTGAGCAAATTGCCAAAGGGCTACGCGCGTTCCATCGGCTCGAAATGCTGCATCAGGACGTGCGCCCCGACAACATCATGATCGATAGCCATGGCACGGTGACGCTGATCGATTTTGGCGCTGCTAAGGTGGCGGGTATCGACGAAGCGCAGGGCCAGATCAGCAATGACATTTTAGGCACCGCTCAATACACCGCACCGGAGTATTTTCTGGGAGAAGGGGGCTCGCCCCGGTCAGACCAATACTCGCTCGCGGTTATTACCTATCAGCTGTTAACCGGCACGCTGCCGTACGGCACTGAGGTGGCTAAAACGCGTACCCGGGCGGGGCAGCATAAGCTTGCTTATCAATCGGCGCTGAGTGAAAACCGCGAGCTGCCTGCCTGGGTGGACGAAGTGCTCAAAAAAGCGCTACATCCTAGCCCGCACCATCGCTACCCGGCGCTTTCAGAATTTATCTTCGAGCTGCGCTCGCCTAGTGCTGAGTTACTGAAGCGCGCACAGCTACCGCTGCTAGAGCGCGACCCGGTACTTTTCTGGAAAGGCGTAGCGCTGGCGCTGGCGATCACCGTTATCACGCTGCTGGCGCGTTAATAGGTACTTTGTATCAGCGGGCGTCGTCAAAGCGGTCGACCTGGCGCAGGGTTGGGAAAATCTTCATCCAGGCGCCAACGACCGCCAGTGTGCCTATGCCGCCAATGATGGCTGCCGGAACGGCGCCAAACCATGCCGCCATACTGCCAGCGCGAAACTCACCCAGCTCATTGCTGGAACCAATAAACAGCATATTGACCGCGTTAACACGCCCGCGCATTTCATCGGGCGTCGCGAGCTGAATCAGCGTGGTGCGCACATACACGCTAATCATATCGGCAGCGCCGGCCACGAGCATAGCCACCATCGACAGCCAGAAAAACGTCGAGAAAGCGAACACCAAATTGGCAATGCCGAAAACAGTGACCGCCACAAACATCACCAGCCCAGCGCGGCGCCTAATGCCGCGTATGCCTAAGTAAAGCCCCATGAGCAGTGCGCCGACAGCAATCGCGCTACGCAGCGCGCCTAATCCTTCGGGCCCCACGTGCAACACCTCTTGTGCATAGATAGGCAGCAGCGCCACCACTCCGCCTAGCAGCACGGCAAACAGATCCAGCGAAATCGCCCCTAAAATAATCGGCTGATAGCGTATGTAGCGAATGCCCGCCGTAAAACGCTTGATGGCGGTACTTTCCAACGTTTTAGCCGCTTCAACGTAGCGAATGGGCACCGGCAGCAGTAGCAAGAGTGCGCCGATAAAGCATCCTAAGCAGACGCTATAGGCCAAGCTGCCACCGCCAAGCCCATACAGAATGCCGCCTAATAGCGGGCCAAGAATGACCGCTACTTTCATGATAGAGCTGTTTAACGCAATCGCAGAGGCAAGCTGCGCGCGGGGGACGATATTGGGCAACAGGCTTTGTAAGGCTGGGCCGGTAAAGGCGCGCGCGGCACCGAACAATGCCAATACCGCGTAAAAGCCGCTGACGCTCTGACTTCCATTTAGCGAAAGCGTCAGCAGCAGCGCGCTGCACAGCCCCTGAACGACCCAGCTCAGTTGCAAGATACGCTTGCGCGAAAAACGGTCGACAAAATCGCCGGCCGGCAGTAGCAATAGCACCATGGGGAGAAACTGAGCCAGGCCCACATAGGCCAGGGCCATCGGGTCTCGGGTGATGTCATACACCTGCCAGGCCACCACAATGGCCTGAATCTGCATGGCAAAGACCGCCGCTAATCGCGATAGCAAAAAGCTTAGAAAGCCGGACTGGCGATGAAGCGGTACTAAAGGCTCCGAAGAGCTGGGCAGTGACTGGGTAGCAGAGGTCATGGCGTCATCATGGTAGGCGAAGATTTAGGTGCATGGGTTGAAGTATGCCATTGGCTGCCCAATATTAATTAACACGCTATCAATAGAAAAGGATGTTAATGATGCAAAATGTAATTCCTAATCCCGGTTTCGGTACCTTTCGCCTGGAAGGCGATACGCTCAAGCAGAGTATCCACGCAGCGCTTGAGGCCGGGTATCGGCATATTGACACGGCGCAGTTTTATGGCAATGAAGCGGAAGTTGGCGAGGCTATTCATTCCAGTGACGTGCACCGCAGCGATATTTTTCTCACCACCAAGGTGTGGTTTGACAACCTGGAGCCCGCAAGACTGAAGGCCAGCGTAGACGAAAGTCTCCAAAAACTGGACACAGGGTACGTTGACCTTCTGTTAATTCACTGGCCATCACCAGGTGGTGAAGTGCCTATGGCCGATTATTTGACGGCCGTGAAGGAAGTCAAAGCGGGGGGTAAAGCGCGCCATATCGGTATTTCTAACTTTACCTGCAATCAGGTCGACGAGGCGGTTAGTATCCTGGGTAAAGATGAAATTCTGACCAATCAGATCGAGGTTCACCCCTTCCTGCAGAACCGTAAGCTAGCTGAGCACTGCCAGCACCTGGGTATTCAAGTGACGGCATTTATGCCGCTGGCGGTAGGTAAAGTCATGGACGATCCGATCCTCAAGAAAATTGCCGAAGCGCATAAAGTCACCCCGGCACAAGTTGCTTTAGCCTGGGTCAATCAGCGCGATATGATTACGATTCCTTCTTCTACTAAGGCACGCAATATTCAAAGCAACATTGCCGCCTTTGATTTAGTGCTAAGCGACAGTGACATGGACGATATTGCCATGTTGGATCGCCAGGAGCGTATTGCAAATCCTGACTTTGCCCCTGCCTGGGATGAGTAAGCAGGCGTTGGAACACTAAACGATAGCCGATGTCAGAGTCGATGCCTGCCTTGAGCAGGCATCTTTTAACGTAAGGATAAAACGATGAAAAAGCGCAAGATCCAAGACAACGCATTAAAAGCGCAGCTGCGAACGCCCATGTTTAAAATGCAGCAGCAAGCCCCGAAAAAAGGCAAAGGAAGCTACTCGCGTAAAGATAACAAGGGTATGAGAGGGTATCGCCAAGCCGCGTGAGCGAAGTGTTTACGTTCAGCGTTTTGGCAATACCTTCTCTGACATCTCCAAAAGCTATTCATGCATCTTCAGATCTCACCCCATCGGCAGTCTGGCGCCTTTTGCTAAGCCGCATATTGAAGTGCTGCCACCGTGATCTCTTTAGCGATAGCCCGCAGCCTGTAGCTGAAACAGCATTGCGTAGCGACCCTGTGCTTTTAGTAGCTCTTCATGAGTGCCGCGCTCAATAATATGGCCTTGATCGATAACCAAAATGAGATCAGCGCTGCGCACGGTTGAGAAGCGGTGGGAGATCAGGATCGTCATTTTCTGCTGACTATGCTCGCGAAAGCGGGCGAATATATCGGCCTCAGCGGCGGCGTCCATGGCTGCCGTGGGCTCGTCTAGCACTAAAATGTCGGCGTTTTGGCGCATGTAAGCACGTGATAACGCAATTTTTTGCCACTGCCCGCCAGAGAGCTCCTGACCGTTCTTAAACCACCGGCCAAGCTGGGTGTGGTAGCCGCTGGCCATGCGGCCAATAAAGTCATCGGCCATGCCATGACGCGCGGCCTGTTGCCAGCGCTGTTCGTTGTCAAAGGCGCGAGTATCGCCGACGCCAAGATTTTCACCCACCCTGAGCTGATAGCGTACGAAGTCCTGAAAAATGACGCCGGTACGCTCACGTAGCGCCTGGGTACTCCACTGCTGCAGGTCGCTACCATCGAGCAGAATACGCCCTTGCGTGGGGCGATAAAGCCGTGTTAACAGCTTAATAAGCGTGGTTTTACCCGACCCGTTTTCACCCACTAAGGCTAAACTTTGGCCAGGGGCAAGATGCAATGAGATATCGTGTAAAACATCGGCGCCGCCAGGGTAAGAGAAACTGACTTGTTCAAAGCGCAGGCCATCTCCGGGGGCAACACCCTGGGTTAGCGTGCCGTTTTCGGGCTCAACCGGCTGCTCCAAATATTCATAAAGATTGGAGAGGTAGAGATTGTCTTCGTACATGCCGCTGATGGCGGTGAGGCTAGCAGAGAGGGCTGTTTGCCCCTGTTTGAAGACCATTAAATACATAGTCATTTGGCCCAGCGTCAGCGCGCCGATAATTGTTTCAATCACTACCCAGCCGTAGGCAAGGTAAAACGTTAGGGTGCCCAGCAGGCCTAACAAAAATCCCCAGCTTTCCCGGCGTAGGGTTAAACGGCGATCTTCGGCGAATAGCTGGGTGAAAATAGCGCGATAGCGTTTGAGAAATAGTCCTTCAAGGCCAAATAATTTGACCTCTTTAATGCTGTCTTCCCGGGTAAGCAGCGTCTCTAAATAAATCTGCATGCGGGTTTGTGGCGAACGCCAGCGAAACAGTCGAAAAGCATCGCCCGAAAACTTAGCTTCCGAGATAAACACCGGCAGGGCGCCCACCACTAAAATCAGCAGCGCCCAGGGAGAAAACTGCACTAACAGGACACTGAAGCTACCTAGCGAGATTGCATTTTGCAGCAGTCCAAAGGTTTTGTTGACCAGCGCTAGGGGGCGCGTAGACGCCTCACGCCGCGCACGCGTCAGCTGGTCGTATAGCTCGGAGTCTTCAAACTGGCTGAGTGACAGCGTGCCCGCTTTTTCCAGAATCATGACGTTCACTTTTTGGCCCAGCATGGCACGCAGCAGTGACTGCTGAGCCGAAAGGCCGCGCTGGGCCAACGCGATTAACCCAATGATGAGCGCCTCTACCCCCACTAGCTTGAGGACCGGCGCAATGGACGCCAGCAGGTTGGGGTTTGACGCTGCCTGATGGGCATCCATGGCACTGACGACACCATCAACAATCAATTGGCCAACCCATGCCGCCACGGCAGGCAGTACGCCCGCGACCAGCGTGCATAGCGCTAACCCCAGCATCATCCAGCGAGAGGTTTGCCACACCAGGCCAAGCGCGCGACGGCTATAGCGAAAGACGCCCAAAAAGCCGCTGAGCGGTGAAGGGGCCGCGGCAGAAGAGGGCGTAGATGAAGAAGATGAAGGCTGACGTGGTGAAGGCATAGCTGAAGAGGCAAAACACTGAGTAAAAAAAAGTAGTGCCATGATGCGGGGGTTAGGCATGGATAGCTAGTTCAACCGCCGGTTGCCTGAAACGACAACGCGGCGGAGAGCATGTGAGCAGGGGAAGGCGGCCTACCAGGGTAATACGGCCCCATCGGTGCGCGGCTCGGTGCCTCCTTGCAGTACACCGGTTTCAGGATTGCGCAAAATGATTTGACCACGGCCAAAGCTAATTGAATCGGCTACTTTAACGATGTCGTGGCCACGACGGGCCAGCGCCAACGCTAAGTGGTTGGGGAAATCAGCCTCAACTTCGATGGTTTTGCCTTTGGTCCATTTCCAGCGCGGCATATCGAGCGCTGCCTGGGGATTGAGCTGATCCTCGAGCATGGCCGTCACTACCTGTACATGTCCCTGCGGCTGCATATAACCGCCCATCACGCCAAAGGGGCCAACGGCTTGATTATCTTTGGTGATAAAGCCCGGGATGATGGTGTGATAGGTGCGTTTGCCGGGCGCTAAGGCATTTGGGTGCTGCGGATCAAGTGAGAACGACCAGCCACGGTTCTGGAGGCTAATGCCGGTGCCTGGCACGACTATTCCAGAGCCAAAGCCTTCGAAATTGCTTTGAATGAAAGACACCATATTGCCTTCATCGTCCGCCGTTGCCAGGTAGACGGTGCCACCCTTTATTGGGTTGCCATGGACAGGATCAATCGCGTTTTTGCCAATAAGATCAGCACGCTGCGAAAGATAGTCACTCGATAGCATTTGCTCAACGCTTGGTTTCATCGCCGAGCGTTCAGTGATGTAGTTCAAGCCATCCACATAACCAAGCTTGGTTGCTTCGATACGACGGTGAAGAATTTCTACCTGATCCGCGGGTTCGTTGCCTAATGACTCAAGTATGCCTAATGCTTCAAGAACAATTAGCCCGCTGCCATTGGGGGGGATCTCCCAAATATCGTGGCCGCGATATCGAACGCTTATAGGTTTGACCCACTCTGGTTTGAATGCTTGTAAATCCTCTTTACGCAGGAAGCCCCCGTGCTGGCGTGAGAAAGCGTCAATTTCATCCGCCAAGCTCCCCTGATAAAACGCATTGCCATTGCTAGTGGCAATTTCACGCAGCGTCTTGGCCATGTCTGGAGAACGCCAAATATCACCGGCCTTTGGCGCATGCCCGTTGGGGGTGAAATGCGCAAACCAGGGTGAAAATTCTTCTGTTCCGTACTGACCATAGCGCTTTTCAGCTTTTTCCCAGAGCTGGCTAATCAAAGGTGATACGGCGAAGCCTTGCTCCGCTAACTCTATTGCTGGAGCAAGCAGCTGTTCGAAAGGTAGTTTGCCGAAGCGCTCTGATAGTGCTGCCCAGGCGCCAGGAGCACCAGGCACTGTAACCGGGACTAATCCATGGGCAGGCATTTCATCGTGGCCCAGTGCCTTGACAGCGTCGCATGAAATACTTTTGGGAGCCGGGCCGCTAGCGTTTAGCCCGTGTAGCTCACCCTTTACCCATACTAAAGCGAACGCATCACTACCGATGCCGTTAGACGTTGGCTCTACTACGGTTAAGGCTGCTGCCGTCGCAATCGCTGCATCAATGGCATTGCCGCCGTTGCGTAGAATGTCGATGCCTACCTGTGCGGCAAGAGACTGAGATGTCGCAACCATGCCACGCTTGCCGAAAGTAACCATACGGCGTGAGGCAGAAGGATAATGGTGTGGATTAGTGTGCATTAGTCTTCCTAGTTAGATGTGGCATCTAGACGCTGAGCCATTAGACGACGCTGCTTTACATAGCTATAAATACTGTAAACCACGGATACAACCGCCAGGGTGAGCAGTAGCGCGGATATGGGGCGTGTAAAGAATAGCGTCCAGTCAGTGCTGGTTTGAAATGCTCGTCTTAAGTTAGTTTCTGCAATAGGGCCTAATACAACGCCCAGAACGAGGGGAGCAAGAGGATAATCCAGTTTCTTAAGGATATAACCTACTGCGCCAATGCCAGCCAGTAAATAAAGATCAGATAAGCGGTTGTTGAGAGTGTAAGTACCAATCGCACAGCAAGTGAGTACTACCGGCACTATGATGTACTTGGGAACATTCAATAAGCGTAAAAAAACGCGCATCAAAATAATACCAATCAACAGCATAAATACAGATGCTATCGCCATGGCAATAAACATACTGTAAACCAAATCAGGATGATCAAGAATTAAGCGTGGGCCAATGCTGATGCCATGTACCATGATCGCGGCCATCAACACGGCATCAGCGGGTGACCCTGGAATACCTAACGCAATCAGCGGTATAAGGCTGCCGCCTACCGTAGAAGAGTTGCCTGATTCAGAGGCAACCACGCCTTGAGGCTCCCCCTTACCGAACGTTTCAGGATGTTTAGACGCACGCTTCGCTTGATCATAAGCCAGTAGGTTTGAAATTGAGCTGCCCGCACCGGGAACTGCGCCAATAAACACGCCGAGTAAAGACGAGCGAATGACATTAGCAGGCTTTAAGAGGATATCTTTTACTGTCTGCCAGAGATGAGGCCGCATATCGCCGCTAATTAATGAGCCTGATGAGTGTTGGCCGCTGCTTTTTGTCGGCTCTAATTCCGACAATAGCTGGCTCATCGCATACATGCCTATTAAAACAACGAGGAAGGGTATACCCGCCGTTAGAATCTCAAAACCAAACGTAAACCGCTCGCGGCCCATTAATGGATCGGGTCCGATAGTTGCAATGGCAATGCCGATAAGACCTGCAATTAGTCCTCTAATGAGAGAATCTCCCACTAGGCTAGCAATAACGGTCAACGCAAAGATAATAAGCGCGAAGTATTCCCACGGGCCTAGCTTGACGGCCAGAAGAGCCAGCGGAGGCGCCGCGACGATCAGCACTGCAATGGAAATGATTGAGCCTACGAAGGAGGCGAACAACCCCAAAGACAATGCTTTCCCAGGATTGCCTTGTCTGGCCATAGGAAAGGCATCAAACGTTGTTGCCACTGATGAAGGCGTTCCCGGAATACCCAAGAGAGCAGCGCTAAATAACCCCCCACTCAAACCACCTACGTAAACAGAGAGCATGATCGATATGCCCTGCATGGGGGGCATGGCGAACGTGAGTGGCAGCGTGAGGACAATGGCCATTGTGATTGTGAAACCAGGAATTGCAGCGGCAACAATACCTGCAAACGTCGCTACTGCCATTAGCAATAGCGTATAGGGTTCTGTTACGCCCCCCAACGCTATGAGAAAAGCATCAGTCATGAATCACCTTACCATTGGGCGCGGGGAAGATAGATATTGAAGACCTCGGAAAATAAATAGTAAGGCCCAGCAGAGAAAAGAGCGGCAACAAAAATAGCAATTAATAACGTAATAGGCTTTTTAGGTGCCAAGTAAAGTTGAGCGATAGTTAGGTATATAAACGTACTAACAATAAATCCAGCGATAGGCATAAATGCCATATAAATAATAAATAATGCCAAGTTGATGATGACTGCCTTTAAGGCAACCAATCTTTTCCAGGCAATATTAAGCGATGTGCGAGGGAAGCCCTGTTTAGATATTTCAACAACGGCGGCTACTCCACATAACAAGGCAACGCCAAAAAAAATGATTTGTGGAAAGGTACCTGCACTCATGGGCTCCCAACGAGAGGCCGGCAATGAGCCGGCCTTGAAGGCCATAAATACAGCGCCAAGGGCGATAATGAAATAAGACAGCACCTGCAAAGCAGGTATTAACGCTGTCTCTGAATTTCTGCGCTCCATGAAGGCCTCCTAAAACGCAATGTTAAATTAGTTAAGAAGGTGTGCGTTATTTTCAATGAATTCGTCGTTGCGCTCTAAATAAGCGGTGTAATCTTCTCGATTCATATAGCGCACAGTGCCGCCAACGTTTTCAATGTCGGTTTTAAAGCCTTCACTATTAGCAACATTTTCAAGCGCGCTTTCTAACGTAACAATCACTTCTTCAGGCGTGTCTTTGGGCACAACTATTCCACGCGTGACCAAAAACTCAAGGTCATGGCCCAGCTCTTTCAGCGTGGGCGTATCGGGCAGCTCCGCAATGCGCTCGGAGGTAGCTGCCGCTAATACATTCAAATCACCATTCTCAACGAAGGCGCGTGCTGAAAAGTAATCTTCGATCGCCACAGTGATGTGCCCGCCCGCAAGTGCACGGAGCCTTTCCCCTGTTCCTTCATAGCCTACATAGCCAAACTGGGTGCCGGTGGATTCTTCAAATTGCACGGCCCATAAATGTGGAATACCACCCAGCGTAACGCCCATGCGGTACTCGCCCGGGCTGGCGGTAACATCTTCAAGCATATCGTCGAGTGTTTCCCATCCAGTGTCTGCATTTACCACGATGACGGAGTTATCACTCGTCATCATTGAAACGATGTCGAAATCATCCCAGTTGAGATCAGTCACGCCTGAATAATGCGCGATGAGTAAGCCTTCATGTATTTGGGAAATAGTATATCCATCGTTATTGCGGCGTGAGGCTTCACGTAAACCAACAGTGCCGCTTGCGCCAGGCATATTAATAACGGGTACTGCTTGATCTAACTCTTCTTCAAGATGTTTGCTAACTATCCGCATTAGCAAGTCACTGCCTCCACCTGGCCCCCAGGGCACTATAAACTCAACGGGCTTTTCAGGGTAAGGATCAGCCGCGTTAGCAAATGCTGGAATCGAGAATGCAGCCGCTAAAACGGAAGTAGTGAATAGCGATTTAAATGTCATGGGTTATCCCTTTAATTATGATTAAATTTTGTGAGTTGTGGCGTTAGCGTCGACTGGCTTTTTTTGTAAAAAGGAGGTTATCCTTTACGGAATAATAAGCGCCCCGTAAATCAAGGCGCCCATGACCACAAAGGCTGGATGCGTTTTAAAGCGAATCAGGGCAATGGCGGCAACGATGCCGATAATCAGTGTGTGAATGACGCCGCTGGTGTTAATGCCTTCAAGCAGAAAACCCAAGGTCAACCATGCCATCATCATGGCGATGACCGGGCGAACCCATTGGCTCATACGCTTAACGCGCGGAGATTCGCGGTGCCGATAAAGCAGCCCCAGTGCGCCTAGCATTAATAGCAGAGAAGGGATCGCTGTAGCGGCGACGGCTATGAAGGCGCCGCCCACGCCAGCGACTTCATAGCCAACGTAGCCCGCCATTTTGGTCGCGATAGGGCTGGGTAAAGCATTGCCCAAGGCAAGCGTTTCAGCAAAGGTTTGAGACGTCATCCAACCGTAGCGGCCGACGACCTCCGCTTCAATTAACGGAATAATCGCCGGGCCGCCGCCGTAGCCGATAATGTTGGGAATAAAAAAGGCTAAGAAGAGATCCCAATAAATCACGTGGTCTCCTCCGTTTGTTTATCGCCCGAAGGTTTAGTACTCGAGGGGCGCAGTAGGGCGGCCAGCAAGATAGCGCCAATGACCAAGCCAGGATGAATGCCAAGCCAGTAGATGAGCCCTGCAGAAATAATTACCATGGCAATGCTGACTAACCAGCCAAGTGAAGCCTTGGATTTATCAAAAAAGTCCCAGGTGAGCTGTGCCATCATTACCATTACCACCGGAACTACGGCTTGGCCCATGCCGTGAATCCAAGCGACATCGCGATATCGACTAAAAATGCCTAACATGACTATCATTGCCACTATCATAGGAACAATGACCGCAATCACCGAGGCAATGCAGCCAATTGTACCGCCTACTCGGTAGCCAATGTAGCCGGGCATTTTGGTGGCAATGGGGCCTGGCAAGGTATTGCCGATCGCTAATACGTCGGCGAATTCTTTATCGGTGAGCCATTGGTAACGGGTGACAACCTCGGCACGTACAAGCGGTATCATGGAAGGGCCGCCGCCAAAGCCGAAGATGCCAACACGGAAAAATGCCCAAAACAGCTGCCAGGAGACGGATTGCACTTTCATGCTCCGTGTCTTCATGGGCAGTAGCCCTGCAGGGCTAATAATGAGATGGAAAGCATGCCAAACCTTATTTATCGTTTGTAGGTTAAAAAATCGATTATTTTGGATAAAATAGACTATAGGTAGTGCTCGCTGTGGCGTCAATACTGAAGCGAAGAATGATCACGAGCGCGAAATAATAAAGGACAGCATTATGAACGATTCTTTACCTAATTCAGCTGCAACAGCAGGTCCCGCCGTTACAGCATCAAGCCGCGCATTTGATCAATTGCGTAAAGACTTAGTGCGGGGGCGCTTTGTTGCGGGTGAAAAGCTTGGCATTAATGCGCTCAAAGAGCGCTATCAAGTAGGTTTAAGTCCGCTGCGAGAAGCGCTCAATAAGTTAGCGGCCTATGGCCTATTGATACAGGAAAATCAGCGTGGTTTTCGGGTTCCAAAGCTATCGCGCGAGGAGCTGGATGATATTGTCCAGATGCGTCTAGAAATGGAAGGCATGGCGCTGGAGCGGGCAATCAGCCACGGCGATTCACTTTGGGAGGCCGATTTGCTGGCCGCTGCACATCGCTTGAAACGCGCAGATATCAGTTTGGATAAAGGTGAGCCTTGGGAGCACCTGCATACTCAATTTCATCGCACGCTGGTGGCACCCTGTGGTTCCGTTTGGCTATTGCGCTTTATTGAGCAGTTGCACGACCAGTTTGACCGCTATCGGCGCTTGGGGCCAAAAATGCCGACGATTCGTCAAGAGCTTGACGAGCAGCATCACCAGCTCGTCGAATTAGCGCTACAGCGCGATGTCAGGGCAGCGCGTGAACTCATGAACGACCATATTCATAAATCCTATGATGTCGCCTTAAAGCGCTATCAAGAGCACGCTTGATAGGGCTACGTAGTGACAGCTAACGGCAACTGATAAACTGCCGCGATCTGTCTATCGGTCATTGCTGGGCTAATGCTAAAGAGGGTGCTATGCACGCGGATAATCAAATAGTGGCGCAAACGCTAAGCTGGGTGCGCACCTTCATTGTGGCGCAGGATATTTGCCCTTTTGCGCAGCGGGAGCTAGAGCGTGAATCCATTCGCGTCGAAGTCGTCCGCTCCAAGAAAATGGAGGTGGCGCTTGAAGAGCTGATGGTTGAAGTGCAGTGGTTGGATGAGCATCCTGACACTGAAACGACGCTGCTGGTATTTCCAACGTTGTTTAAAAGCTTTGAGCATTACCTGGACTTTGTTGAGTTGGCTGAGCATATTTTGGTCGATCAGGGTTATGAAGGAATCTATCAGCTTGCGACCTTTCATCCTGACTACTGCTTTGATGGCGCCGAGCCTGAGGATGCCTCTAATTATACCAACCGCTCCCCCTACGCGATGGTCCACCTATTGCGTGAAGAAAGCGTCGAAAAGGCGATTGAGTTTTACGGCGATACCGATGCTATCCCCGAGCGCAATATTGCTAAATTGACGGCTATGGGTAGCGATGCCGCTGAGCAGCAGCTGCAGCGCTGCTTTGGAGTGGATGCTTAAGGAGTGTGAATCACCAGCTGATGCTTGCCATGGTTTTTGGCCGTGTAGAGCGCGGTATCAGCAAGTTTCATCACTGTGTTTATGTGGTGGCCGTGCTGAGGCCACCAAGCTGCGCCTAAGCTGCAGCCAACGGTGGCCTGCTCGTCTTCAGGTAATAAAATCGGTTCGGCAATAGCGCTTAATAAGCGCTTACTTACCTCATGGGTGAGCATTTCCAGATTCTCAGGCTTCGTTTTAAGCACCATGACAAACTCATCGCCGCCCAAACGTGCCACGACATCACCACTGCGCAGTACGTTCTTCAGCCGCTGTGTGATCTCAATCAGCAGTAAATCGCCGGCATGATGGCCCAGCTCGTCATTGACCTGCTTGAAGCCATCTAGGTCGATGAAGATAACCGCCATACTTTGCCGGTTTCTTTCAGCTTCGGGAATGGCTAGCTGCAGATACTGATTGAGGAACGCGCGGTTAGGCAGGCCGGTGAGCGGGTCGGTATTCGCTAAATCTTCCAGACGGTTGATGGTGGAGTGCTGATCCAATAGGCGGTCGACCATATTACGCATCGACGTCGATAGGCGTTTAAGCTCTGGAGAGCCGCTTTCAAGCGGGATGGTGTCGCCATTCTCGCCCTCTTTTATACGATCAGCAGCCCTTGCTAAGCGGGTAAGGGGAGCAACCATGCGTGATGCAATGATCCAACCAATCAACGCGAATGCCAGGGCCAGAAATATGCCTGTGCCTATAATGGCCGCTTGAAGCTGTTTAACTGGAGCAAAGGCAGCAGCAATGGGTTGGCGGCTAATGGCTACCCAACCTAGACCTGGGAAGTCTTCAAAGCCGCTGCTGCGTGTATAGCCTGTCACAAACCGCTCACCGCTGGGCCATGTTTCAATTGCCCACTGAGGCGTTGGGTTGTCGCGACTGGGTAAATGTTTCAGCGTACTGAGTGGCTGGCCAATCATCTCCGCTGGCCCTAGTAGCACGGTGTTATCAGCCGACAGCAGCAGCATTTCAGTGTCTTGCTGGTGTGCAGACGGTGATAGCATTGAGTTTTCAACGTACCGGGCCCACTCCCAGCTTAAATGCACGGCAAGCACACCGCGAAACTCGCCGTTTTGATCGATCACCGGTGTGGCGATATCCACAAACTTAAGGGCTTCGCCGCTCGGATTAGGCAGTAGTTTAGCCAGCAGCAGTGCCTCATGCACATCCCCCACCCAAAGCGCCTGCTGGCCCTCGATGAAAACGGGGCGTGCCGCGATAGATTCTCCTTCTAGAATGCCATCCGTTGCGACCTGGACGATGCCTTCTTGATTGGTAAAGCCAATCCAGGAAACGACATTATGATTGCTCTGTAATAGCTCTAGCTGCTCGCGCAGCACGCTCAAATCATTGTCATTAGTGAGGGCCTGAATCCCTAGCAGTAGCTTTACCTCTTTAATGCGCGCATCCATGCTGCGGTCAAGCTTGTCTACCGTTTGATAGGCGGCTTCTGACGACGCGTAGCCAATGTTTGATTCCAACTGGTGGGCAGTTTCCCGAGCGGCCACCCAGCCAAGCAGCAGTGTGGTCGCGAAGATGAGGGCGGCAATCAGAGCAATAAAACGTGAGCGCAGTGAGAAGCGTGAGATAAAAGCCGGTTTAAACATTCTGAAATGCTTTCCCGTGAAAAGTGCAAGGTTCAGGTAGTCGATGCAATCAATCGATGATTAACAGCTAAGTGACTTAACTTATGTTATGAACTGAACCTTACCGGAAAATCGCTTAATTTGCGCGGCCTTTGCTTAGATCTCATCATTCCTTTTGACTAGGGAGGCAATCGCCAGCAAGAGGCGAGCATTAGTCGCCTGGTAGGGCTTTATACATCACGTGGGTATCGACAAAACCCAGCTGTGCATGGCGAAAGGCGTTGGGCACCGTGCCGACAATGCGAAATCCGAGTTTTTGCCACAACGCGACGGCAATCTCATTGGTAGCCACCACCGCGTTGTATTGCATCGCTAGAAAGCCTAGCTGCTGTGCCTGGTGCTGGGAATGCTCGCACATGGCGCGTGCAACGCCTTTGCCGCGCGCGGCGGGGGCCACCATGTAACCACAGTTGCAGATGTGATCGCCGGGGCCTGCCGCATTGGCTTTTAGGTAGTACGCCCCCAGCAGTTGGCCGCGGGTATCCTTGGCGACCACGCTGGCTTTAGGTGCTTTAAGCCATAGCTGGCGCGACGCCTCGATACTGATGTTAGGCTCAATCGCATAGGTTTCTTGTGCCGCGACAATCGCTTGAAACGTTGGCCAAAAATCGGCGAAATCGTCTTCCGTCATCGGCGTGAAAGTGAGTGTTGTCATAAGCTTTCTAGCGGCACCTTCTGGTTTGAGCCTACTGGTTATTGAATGCCTAGTGAGGACTTAAACATTGGCTAAGCGATTAGCGAGCGACCTCGGCGACAATTTCATAGCTGCGCAAGCGGTCTGAGTGATTGTAAAAGTCACTATTAATCATTAGCTCATCAGCGCCGGTGCGCGCTTGAAACTCTTCCAGCTCGGCTTTCACTGTTTCAGGCCCGCCAATAATCGCTGCGCCTAAAAACTGACTGACCTGAGCCTGCTCAGCCGGTGACCAGTCTAGTTGCTCAACCGGCGGCTGCGACTGAGTAGGCCTGCCTCGTATGAGGTTAAGAAACTTCTGCTGTGCGGTGGTGGCTAGGTAGTGGGCCATGGCATCACTTTCAGCCGCCATCACAGGTAGGCCAACCATTGCATGGGGTTTGGCAAGGTGTTCGGAAGGGCGGAAGTTGTCGCGATACAGCCGCAAAGCCTCAAATAAATAGCCCGGTGCAAACTGGGCGGCAAACGCAAAAGGTAGGCCTAGCTTCGCTGCTAGCTGTGCACTGTAGCCGCTAGACCCCAGCAGCCATATCGGCACATGGGTTCCCTGGCCGGGAACGGCTTTGACGCGCTGATGAGGGTCGGCGTCAGCTAAGTAGCTGCTTAACTCATTGAGTAGCTGGGGAAAATCATCGACGCCGGCATGGGCATGGCGGCGCATGGCCTGCATGGTGGCGCCATCAGAGCCAGGGGCACGCCCTAAACCCAGGTCGATACGGTCAGGATACAGCGTTTCCAGCGTGCCAAACTGCTCGGCAATGACCAGCGGCGGGTGATTCGGCAGCATGATGCCGCCGCTGCCCACGCGGATGGTCGAGGTTTGCCCAGCGACGTGGCCGATAAGTACCGCTGTGGCGGCGCTGGCGATGCCGGCAATGTTGTGATGCTCGGCTAGCCAATAACGGGTATAGCCCAGCCGTTCGGTTAGTTGCGCAAGCGAAACGCTGTCGCGAAAAGTCTCAGCGGCGCTACCGCCTTGGCGTATCGGGGCTAAGTCCAGCACGGAGAGGGCGGTGTTGGCGAGTTGGCTCATGGTTCACCTGCATATAACGTCGTGGGCGCGTGGAGTGAAAAATTACTTAGCGCGCTTGGTAATATCACGTTATGCGGTCAGTGCAGGCTAATTGCAAGGGATGGCCCAGTGCTGAGCCCCGATAAGCACGCTATTGGCAACGTTGCTCGACAAATAACGTTTACTCAACGGGTGGCGTCGGCCGAATGAGTATTTCATTAACGTCCACATGAGCCGGCTGTGATAGTGCATAAATGACGGCATTGGCGACATCGCGATCTTCTAGAGCATACTCCGGCGGCTCGTCAAAAAATGGCGTGTCGACCATTCCAGGCTCAATGAGCGTGACGCGCATGCCGGTGCCACGAAGTTCTTCACGCAGATTGTAGCCAATGCCTGTTATCGCCCATTTGGTCGCACTGTACATCGAACCGGGAATAGTGGTGCGGCCGGCTGCGGAGCCTGTTAACACTACCTGCCCTTTACTACGTTTTAGGGCTGGTAAGCAGGCCTGAATGGTGAGGCCCGCGCCATAGACATTGGTCAGTATCATTTCTCGCCAAGCGGTGTGGTCAGCGTCACTAAAGCCACCAGGCGAGCCGCCGCGGCCAGCGTTGACAAAAACGGCATCTAATCGGCCGAAGGTTTCAATAGCCTGTTCGACCATCGCCTGTTGCTGCTCCATGTTGGTCACATCAAGCGTATAGGGCAGCACATTTTCTGGACCTAGCTCTTGAGCGAGCGCGTTGAGCTTGTCACTAGAGCGAGCCGCTAATACCAGTTTGTAACCTTCCCTGGCGGCAGCACGAGCAGTCGCTGCGCCGATACCGCTTGATGCGCCGGTAATCAATAGCACGCCGTTATGCATAGGGTTGCACTCCTTGCTGTATTAAACAGGTACGCCTTTATCATGGCCAAGGAGAGGGCATCCTGCAAATATAAGCTTATTCCACGTGGTGCGATGTTAGCTTATATCTGCTTAACGGGGGCGATGCTCTTCTTTGCGTTTGAGCATGGCTGAGAGATCCAAAATGGCTTGGGCCATGTCCGCCATGCTTTTGCTTTGATCCATCGAGGTTTTACGTAAAAACCGATAGGCCTCTTCTTCGCTCATATCTTGATGCGCCATGATCAGGCCTTTAGCGCGCTCAATCAGCTTACGCTCACGCAGGGCTTTACGGGTATTTTCCAGCTCGTCGCTAAGCCCTTGCAGGCGGCTAGCTTGGGCTTGGGTCAGTTCAATCAGCGAGCGCCCTAGCGGTGACGTTAATGCATCGGCCGTTAAGTGACCGAGCGGCTGGGCGTCATTTAGCGCAAGCAGCTGTTCGCAGGGGGCGGGCGTGTAGCGAAAGGGCATGACGTTAGCCTTCGCTAACGCATCTTTTGCCTGAGCGATTTTGCGATGACAAAGGGTGCTTAGCTGGGTAATAAGCGCTTCTTCGACCGTTTTCATTGAATCAATACGCAGTGTCGTAAGCTCGTACCAGGTTTCACTCAGCGTGTTAGCGGTGTCGCTAGGCGATTGCTGCTCGGTGGAAGAATGCAGGCAAGCGATATCGCGTAGATGGCAGATACCCGCTAGCGTGCGTGGCGAGCATTCGGTATGCCACGCCTGCTGGGCTTCAGGCGTGGCAAATTCCACAAAGGTCTCAAAACAGCGCTGTTGATCAGTCACTAGCTGATTTAATAAACCACGGTGCGCGTCATCGAAGTGGCCATGGGTAAAGCCAAAGGCACCGCAGGCGCGCTCTTGTCCTGCCAGCTCTTTGCCTTGCATCAAGTGGAAAATGGCCACCAGGCTGCGGGTAATGTCGGGATCGATGGAGGTGTCCGCAGCTTCAAAAACAATCGCTAGTAGCCCACTGGTCAACTGGTTAAACGCTTGGGTCGCGGCATCGGGAGAAATCGAAAACGTATCAATGGATTGGCGCAGCGCGCCAAGTTCATCAAGGGCATGCCAAACGGCGGCGATACGTCGCAATAAGCGAGCAGCGGCCTGTGGGCGAGCCTCTTGACTAAGTGCTTCCAGCCGCTGGCGCATCAGCGTTTCTGCCTGCTCGCTGTGCTGGCGGTAGCTGTCGCGGCGTGTTTTGAAGCGCTGGCCTTGAGAGGCAAGGTAGACCGTGGAGGCGCCACGCTCACGCTGCAGCATATGAATAAAGCGGCTGATGTCGCCGACAATGTCAGCGGTAATGGCAAGGTGGGAGAGGCTGTCGATATCGCAACGGATGGCGGTTAGTAGCAGCTGCTGCGCTGAAGACATAGAGTTTTTCCTGGTCGCTTACCGCTTAAAGTCATCACTCCCTTACCGCTATTAAGCGTTGGGGGAGTGTATTCAAAAGAGCTTAACGCAATGATAGAGCGCCTGCGCCTACTTCATCGCCTGCCGCATCACGGTAAGCTTTAGCCTCTTCGGCTTCTGTTGCGTCGCTAAAGCGTACCAGCAATACGCAGGATGCCAGTGCCAGCACCGTAAGCCCCAAATAGAACAGGCCCTGCTGATAGCTCAAACTTTCGCTGCGAAAGAGAAAAGCCGCACCGACCGCGCCGACGTTACCCCCCGCGCCGACAATGCCCGCTACCGCACCCAGCGCTTTTTTATTGATAAAGGGTACCACGCCGTAGGTGGCACCTTCTGCCATCTGCACAAACAGGCTAAACACCAACATGATGCCAATGGCGAGGCTCAATACATGCATCTGTGAGAACGCCACCAGCGCAATGCCTTCGCAGATGAGGGCAATAAACAGCCAGCGCACGCGTCCTTTTAAGCCGTTTTGCTTGGCGAAAAGATCCGAGAAGATACCGCCTAGCGTACGGGCAAAAATATTCATCAGTCCGAATAAGCCAGCAATCAGGCCCGCGGTGGCTAAAGTGAGATCAAATTTATCGAAGAAGTAGATCGCCGCAATATTGTTAATCGTTAGTTCTACGCCGAAGCAGAGACCATAGACAACGAATAGCGCCCATACGCGTATGTCCTTAGCTGCGGCTAGGAAGCTTTGCTTGGCGCCATTCTCACCGGTGGCTTCAGGTAGCTCGCCCCGTGCGCGCAGCTCGCTGAAGTTGCCGTTGGGAGCATCCTGAGTGAAAAACCAGTAACCGATGCCGGTAAACAGCATGACCACGCCGGGCACCATCATCGCTAAGCGCCAGCCGAAGGCTTCGTTAACACCTAGCATTAGCATGCCTGAGAAGATCAGCGGCATAAGAATTTGCGTTGTGCCACCCCCTAAATTGCCCCAGCCCGCGCTGGTGGCATTGGCGGTTCCCACTACGTTAGGCGCGAACATCATCGTGGTGTGGTATTGCGTGATCACAAACGAAGCGCCGATGGCACCAATGGCTAAACGGGCCAGCAGAAATGTCTCAAAGCTATTGGCGAGGCCAATGCCCATCACCGGAATGGCGCCTAAGAGCAGTAGGCCGGTATAGGTTTTACGTGGACCGATTCGATCGCAAAGGACGCCAATCGCTAGCCGAACAATCACCGTAATAGCGACCGAGGCAATAATCGTATTACCAATTTGTGTTTGGGTGAGTGAAAGGTCTTCACGCACAATCGCCATTAAGGGGGCGATACCAAACCAGCCGAAAAAGCAGATATGAAACGCGAACCATGAGAAGTGGAAGGCGCGCATTTGCGGCGTGGAAAAATTAAACAGTCGAATGCGGTTGGCTTTATTGCGGATGTCCATGATGGCCTCACAGGGCATAAAACGAGTTTTCTGTTACGCGACACCACCAAAACAGCGTCGCGCAAACAGTTGACGAGAACATGCCTTCATCATTGAAGGTCAGTTTCGACGCACTCGTACCCAGTCGGGCCTGGTCCACGCCTACCACCACTGGTAGGAGTTATGCAGGTAGTTTGCCAGTTGCCTATTTATTTTTAAAAATCATAATCTTATTTTTTTAAGAGATTGCTCAGAGCGGGTCTTGCCTATCCGCGTGCTGCATGATTGGGCATGCGATGTCCGCTCTGCGGCATCTTGGTGCTTCGCAGGAGGGTAACGCTGCAGGGAGGAGGGCGAGCCTATGCGCGACGCTACTTATTCATGCAGATAAACCGCATCTATATCCAGCGTGGAGTGGTCGCCAATAGCGTCGAAATTTTCGCTCAGCCAGCGTTCGGCGGCGGCCTGGCCGTGTTCAAAGAGGTGGCATAAAAAAGCCCACTCAGAATTGGATTTACTTGAAACAGAGAGCTCCTCAAGCGCTTGCTCACCGCTGATGCGATGAAACAGTGCCTGCTGATAACAGTTTGTAATGCCTTGCTCTTCAAGGGCATGCTTAAGCAGCGCTATCATTCTGATCTCTTTTATCAGCGCTGAGTTAAACGTAATTTCATTAAGGCGATTCATAATCGCCGACGCTGAGGTGGGTATCTCGTTGCGGCTAATGGGATTTATTTGTATGAGAAGTATGTCCCGTGCGCCGCACTCTTCCATTAATGGAAATAGGGCGGGGTTGCCCATATAGCCGCCGTCCCAGTAGGCCTCACCATCGATTTCTACGGCTTGAAACATAAAGGGCAGGCAGGCGGATGCCATTACCGCATCAACGCTCATTTCTTCGCGGCGAAACACGCGCTGTTTTCCCGTGCGCACGTTAGTCGCCGTGATAAACAGCTTAAGCTGCTGGCATTGTCGAACCCGCTCAAAATCAATATGGCTGGCCACAATATCGCGCAGCGGATTAATGTTAAGCGGGTTAAGCTGGTAGGGCGAGACTACGCGACTTAATAGATCCATGGCGACAAAGCCGGGCGATTGGTCAAGGCTCCAGTTGCCGGTCAGCATATCCATGGGGGAGCGCCGAATGGGGCTGGCCATGCCTGCACGGCTGACCGCTTGCCAGAAGTCGTGCAGGGCTTGCCTGGCAGTTTGTTTATCACCTCGAGTCAGCGCATCGGCCATTACCACGCCGTTCATTGCCCCGGCGCTGGTGCCGCTGATGCCCTCTATTTCAATGCGGTCATCTGCCAGCAGGCGATCAATCACTCCCCAGGTATAAGCGCCGTGGGCGCCACCACCTTGTAAGGCGAGGTCTAGCTTTTTGACGTTGGCCATATGCTTTTTCCCATTGCGACGGATGAAGAAAGGCGTTGCTGTGGATGCAGCATGGCATAGGCCGCTCGTGAAAACGAAATGCTATTGATCCGCACGTGCCGCGGTCTTAGTGGAGAGCAATCTGCTCGGCCCCCGCTGCGCAGCCTAGAAAGGCTGAGTTGGCAAGCCACTCGGCGTCAGGATAATAGGCGAAAACATACTGATCTTCTTTAAGGCTGTCGATGAGCGGATAGGTCACGTCTTCACGAACGGCCGGGCAGCCATGGCTGCGGCCTAGCCGCCCCGTTTGCGTAATAAACGCATCGCTCACGTAGTCCGCGCCGTGAATGACAATGGCGCGCTCATACGCTAGATCATTGACGTTGGGCTCAAGGCCTTCTAAGCGCAGCGAATAGCCGTTGCTGCCGTAGTAGCTGTTCATCGTACGAAATAGCCCCAGGCTCGACTGGTGGCTGTCAGGCGTATTGGAGAACGTTTCCGCCTGCATATCGCCGGAGCCTTGGCCGTGTGAAACCAGCTCTTCAAAGAGCAGTTGATGTTGGCGCAAATCAAACACCCACAGGCGTGGCTCGGTAGAAGGCAGCGAGTAGTCGATCACCGCTAGGCGCTCGGCATTCGGTGCCGCGCAGTTAAGTGCCTGAGCCGCCAAGCGCAGCGCCTGGTGCGTTGCCTGAGGAGCCAGCTGCAGCAGCTGGTGCTGCAACGGCGGCACGCCGGGAGGCGGCGTTGAGGCAACCTGAGCAAAGAAGCCGGCGGCGTATAGCGGTAATGTAAATAATGCTAAAAAAGGAGAACAGAGCAGCGTGACAAGCTTTAAACGAAGCGCCATATAAATCGATCCTGCAAACAATATCGGTCATGATGACCACAGCCGACTAAGATAAAAAGACGGGGCGGCTAGTGTGGACAGCAATAGTAACGCAAGGAGAGAGCGATGAACGAGATGCAGCCACTAAAACGATGGGCGCTGGGAACCGCCCTGTGCCTAACGCTTACCCACAGTGCTTTAGGTATCAACAGTGCATATGCAGACTCTGCGCCATTGCAGCAAGCGTTAGCGCAGCAATTAATCACTGCTGACGTGCAGCATCTACCCATTGCCGAGTTTTATCAACTGCATGACGGTCAGCCGATTTGGCAGGCCGTCTTAACGGTTGAGTCGTTGGTGGCTGCGTTGAATAGCTTGGAAAGTGACGGCTTGGCGCCAGTGGACTATCACGCAGGCACATTGCTCAATGAGTTTCATCGTAGCCAGACATCAGGAGTGTCGGCGCAGGCGGCATTTGATATCAAGGCAACCCAGTCGCTGCTGCTGGCGCTGGATCATGTGGAGCGTGGCAAGGTCGATCCGCGGGATGTTGAGCCCCATTGGGACGCGCCGCGCCCTGAGCGTGGGTACTCACTTCTGCGCGTTGTGCATGCCATTGAGGATAACAAGCTGGAAGACGCTATCGCGCTGGCCCGCCCCTCATCGGCGGAATATCAGCAGTTGCGCGATGCCTTAAAACAGCATTACCAGCTGGCTAATCTGAGCAGCACGCCTTACTTAGCCGCGCGGGAGGAATCGCTTCGCCCAGGCGATGAAACAGCTGATGTGGTGGTGCTGCGTCAGCGCTTAGCACTCTGGGGCGATACCGATTTATTGGCAGCCGACAGCAGCGCTTATCCACTGATCGGAGTGCAGGGCACGGCAACCAATCGGCGTATCTTTGATGCCTCGTTAGAAACGGCCGTGAGACGCTTTCAGCGGCGTCATTTATTGCAAGCTGACGGGGTGGTCGGTGAGCAAACGCGTTTGGCGTTAAATACATCGGTTGCCACGCGTATTGACCAGCTGCGCGTCAACTTAGAGCGCGCGCGCTGGATACGTCCGATGCAGTTTGCCGAGCCGCGCGTCTGGGTCGACATTGCGGGCTATAAAATGCACTACGTGCGTCCTAACGGTCAGCAGTGGGATGCGCGCGTAGTGGTCGGGTCATCGCGCCGTGAAACGCCCATCATCCATTCGGCGATCAGTCATTTAACGATTAACCCTTCCTGGACAATACCGCCAACCATTATGCGTGAGGACGTATTGCCTCGCGTGCGGGCGGATGTCGATTATTTGGCGCGTCAAAATATTCAGGTAATTAGCCCTGCGGGCGTGCCGCTGATCGCTGAAGAGATTGACTGGCAGCGCCCTGGCGGCGTTATGCTGCGCCAGGTGGCCGGGGCGGGTAATCCGCTAGGGCGCGTGGTAGTGCGCTTTCCTAATAACGACATGATTTATTTACACGATACGCCTGCCCGCGGCCTGTTTCAGCGCGATCAGCGAGCGCTAAGCTCCGGCTGCATTCGCGTCGAGGGAGTGGCTGAGCTTGCGCAGATGCTGCTGCAGGATACCGGCAGCCGTTATCAAATGAGCAGCTTGCTAAGCGGGGGAAGTGATCGCAACGTCAATCTGGCGCAGCGGATACCCGTGGCGCTGCATTATTTGACCGCCTGGCCGAATGAGCAGGGAGAGGTAGAGTTCAGGCCTGATATCTATCGCCGCGATGCGACGCTGCTGGCGGCGTTACAGCGCGCGTTACCTTCAAGTTGAGCTAAAGAATATCGGCAATAAATGGGTAACAAGCACAATGCAAAACACCGCCTCAGTGGGCGGTGTTTTGCATTGTAGCGTTAGTAAGTTAGTGGCTAGCAGGGCCTTCGCTGTTCATCTAGGCCTTGCTAATCAATATAAACATTAGTCATCGCTTTGCTGATAGTTCGCCACGCTAACCGGGCCGGTTTCGCCACTTTCTAACGTGGCCAGCATTGGCTCTGCCTGACTCTGGAAGGCGACCAGCGTTTCGCCACTTAGGCTACTGTTCTCAGGAAGACTAACCGTCATGGCGTTTACCGGGGCATTATTAACGATGACTTCATAATGCAGGTGCGGGCCGGTGCTGCGGCCGGTATTACCGGAAAGCGCGATGCGCTCGCCCATAGTCACGCGATCGCCCTGGTTAACCAGCTGGCGAGAAAGGTGCAGGTAGCGAGTGCGGTATCCGTTGTCGTGTCGAACTACAATGTAGCGCCCGGCGGCAGGATGGTTGCTAACGCGCTCAACCCGACCGTTGGCAGGCGCGAGAACCGGCGTGCCAATGGGCATAGCAAAATCGGTGCCGTTATGAGGGCTGACGCGGCCTGTGATGGGGTGCTTTCTGTTGGGGTTGAAGTTGGAGCTTAAGCGGTAGCTGCCATCAAAGGGATAGCGTGCGAACGCAGGGTCCAGGCTTCCGCCTTCAGGCGTATAGAAATTGTTGTCGGTCAGATTGCGTACCACGGTCAAATCCATGCGTTCGCCGTCATACTTAACGGCTAGTACGCGGGACTCAAGGGTTTCGCCATCAATCATGTCTGACTCGACCAGTACCTGGAAACGGTCACCGCGACGGCTGTCACGCCGAAAATCGAGCTTTTTCTCAAGTATCTTTGTCAATTCAGTTACGGAGCCGCTATTTAAACCGGTGGCTTGGGCTGAGCGTGCGAAGCTACCGCTGACGCTACCCGCGTAAAGGCGTTGGACCGGTTCGCCCTGACGTTCAATGGCGGTAACCGCGTACTGGTCAGCATCACGCTCTAACATGACACCTTCGCGGGTGTTTTTCATCATGCGCAGCGACAGTAAGCGGCCGTCTTCATCTAACTGGTAATCAAAGCTATGCCCGGCACGCCAGTTGGTTAACAAGCGCTGATCGGGTAAGTCTTCAAGCAAGGCAAGCACTTCGCTATAGCCAAGGCCCAGCTGATTTTGCGCTAGCACGGCAAAGGTTTCGCCGGATTCAACAATGTGCGTTTTCCATACGGGCACAAACGGCTCTTCTGCCGCGAGCTCTAGATCCAGAAACGAGACGTCATCGAATAGCTCAATGCCATAGTCTTCATAGGAAGTGGCATCGGCAATTTCGATTGAGGACGCGCTGTCTACGTCCAGCATGCCGCTCGTTAACGTGCCAACGACCACCGCCATGTGCAGGGCGCCGCTATCAAGCGAAGATACGCCCAGCGATGCTGTGTTGGGGGTGATGGTGCTAACGGCTGCCAGATTACTTACCAGCGTAGGCTGGCTAGCCATATCAGCTTCGGCTTTAGAGATAACGTCAAGATCGACGATCTCCGTCACCGCTAGTTCGCTGAGAGGAATGTTTCCGCGGGTGGCGTCGAGGGCACGCGAGGCACGATCGATCGCTTCAGCCACCGGCGTACGTTCTTGACGTAGTGAAGGAACGCCCGGGGTTGAATCGCTAGGAAGCGGTACTAGTACGCTTTCTAGCGGTGTATATGACTGGTTTAAATCATGATAAGTCGTGACTAACTTCTGTGTGCCCAGCACTGTGACCATAGTGGCCACGGGTAACAGTAATAATTTGTGCGCGCGAGGCAGCGAATGGAGGATTCGCAACATGGGTAAATGGACCGCCGAGTTCGTGATTAAAAAGATGACAAAAAAGTATATATACCCGGAACCATACCCCATGCGAAGAGGGGTGCATAGACTGTATGCCTATACATAAAACGTACTTAAATATAAAAATGCAAACAATGCGTAAGATAAAGCTATTAATGAACGCTGTTTGCAAATGAATGTAACTGATAAAAGCTAACTAAATAGCGTCATTCGATCATATACGAAAACAGCTTTTTTAAAAGCATTAATACAACAAATGTATAGTATTCATCCTTTAGTCTAGTGCCGTTAAATGAGTGAAAGAGTGACAGCGATGGGGCTGGTGAGCGTCACTAGAGCGGGTCGATGCAAAAAAGTATGGGTGCTTGAAAGCGAGTAGGGCACCAATGAGTGGTCATGATCAGCAGGCCTTTTATATAGGTTGCAGAACTGCAGGGCGTTTCCTGGCATGCTGGCAATATTTTTTCGAATATTAAGCGCAGTATTTCGCTATTTTGCGTCGAGGAAATCGAAATGTCCCGGGTTACGCTTTCACAATGGCAAATGTTGGCAGCCGTGGTTGATCATGGTGGGTTCGCGCGTGCGGCAGAAGCCGTGCACAAAAGCCCTTCCACGCTGAATCATGCCGTCCATAAGTTAGAAGAGCAGTTAGGGGTTCAGGTGCTAGAACCCATTGGCCGCCAGGTACGCTTAACCGAAGCCGGTGAGCTGCTCCTTCGGCGCGCCCGTCAACTGATTGAAAGCGCGGCCTCGCTTGAGGATGTTGCCATTCGGCTTGCCGCTGGTTTAGAGGCGGAGGTCGTCGTCGCTATCGATCAGGTGTTTCCCGCCGATGCCCAAGCCAAAGCGCTAGAGCGCTTTTCTGAAACGTACCCTCAAGTGCGCGTTCAGTTGCACGAAAGCGTGCTCAATGGTGGCGTAGAAATGCTCTACGATGGCCGGGCTGATCTGGTGGTCTCGGGCATTGAGGCTCAAGGGTTTTTGGGTGAGCCGCTGGTCACCGTACGTTTTATCGCAGTGGCACATCCTCAACATGCGCTTCATCAGTTAGGCCGCTTGCTGGACTTGCGCGATCTGGCTCAGTATCGCCAACTGGTGGTGCGCGACTCGGCGCTGCGCCAATCGACAAACGCTGGCTGGTTAAAAGCAGAGCAGCGCTGGACGGTCACTCACCTAAATACGTCGCTGGATATGCTCCGGCGTGGCTTGGGTTTTGCGTGGATGCCTGAAACGCGTATCGCTGACGAGTTGCGAAGCGGTCAGTTGAAGCCGCTGCCGCTTCCCGCAGGCGGAGTTCGCGAGGTGCCGGTTCAGCTTATTTTTCGTGACCGTGATCGTGCCGGGCCTGCTGCTCATGCGATGGCCTCTGCGTTAAAGCAAGCAGTGATAAGCGAGTGCGCCGTGCAGGATTCGACTCAGTCGAATGAAAAGCCCTAAAACATCCGCTTGAGCATCCCAGGTACAGGGGTAAGCTGAATAGCGGCAAGGTAATGTGTCCATTACCTGAAGACACTTTCAGAAGGCGCCCCCATGGGACTATTAATAAATGGCGAGTGGCACGACCAGTGGTACGACACCAAAAAGAATAGTGGTGAATTCGTGCGTGAATCAGCCAAGCTGCGCGACTGGGTGGGCGACCAGCCGGAAACAGACGGTCGCTGCTACCCAGCCGCCAACGATCGCTATCATTTATATGTGTCCCTTGCGTGTCCTTGGGCGCACCGCACTTTAATTATGCGTGCGCTAAAAGGGTTGAAGCCGCTTATTGGCACGTCGCATGTTAGCCCGCTGATGCTGGGGGATGGTTGGACCTATCGCCAGGATGAGGGCGCCAGCGGCGATCCAATCAATGGCATCGACTTTCATCACCAGCTCTACACGATGACCGACCCGCACTACACTGGCCGAGTCACCGTTCCCTTGCTGTGGGATAAGCAGCGTAACGCTATCATCAATAATGAGTCTGCGGATTTGCTGCGCATGTTTAATCATGCCTTTGATGAGCTTACTGGCAACGATTTAGATTTTTATCCCTTGGATCTGCGTAGCGTAATAGATGAAGTCAACGCCGATGTGTATGACCACATCAATAACGGCGTTTATAAGTCAGGCTTTGCCACCGAGCAGGACGTTTATGAAAAGCATGTGAAAGCGCTATTTGAAGCGCTGGAGCGCATGGAGGTGCGCCTAAGCACTCAGCGTTATTTGGCAGGGGAGTGGTTAACTGAGGCTGATATTCGTCTCTTCACCACCCTGGTGCGTTTCGATGCGGTTTATTACGGCCACTTCAAATGCAATTTTAAGCGTATTGAAGATTATCCCAACCTGGCCAATTATGTGCGCGAAATCTATCAATGGCCGGGCGTGGCCGAGACGGTCAATATGGATCATATCAAGCGCCACTACTATTACAGCCACGATACGATTAATCCGACACGCATTGTTCCCGCCGGCCCGCTGCTCGATTTTCAGCGACCTCATGATCGGGAGCGTTTGCCAGGGCAGGGTGTCAGGCGTAAATAGCTGGATAATGTAATGGCGGCGCAGTAATAAAAAAGGGCCGCCCAGTGAAATGGGCGGCCCTTTTAACGTGCTGCTGTTAACGAGTTGCTGTTACTAGCGGCTCTCACTGGAGACTCAATAGCTTATATAGCTTGCTTAAATCCAATGAGAAGCCGCGTTAGCCTAATTACTCGTTAGGATTAACGGCTTCACGCGTACTTTGCCAAGCGCTTTGTGCGCCTTCCTGGGTAGTTTGCCAAGCATCGCGGGCGCTAGCTTTAGTCTGCTCCCACCAGTCACGATTGTAGGCAGGAAATGCTTCTACTTCTTCCTGGCTAGCGCTGACCAGAATGCGGTGTTCCGTATCACCATCGTTTTGCATATCGGTTTCGAGGGTGAAGTAGTCGGTGCCGACTACGATTTCACGGCCACCTAATCCGAGCACTGAACCGCTTTCAATGACCAGAGCGGTGATACGCATTTCCTCGTCAAACAGAATATCTTCAACTTCACCGATTTCTTCACCGGAACCGCCGGCAAAATAAACCTCTGCGTCAAGAATGTTGTCGGCAGAATACATGCCCTGCGGCTCGCTTGACGCGTGGGCGCTCATGGCAACGCTTCCTAATAGGGCGGTACCGATAACGGTTGTCAGGATAGTTTTACGCATAGCATCTCTCCATGTGGCTACGATAAGGAATAGGCTGCTTAACCTATTAATATTCTGAATGATGTTACAAAAAATTGACCATTTTAAAACTCAGTACTTCTAATCAGTCAGCTACTGCTTCTCAGCCCACTCATCGGCTTTACGTTCTGCATCTTCTCGCGCAAGGCCATATTTTTGCTGAAGCTTGCCAACCAGCTGGTCTTTCTTGCCACCGATTTGATCCAGCTCATCGTCAGTAAGGTCGCCCCAGCTTGAACGAGCCTTGCCCTTCATTTCTGTCCATTTACCTTCAATCTGATCCCAGTTCATCGCCTCACTCCTTGATAGTCTTGAACTTGACTGAACACTTAATATATTAGACGAAATGTACACAAGTGCAAATGGTTGATTCAATGTGGTGCAAGTTAAAAGTGCTGGTCAGGAGTAAAATGCGGTGTTAGGATGCGCGCTCCTCGCATGTGTTGACCCCTCCATCACGACGATAAGCGTTTACTTGCTTAGGTACTAGTTAGCAGTTAGGTACTATTAGCAGTATCGCTTGCGGGAACATCTAGCCAATTGCTTTATGTTCATTGCTGTGTAGATGGCGCGCCTCCAGTATTTCACCACACGGGTGAAATCGGCGCAGAAGGTCGCCACAACGGTTGGCCCGCAAACGCGGTGTTTGCTAACCGGATGCTAGGTGCGACCGGCGTCTCCGACTCCATTGATGGCTACGACCGCTACGGCGGTGCCTGTTTTCGACAACGACCATTTTGTTAATGTCGTTGCGCGATGACAGAGTCAGGGACGCTTATGATGTTTTTTGCCGGTACTTGCCGGCCTACCAAGGTGTGATTAATGACCTCGACTTCTGTCGCCTCGCCGAGCTTCGGTGATCTGGCTCTATTGCCTGCCGTTCTATCTGCTGTTGAATCACAGGGCTATTTAGTACCCTCACCGATTCAAGCACAAACCATTCCTGCGCTGCTTGAAGGCCGCGATATGCTGGGCCAAGCTCAGACAGGTACCGGTAAAACGGCTGCGTTTGCTTTACCCCTATTATCGCGCCTGGAACTCCAGCGTCGCGAGCCACAGGTGCTGGTCATGGCACCGACCCGCGAGCTGGCTCAGCAGGTAGCTGCCTCGTTTAGTAAGTATGGCCAAAATCTGAAAGGCCTCGAAGTGGCTACCCTGTGTGGCGGTCAAGAGTATCGTGAGCAGCTAGGCGCTCTTAAGCGTGGCGCACAGGTCGTTGTGGGTACGCCGGGTCGTATTATCGATCACCTGGACCGCGGTAGCCTGAAGCTGGATGGCCTGTCCGCACTAGTGCTGGACGAAGCCGACGAAATGCTGCGCATGGGCTTTATCGACGACGTAAAACGCGTGGTTGCCGATACCCCTAAAGATGCACAGCGCGTGTTCTTCTCGGCGACGCTGCCGGCAGAAATCGAGCGCATTGTTAACCGCTACCTGGTTAATCCGGTAAAAGTAGCGATTGAATCTGGCACCACGACTGGCGAAAACATCGAGCAGCGCATTGTGCGCGTCGATGGCGGCGCTAAGTTAGAAGCTCTGTCACGTATTCTTGAAGTCGAGCCGGTCGATGGGGCCATCGTCTTTGTGCGTACTCGTGCGGCCTGTACTACCCTGGTTGAGCAGCTGACTGCGCGTGGCGTTAACGCTGCTGGTCTGTCGGGCGACCTTGATCAAAGCCTGCGTGAGCGTACTATTACACGCTTGAAGCGTGGCAAGGTTGATGTGTTAATTGCTACCGACGTTGCGGCTCGTGGCCTAGACGTATCGCGTATCACTCACGTCATCAACTACGATCTGCCGCAAGATGCAGAAGCCTATACGCACCGTATCGGCCGTACCGGTCGTGCGGGTCGTAGCGGTATCGCCATTACCTTTGCTGGCTTCCGTGAAGGCCGCAAAGTAGGCTGGATGGAGCAGGCAA
Organism: Vreelandella profundi; assembly: GCF_019722725.1. Classification (NCBI taxonomy): domain Bacteria; kingdom Pseudomonadati; phylum Pseudomonadota; class Gammaproteobacteria; order Oceanospirillales; family Halomonadaceae; genus Vreelandella; species Vreelandella profundi. The sequence continues at coordinate 846,907 of NZ_CP077941.1, forward strand.
CCGGGCAGAAAATGGCTGAAATGCCGCTACCTGATGAGTCGGCTATTCGTGCTCATCGCGATGATGTCTTCCATCACCGCGTTCTTGCCTCCTTAACCAAAGGTGCCGAAGAACAGCGTGCTTTGATTGAGCGCCTTATTGAAGAAGGCCATGATCCGATTGAGCTGACCTGTGCGTTTGCCGCTATGGCGCGTGCTGATGAAGCGCCGATTGGTCGTCTTCAGGCTCCGCGTAAAGAGCGCCCGACGCGTGATGGCGCACCTGCCGGTAAGCCGGGTGCTCGCCGTGAGCGTACTAGCAACAGCGCCCCGACCGAAGGCATGACGCGCTACCGCGTCTCTGTTGGTCACAAAGATGGCGTTAAACCGGGCCAGCTAGTCGGCGCTTTGGCTAACGAAGGTGGCATTGAAGGCGCGCGTATCGGTCGTATTGATATTCGCAACGCTTTCTCTGTGGTTGAGCTGCCAAGCGGCCTGCCTTCAACGATTCTTGCTAAGATGGCACGTGCTCGTGTAGCCGGCCGTCCGCTAGAAATCAGCGAAGACAGCGCACCGGCTGAGCGCGCACCGCGCCGTCGCCGTGACGAAGGCGATGCGCCGATTCGTCGTCGCGAACGCGCTTAAGCCTTCATCAACGTAAGGCTTAATCAACGGCTGCTAAGCGGCAATTGAGACGCTCAAAACGCCCCCGCACCTTCCTTGGTGCGGGGGCGTTTTTTTGTTGCTTTGGCTATCTCTCATCACGCTATTCTTTGCCATATCAGGAAGACGCCATGCCCGCACCGCTACATGATTGGAACCTTGCGCCAAGAGAGGCGAGGGCGCTGCAGTCACGGCTGGCTAAGCGGCTAGAAATGTCGGATCGGCTAGCGCCGGTTTCGCATATCGCCGGCGTCGACATCGGCTTTGAAGAGGGCGGCGAAACGACGCGCGCCGCGGTGGTTGTGCTGAAGTGGGATCTGGCCACTGCGCCAGATTTACGCGTGGTTGAGCAGGTGGTTTATCGTGAGCCCACGCGCATGCCGTATATTCCCGGCCTGCTGTCGTTTCGTGAAGTTCCTGCGGCGCTGGGAGCTTTTGCAATGCTCAGCGTGCAACCTGAGTTAGTGATGGTGGATGGCCAGGGAATTGCTCATCCGCGCCGTTTAGGCGTGGCGGCGCATTTAGGGCTGTGGCTTGATTTACCCACGATGGGTATTGCCAAGTCACGTCTGTGTGGAAAGCATGCCGAGGTGGGCGAGCAGCGCGGCGACTGGGTGCCGCTTTATGCGGGAGCCGAGACGATCGGTGCCGTCGTGCGCTCCCGCGCTAAGGTCAAACCCGTCTATGTGTCGCCAGGGCACCGGATGTCGCTGGAAACCTCGCTCGCCTGGATGATGCGCTGCTTAGGCCGCACTAAGCTGCCTGAACCAACGCGCCTGGCAGATCGATTAGCCTCCCGGCGCGATGAGCGTAAATCGTAAGTCTGCGCAAGCAAGGCTATACGAAGGTTAAAAACCGCTTGAGAAGGCTTGAAGCTGCCTGACAGTCAACAACGCTTGCCAGTAGCGCTTCGGGCTCTTCGCCCTGGTCACGCAGCGACGCGCGCTGGCGTTCAAGATAGGCGCGCATCACGGGCGCGGTGAATTCAGGATGAAATTGCACGCTCCACTGGCGCGGTCCGTAGCGCAGCGCCTGATGAGCATCGTGGCTGTTATGGGCGAGTACTGTAGACTCAAGCGGCGCCTGTATGACGGACTGCGCGTGCGTAAGGTGCGCGGCAAAGCTTTCCGGTAGCTGGCGAAACAAGGGGTCGAGTTGACCTGCCTGGGTGAGCCGCACGGTGCGCGTGCCGGACTCCCGGCCAGCCGGATGATAGTCACTCACGCCGCCAAACGCGGCAGCCATTAGCTGATGGCCATAGCAAACGCCGAGCATGGGCGTATCCTTGGCGAGCGCCTCTTCAAGCCACGGCTTGAGCGCTTCGCTCCAGGGCTCGGCGTCACTCACCATGCTGTGCGAGCCGGTGATCACGATGGCGGCCAGCGTATCCAGTGAGGGCGCGGGCGCATTTGTCCGAGCATCCCAGACCCGCAGCGTCAAATGCTCTGGCAGGGCGGTGCTGAGCTGCTTTTCAAACAGCGTTTCAAAGTCACCATGTTGGTCGACCACTTCTGGAAAAGCGTCGCCAGTTTTAACAATTAGTACACAGGCCATGCCAAAACCTCAGTAAGATAAACCGGCAGCGTTGAACAAATACGCTAACGGCAAGTCTGCAAAGGCGTGACGATAACGCTTATCATGAATGCTTTCTAGTGGACTTGTCGGTGAGGCCTCAGAGATTCTCACCCTATTTAGCTGAATAACCAAGGAGTAAGCAATGCAACAGATTACCCGCGCAGGCGAACCTGTGGATGTCGCTGGCACGCTGCCCGCTGAAGGCCAAACGGCGCCTGTGATGACGCTTACCAATACGAATCTGCAGGATGTCACGCTCGAGACTTACGCAGGCAAGCGTAAAGTGCTCAATATTATTCCCAGCGTCGATACCCCCACCTGCGCAATGTCCACACGTCGCTTTAATGAGCTGGCATCTAATCTTGCTGACACCGTGGTATTGGTGGTTTCTGCCGACTTACCTTTTGCGGCTAAGCGCTTTTGCGGTGCTGAGGGGTTAGATAACGTCGAAACGCTGTCTACTTTCCGTCACGCCGAGTTTCTTGAGGCCTGGGGCGTTGCGCTGCGCAATAGTTCGATGGAAGGGCTTTGCGCCCGAGCGGTCGTCGTGCTGGATGCCGATAACCGCGTGCTGCACAGCGAGCTGGTGAGCGAGTTGAAAAACGAGCCTGACTACAGCGCTGCGCTGGCGGTTCTCAAGTAGTTAAGCTACTCATACTGCTTGCCGCACCGTTTAGAATGGCGCTTTGATGCCGTCACCAGTGCGCGAATTAAGCGCTGCTGGGGGCGGTTAAAAATCAGCCATTCGGGGTGCCACTGCACGCCAATCAAAAAATCGTGCTCACGAGACTCGATGCCTTGCACTAGGCCATCACGGTCGCGAGCCACAATGTCGATGCCGCTACCGGCTTGATAAACGGCCTGGTGATGCAGGCTGTTGACGCGGCACCAGGTGACGCCCAATAAGCGGTGTAATTGGCTAGCCCCGACAATGTCGACGGTTTTGCGGGGTAGCACGGTACGGCGTCGCTTTAAGCCTTCATGGGTGGTGTAGATATCAGGGTCAAGCGTGCCGCCAAGATGCACGTTGATTAATTGCGCCCCACGGCAGATGCCTAGTACCGGCGTTTGTAACGGAATAAAACGTTCCAGCAACATAAGCTCTAGCTCATCGCGTGCGGGGTCAAGCCGCACATTCAGCTGTACCTCTGCGCCGTAAAGGTGGGCCTGTATGTCGTCACCGCCGCCAATGATCAAGCCATCCAGGCTATCGGGTAGAGCGCGCTCGGGCGACAGACGCAGCGGCTGGCCGCCATGGCGCCAAACGGCAAACCAATCAAACCACCAGGCTAACTGGCTTTTTTGATCAGAGGTTGTGATTCCGATAAGCGGTCGAGACATGCCGATAGTTACTCGCTATTTTGAAAGTGAAGAAGGTAGCGCTCTAACGCTTACGGCGAAGCCAGTGGCCCAGTTTCTCTTTTACACGCGTTAGCAGCGGCCGGTTTTGAGCAGCGATATATTCGGCGCAACGTGCCAGCAGCGCTTCAGGGTTGGCGGCGAGTTTTTCTACCTCGACCCAGCGGTTCCATTCGACTACCGAGCCCCAGCCAGGCTGTGAAAGCTGCGCATTAGGCAACCGGTAGTGAAAGGTAGGGCGCGACTTGGTGAGCTTGGCATGCAGCAATGCATGTGGGTGCTCAGGACGTAAATAGGCGAAGAGTGGCAACATGTCCAGCTCGCGATTACGCGTAGGGTTGTCGCGCAGGTAGTCATCGATCAGCGTGTCAAGATCGGGGGAATAATGGCTATCGAGTACTTTCAGCACGTATTCTTTAGGGAAGGGGTTGGCGTGAGGCAGTATTTCCCGGGTAATGTCGATTTTGATGTCGTCGCGCAGCCAGCTGGCAAGTAGCATATAGGCCCGCAGCATGGCGAGCAGATAGCCGACGTCAAAGTGCGCTACTTCCGGATTAAGATGCAGCCCGAACCCATACATTAGGCTTGCATCGGTGCCTTTCGCACCATGTTCACGCAGAGCTTCAAATAGCGTGTCTAGCGCTTCGAGTTCATTCCAGGGCACGGGGGGCACCACTATTTCTGTCGGCACTAAACCAGTGACCATGTCGCCGATCAGCTCACGGGTTTTCTGGTGAAACTCAATGCGTCGTTGGTGCCGGTGGCGCGCCCATTCGTTGTCGAGAGCGCTAGGATCTTCAAACAAGGATTGGTCAGGATGCGCGTACTGAGTATCTAGCTCGATACCAAACGTCCCCCAGCGAGTAGCTTCTACTAGTAGCCGGTGAGGGCTTACCACGTTAAGCTCCCCGCCAAATAGATCGCGTACGATCAGCGCTGTGTCGCTGGGTGGTAGGCCAGCAAATTCAATTTCGACGCCAACATGCCGGTTTTTTCCATGGCTGTTTAAGCGGTTGGGCGGAGCTTGTAGCGTCATCTCGGCATCCTTGAGGTGAACGTTTAGGTGCTCAGCCTATCATAGACACGCGTTGAGGCTGAGCGTACTCAATGCAGGTGAAGAAAATCAGCAGGACGCTATTCAGACCAATTTTCAGGAGTAAAGCGTGCGACAGCACCGGTTAATCCACACGATAATAAGCATCGTCTTCTTTGTGCTGATCAGCGTGACTGCAACGCAGGCCCAGGCGCAGATGGTATCCCTGCCAAGTTTGGGCGGCGGCGCTGATGAGGAGAAATCCGACGTCAGCAGCAGCGAGTTTCAGAGCTCGTTAAACGATGTTATCGGCATGCTCGAGAACGAAGAGCAGCGGACTCAGCTGCTGTCGTCGCTGCGCGAGCTGCAGGTCACTGCGGATGCTGCTAACGAGGAAGACAGTATCGTGCGGCAAGGCCTGCTTGGCGCGCTGGCGGATACGCTAAGCGACCTTGGTGATCAGGCTCAAGCCGGTAACTCTCCCCTTGATGAGTGGTCGCGCCAATTGGCGCAGGGCGCTGACGATTTACGCGCGCTGACTGATGATGCAGACCAAGGTGAAATCATTCGAGCCGTTGCTGAAGGCGCGGTGCTGGCGCTCATCTGGACCGGACTACTGGTGGTGATGATTGCGTTAGGGCGCATGCTGGCAACCCGTCGCCACTGGCCGTTGGATCTACCTCGTGACCCCAAAGGCAGGCTACTCGCGATACATTTTTTCCGACGCATGCTGCCCTGGACGCTGGCCTTTGCCATAACGCTAGGGGTTGGCCAGGTGCTGCCTGATAGCCCCGGCCGTACGATGGTATTAGTAATGGCGTATATTTGCCTGTGCGGTCGAGCATTGTCGGTGGTGTTTGAAACGGTGGTGGCATTTTTCAGCCGCGGTCATCGTTTTACCGCGGTTCAGCTTCTCCAACAGCAGGCACTGCGCGGTCTGTTTGTGATTGGGGCAGTGATTGCCCTCGGCGACGCGGTTAACTCCACGCGCCTGGTTGAGCTACTCGGAAGTGAGCTGTCGAGCCTAGTGTCAGTGCTTGCCAATATGCTGGCAGCGCTGCTATCCGTGCGGTTTATCCTCAAATTTAAACGTCCCGTGCGCCATCTGATTTGCAATCGCCCGTTTAAACAGCGCCGCGATGCCAGTACGGCCGTTGAAATGATTCGCTCGCTGGGCGGCCTATGGCATATTCCCGCGTTGCTGCTGGTGAGTGGCTCTCTGATGGCCATTTTTATTACCGCTGGCGACGTTGGTACTGCGCTGGCACGCTCGATCATTTCAGCCAGCCTGCTGGTGCTCACGCTAGTCATTACGGGGCTGCTACGACGCCAGTCGGAGCGGATGGGGAAGCGTCGCCATCGTCATCGCTACAGCCAGTACCGTAAGCGCCTAGAGCGGTTTGGTTTTGTGTTGGCGTATATTTGCTCGTGGATGGTGTTTGCCGAGCTTTCCATGCAGGTGTGGGGCGGGTCACTGTTTGGGCTCGGCCAGCAAGCAGTGGCCAGCGCGCGCATTGGTCAAGCGCTGGTCAGCCTGGGCGCCACCCTGTTGCTGGCGTGGCTGGTATGGATTCTGGCCGACACGGCAATTCAGCGCGCGCTTACCTCCTCTGCGCGTTCGCGCGGGCGGCGCGTTAATCAGGCGCGGGCGCAAACCATTACGCCGATGATTCGCAACGTCATTTTTGTCATCATTTTGATTATTGCGGTGATTTCCGGGTTGGCCAACTTAGGCGTCAACGTGACACCGCTACTGGCCGGTGCGGGTGTGATCGGTTTGGCCATTGGTTTCGGTGCCCAAACCCTCGTTCAGGATTTGATTACCGGTATTTTTATCTTGATCGAAGATTCGCTGGCGGTAGATGACTTCGTCAAGATCAACAGCCATATGGGAACGGTCGAAGGGTTAACGCTTCGCACCGTGCGGTTACGCGATCTAGACGGCGTGGTGCATATCATCACCTTTAGCCGTATCGAATCGATTCACAACATGTCGCGTCAGTTCGGCATCGCGTTAATGCGTATCCGAATTCCCTACGATATGAAGATCGACGATGCGATTACGCTGATGCAAGAGACCGCGCAGGAGCTGCGTAAAGACCCGATGATGCGCCATTACATCTGGTCACCGCTTGAGATGCAGGGCGTTCAGGGCTTCGAAGACGGCTGTCCTATTCTGCGCATGCGTTTTCGTACCGCGCCAGAAATGCAGTGGGATGTTTCCCGTGCATTTAACCTGCTGCTTAAACAGCGCATGGAATCTCAGGCCATTGATCTGGGCATCCCGCGTCTTAGCGTCAGTATGGAAGCGCGCTCTGAAGACCGCCGCCAGGATGAAACCGGTACTGACTTTGCCATCGAAGCTAGCGGCGAAGAGGACACCGATAGCTCGCGTAAAAAACCCGCGCCGCCCCAGCCCGCGCCACTGCCTACGAAGGCAGAAACGCAAAGAGATGAGTATGAACGGGCAAATGATAAGACGGCTGAGCGAGCGGCGTCACATCGCCACAAGCCCCAGGCTCAAGGCGAGCCCCAGAGCAATACCTATGCCAGCGCCAGTGGCGAACACGGCGATGAGTAGCCACGGCAATAGCGGGCCTGGTATACAAATATGCAGTGGCGCCTGCTCACTAAATGTAGAAGGTCCTTGAGATGTGGCTTTAACTTCTCAATATTATCGTAGTGAGCATGGACGTCGGGAGTGAGCGTAGGTGATCAACGTTGAGCGTAAAAATAGCTTTCAGCTGCGTCTTACTCGGCGGCTTAAGGAAGAGACATCGCATAATCTTGATGTTTACCTTTTCATACCTGGCGAGCTTGGATTAAGCACCCAGTTAATCTCCGAGGAAGCGTTTTACCACTCGGCGATTAACGTGTCGCGCACCTACTACAGTGACGAATATCTTCTGCCGCTGGTGCATAGCCGTCTTGCCAGCCGAAACCGGTTGGGTAGTGACTCTTACCGGCTGAGTTTGAGTTTATATGCTTATCAATACGTAGTGGCGATGGAGCGCACCACTCAGATGATGTTAGCCAGTGCTAATAAGCTGCGTCACGCCCGCCAAGAGGAGCGAGAAGAGAACAGTGAGGTGCACGAAAGCGCTAACGCTTTACGCGACCAACTAAATGAAATGATCGATTTAAGCGATGGCATACTTAAGCGGCTGCGGCGCAATCAGCCCAGCGATGAAAGCTTATATAAGTACTTTGCTAATATTGATAATTATCTCTCTTGGTTCACTGAGCAGCAGCTGTTGGCGTTGATCGCACACATGCCTCGCGGCGGTGAGTTTACCGAAAGCCGTCGGCGCTTTATTAGCGTCTGCCATCGTGAGGACGAGTATCGTCGCGAGCAGGAGTATAACGCTGAACGGGTGATGGCTGATCCCACCCGAATGTCGAATAAAATGCGCCTGCTGCGCCGCCTAATCGAGCATCCCATCACGCTTAAACAGCAGGCGTTAGAGCTGGGTGGCGGTGAGCAAAAGGCGGTTAAGGCGCTGGCGACGGCGGTGGTGATGGCGTGCGTAACGCTAGGTGTATTGCGCGTACGTGAGGTGGTGGGCGATATTACGGCGCTGTTTGTGCTGGCCATGGCGCTGCTTTACGCCATGCGTGAAGTGTTCAAAGACGATTTGCGCAACACCCTCTGGCGGCTGCTGCGCAAAGGGCGGCCTAAGTGGCGCCGTCAGTATCTCGACCCTACTCGTAATGCCCTGGTAGGCCGCCAGCTAGAGTGGTTTGATTACAAACGCTTCGCCTCGTTAAGCGATGACATTCAGCAGATGCGTCGCCGCACGGTCGCTCAGCGTGAAGAAATGGTGTTGCACTATCGTTCAAGCTCGCGTATGTCGCCCACTCGTTTTTTAAGCGGCTACGAGCATACCCGTGAAACGCTGAATCTCGATATATCGATGCTTACGCGATTAATGAATAAGGGCAAGCACCATATATACCGCTTGAAAGATGGCCAGGCGGTGCGTGAAAGTGTTGAACGACGCCATTTATTTAACCTCGTTATCCGAGAAACAGGCAGCGAAGACTCGCCCTACCTTGCACGCTGGAAGGTTGTGGTCAGCCGTTCAGGCATTGTTGATATTGAAAAAGTCGAAGAGAATACTGTCATGAAAAACAGTGTCATGAAAAACAATACTATGAAGGACAATGCCATGAAGGAAAATGTTATGAAGGACAACAGCGAGCAGCGTTAACAGCCGCGACTGTATGGCTAAATAGCGAGGAGCGAACTAGTCTCAAAAGACGGGCAGGTTAACCTGCGTTTGCGGCGCAGTCTTTAAGGTTCATCTTAAAGCTGTCGCAAGGAGAAAAGCCATGCAAGCTATCGATATTATGACGCCAAAAGTGATCAGTGTGGGCCCCGATGCCGAGGTGCGTGACATTGCCCAGCTACTGATCAATAACCGCATTAGCGCCGTTCCTGTTATTGACGCCGAGCAACGGGTGATCGGAATTGTCAGCGAAGGCGATTTGATGCGCCAACTGAAAAATGACGATGACGGTCCTCAATCCTGGTGGTTATCGCTGGTCAGCGGGGGCAAAGATCCCGGCGACTACGTTAAGCAGCATGGCCGTAAAGCGCATGAGGTGATGACCCCGAATCCGCTCACGGTGGAAGAGAACACACCCCTTCACGATATTGCTCGATTGCTAGAAAAAAATCACATTAAACGCGTGCCCGTTGTGCGCGGCGATAAGCTGATAGGCATTGTCAGTCGTGCCAACTTGCTACAAGGGATTGCTAATGCGGCAGTGGCACCGACCCAATCACCGACCGATGATCGACACATTCGAGAGGCTATTTTAAAAGAAGTTGAGCATAACACCGGTGTGCAGACGGGAAACATTAGCGTGATCGTCAACGGCGGTGCGGTGGAGCTTTGGGGGCTAGTTGAGTCGCTAGAGCAGAAGCAAGCAGCAGCCGTTGCGGCAGAAAACGTTGCCGGGGTGACTCGGGTCGACAATCACCTAGGCATGATGCCGCGCGGCTTCGGTTATTCGTAGTACATTTTGCCAAGATATCACTGGTCGTAGAACATGCCCGTCGTCCTTAACGGCGGGCATTGTTGTGTTAGACCACTGATTTAATCGCTTGCTCTAAGCTATCGACGCTACGCTGGGTGTGATGAAGTTTATCAAGCCCAAACAGGCCAATACGGAAGGTCTGGAAATTATCGCCTTCATCGCACATCAGCGGCACGCCGCCGGCTACTTGAATGCCCGCCTGGGCCAGTTTGCCCACTAAGCCGCTATCGTTGTTATAACAAACCACGACGCCCGGTGCCTCAAAGCCTTCAGCGGCAACGCTAACAAAGCCGTGGCGTTTCAGCATGGCGCGGACGTCATGCCCAATCGCTTGCTGCTCCTCTTTTACCTTGGCAAAGCCATAATCGCGGGTCTCCTGCATGATGCCACGCAGCTGTCGCAAGGCATCGGTCGGCATGGTGGCGTGATAAGCGTGGCCGCCGTTTTCATAGGCCTGCATGATGCTGTGCCACTTCGCTAAGTCGCAGGCAAAGCTGTTGCTCTGCGTCTCACTTAATCGCTGTGTGGCGCGCTCTGAGAGCATCACCATCGCGCAGCAGGGTGAGCCGCTCCAGCCTTTCTGCGGGGCGCTTACCACCACGTCAATGCCGAGCGTCTGCATATTTACCCATAGCGTGCCAGCGGCGATGGCGTCTAACACAAACAAACCGCCCACTTCGTGAGTGGCCTCTGCAAGCGCCTGGATATAGTCGTCCGGCAGCAACAAGCCAGCCGAGGTTTCCACCTGCGGGGCGAATACGACAGCAGGTTTTTCACTAAGAATCTGCGCTACGGCTTCATCAATGGGCACCGGCTGAAAAGGCGCAGTCGCATCATCTGCATTAAGTCGCCGCGCTTTAAGCACCGTGTGCTGATCGGTTAAGCGACCCATCTCAATAATTTGCGTCCAGCGATAGCTAAACCAGCCGTTGCGGATGACCAGGGTTTTCTGATCAAGCGCAAACTGACGCGCTACCGCTTCCATGCCAAAGGTCCCGCTACCGGGCACAATGGCCACCGAGTGAGCGCTGTAGACTTCTTTCAGCGTGGCAGAAATATCGCGCATCACGCCTTGAAACCGCTGCGACATATGATTTAGCGAGCGGTCTGTGTAGACCACTGAGTACTCAAGCAAGCCGTCGGGATCGACGTTGGGCAGTAAACCAGCCATGGCGTTCTCCAAGGGGAATGTGCTCTAAGCGGCACACTTCATCATCGATAAGTCATCATCACTAAGAGTACGAGCAATAAACGCACAAAACCAGCCCGCGAAGGGGCTGGTTCTTAATGCCGTGCAGGTGGAATTAACGCGGTGGCAACTGCTCGGGGCCGAAGGCGTCGGGCAGCAGGGTTTCCATGGTGTAGGTTTTCATCAGCTCGCCGCGAGCGGAAAGTACCTTGATTTGCGTTGCTGGCGTCGCGAACTCGCGAATACGCTGTCGGCAGTCCCCGCAAGGCGTGCACAGATGATCGCCTGGCCCCATCACGTACACGGTCGCGAGATGGCGCTGCCCTGCGGTGACCATCGCTGAAATAGCCGATGCTTCGGCACATAGGCCTTTGTAGTGCGCTACTTCCACGTTGCTGCCAGCAAACTGCTGGCCATCCGGCGTCACCATCACCGACGCTACCGGGTGGTTCGAGTAGGGTGCATAGGCATTGGCTTGCGCACTTAGCAGCTGTTGAACGATTTCTTCTGAAACGATCTCTGCTGTAATTAACTCATCAGAACGTTGACTCATGAGCACTTTCTCCTAAGCGCGCGCTGCGTCGTCGCGCAACACGGTGTCTAGCGCAATCAGCATCATATCGTCGAAAGTGGTTTGGCGATCAGCGCTGGAGAGCGAATCGCCCTTCAAAATATGATCCGAGACGGTGCAGATCGTCATGGCGCGGGCGCCAAACTCGGCGGCCACGCCGTAGAGGCCAGCGGCTTCCATCTCAACGCCGACAATGCCGTAACGCTTCAGCATTTCGGCCATCTCAGTTTGCGGGTTGTAGAACAGGTCAGCTGAGAACATATTGCCGACTTTTACCGGCACGTTATGAGCCTTGGCGGCGGCCACCGCGTGCAGCGTCAGGTCAAAGTCCGCAATTGCGGCGAAATCGTGGTCATTAAAGCGCATGCGATTGACCTTGGAGTCGGTGCTGGCGCCCATGCCAATGACCACATCGCGCACGTTAACATCGTCGCGAACCGCGCCGCAGGAACCCACGCGAATCAGTGATTTCACGCCATAGTCGGTGATCAGTTCTTTGGCATAGATGGAGACCGACGGAATGCCCATGCCGTGGCCCATCACAGAAATTTTGCGGCCTTTATAAGTACCGGTGTAGCCAAACATGTTGCGAACATCGTTAACCTGGCGAACGTCTTCCAAATAGGTGTCGACGATGTATTTGGCGCGCAGCGGGTCGCCGGGCATTAGAACGGTGTCGGCGAAGTCACCGGGGGCGGCGTTAATGTGTGGGGTTGCCATAAAGGTCTCCTTTAAGCGGCAGTGGCGTCAGGAAGAAAGCTTTCGCCATCGGCCATGGCCGGTAGCAGGAAAAAGTCGGCCAAGGTTTGGCCAATGTCTGCAAAGGTGTCGCGCGCACCCAGCGGGCCGGGAGTGAAGCCTGGGCCATGCACCAGAACCGGAATGTATTCGCGGGTGTGCTCGGTGCCGTGCCAGCTTGGGTCGCAGCCGTGATCGGCAGTTAAAATCAGCAGGTCATCGTCACTGAGTGCCGCCAGCAGGGTGGGCAGCTTGGCATCAAAATCTTCAAGCGCCGCGGCGTAGCCGGGCACGTCGCGACGGTGGCCGTACACCGAGTCAAAATCGACAAAATTGGCCATGATCATAGCGCGCTCACCAACGTCACGCTGACTGGTACGCTTGATCTCGCTGAGCGTGGCATCCATCAGCGCATCGTGGCCGCTGGCTTTTACTTTGTGGGTAATGCCGCAGTGCGCGTAAATGTCGGCGATTTTGCCAATAGACACTACTTCGCCGCCGGCATCGGCGAGCTTTTGCAGCACCGTGGCGGCCGGCGGCTCAACGCTGTAGTCGCGGCGATTGCCGGTACGGGCAAAGGTCTTGCTGTCCTCACCCACAAACGGGCGGGCGATGACGCGGCCAATGTTGTAGGGCTCAAGCAGTGCGCGCACGTTCTCACACAGCTTATAAAGCCGTTCCAGACCAAAATACTCTTCGTGAGCAGCAATCTGGAATACCGAATCTGCCGAGGTGTAAACGATCGGCTTGTCCGTGGCGACGTGCTCTTCACCCAGGCGTGCGATGATCTCGGTGCCTGACGCGTGGCAGTTGCCAATCACGCCGGTAAGATCCGCTTCTTGAACGATGGCGTCGAGCAGTTCCAGCGGGAAGCTGTCGGTTTTATCGAGGAAGTAACCCCAGTCAAATCGCACCGGCACGCCAGCAATTTCCCAGTGCCCGGAGGGCGTGTCTTTACCGCTGGAAATTTCTTTAGCGTGGGCGTAAGCACCCTCCAGGCTTTCCGGTAGCGTTACTCCTTCGGCCACGCTGCCGGTGGCATCGCGGTGGGCATGAAACAGGCCAAGCTTGGCCATGTTGGGCAACTTGAGTGGCCCTGAACGGTGGGCGTTATCGGCCTCATTACGGTCGCAGGCGGCGGCGATGTGGCCCAGGGTGTCAGCGCCTTCGTCGCCAAAGGTGGCGGCATCCGGGGCGGCGCCAATTCCAAAAGAATCAAGGACGATTACAATCGCGCGGCTCATGAGGCTTCTCCACGGAACGTGTCTTGCAGTAGGGTGTCGGCGCTGGCCGCACCTTCGTCAATCGTAAACGCTGCGCGCAGTTGTTCAGCGGCACGCTCGGCGGCGGCGTCATCACGGGCATGAACCATGGCGATGGGGCGCTGGCTATCCACGCTATCGCCAATTTCGACGATCCCCGTGAAGCCTACGCTGTGGTCAACGCTTGCGTCGTTACGCAGGCGACCACCGCCCAGTTCTACCACGCTCATACCCACTGCGCGGGTATCAATGCGTTGTACGATGCCTGCTTGCTCGGCGTACACCGGTTTAATCACCTCGGCCTTGGCCAAGTAGTGATCAGAGCGTTCCATAAAGTCGCTGGGGCCGCCAAGCTCACGCACCATGCGGGCAAATACTTCGGCGGCAGCGCCGGAGGTCAGCGCTTTTTCAAGCTGTTTAAGCGCGTCTTCACGCGAGCCTGCGAGTTTGCCAGCAATCAGCATTTCTACCGCCAACTCACGGGTTACCTGCATCACGCGGCTATTCGGGCGCTCGCCACGCAGCAGCGCCAGCGTCTCAACGATCTCGACGGCGTTACCGGCACAGGGTGCTAGCGGCTGGCTCATATCGGTAAGCAGGGCAGTCGTGGGCGTGCCCGCCTGTGTGGCTACGTTAGCGATACTTTTGGCAAGCTCGCGAGATTTTTCCGGCGTGGGCATAAAGGCGCCGCTGCCGACTTTGACATCCATCACCAGCGCATCCAGCCCTGAGGCCAGCTTTTTACCCAGGATAGAGGCGGTAATCAGTGGAATAGATTCCACTGTGGCGGTCACATCGCGCACGCCGTAAATACGTTTATCCGCGGGGGCCAGGTCGCCCGTTTGGCCGATAATAGCAACGCCGGTGGATTTCACCACCTCACGAAAACGCTCTGGCGCAGGATAAGGGTCGTATCCCGGGATTGATTCAAGCTTATCCAGCGTGCCGCCGGTATGGCCCAGGCCACGCCCGGAAATCATTGGCACAAAGGCACCACAGGCAGCAACCCAAGGTCCCAGTACTAGCGAGACTAAATCGCCTACGCCGCCGGTAGAGTGCTTATCAACAATCGGGCCGGGCAGGCTTAGGTCGCTCCACTGCATCACATGGCCGGAGTCGCGGGTAGCGGTGGTCAGTGCGACCACTTCTTTACGGCTCATGCCGTTGAGAAACACGGCCATGGTGAAGGCGCCAATTTGGGCATCGCTAATGCGGTCATCGGCAATGCCCTGCACAAAACCTTTAATCTCTTCAGCCGGTAGCGGCTGGCCGTCGCGCTTAAGGCGAATCAGCTCTTGAGGAAGTAGGGCATGTTCGATTGCGTTGGCTGACATTAATAACCTCCGTTAATGGGGGCGGCGTTGGTGTTGCCGGTCAATGTGTCTAATAAGTTGGCTAACAGGCTAGAGGCGCCAAAGCGAAAGTGCGCGGGCGTCACCCAGGCGGGGCCCATAATGTCGCTGGCGAGGGCCAGATATTCGGCCGCATCTTCAGCGGTTTTAACGCCACCCGCCGCTTTAAAGCCAACGTCTTTACCACTGGCCTTAATCGCGTTGAGCATAATCTCAGCGGCTTCGAGCGTGGCGTTAACGGCGACTTTGCCGGTCGAGGTTTTAATGAAGTCGGCGCCGCCTTCAATGGCGAGTTCGCTGGCGCGTTTGATCAACGCAGGCTCTTTGAGTTCGCCAGACTCAATAATCACTTTGAGTAGCGCCTGGCCAGCACAGGCGGCTTTGCACATTTCAACCAGTTCAAGTCCTGTTTCTTCGTCGCCTGCCATTAACGCGCGGTAGGGAAATACCACATCCACTTCGTGCGCACCTGAGGCAACGGCATCGCGGGTTTCACGGGCAGCGCCCATGATGTCGTCACCGCCATGGGGGAAGTTGGTAACAGTGGCAATCTTGACCTGATCATTGAGCGTGTGGGCAGTGAGCGCGCGCTGAGCCGTAACAATAAACTGCGGGTAAACGCATACCGCGGCCGGATGTCCGAAAGGCGTTTTCACCTGCTGGCACAGTGCTTCGATCGTGCTGTCGGTGTCATTGTCATTCAGGCTCGTCAAATCCATCATCGTCAGTGCTTGGCGGGCGGCTTGGGCGATTTGTGGGGAGGCAGTCGCGGTCATAGAATTCTCGCAAATTGGTAAAAGAAAAAACGGACACTGCAATCAAAAACAGCAGCGTCCGTTACAGAGTGTCGTGCTTGCTGCTGTTAGCTTGCGGCACTACTCAGCGCAATAAAGAAGCCGGCAATAGTGGCCGACATTAAGTTGGAAAGCGTACCGGCCAAAACGGCTTTGACACCAAAACGAGCAATTTCTTTGCGACGGGTGGGTGCAATGCTGCCCAGGCCGCCAAGCAGAATCGCAATGGAAGACAGGTTGGCAAAGCCACATAGCGCAAAGGAGAGAATCGCCATGGTGTGCGGCGTCATTAGTTGACCCGTGGCTGCAACGACCTGTTCCCCATCAATGTAAGGCGCTAAGTTGATGTAGGCGACAAACTCATTGACCACCAGCTTTTGGCCGATGAATGAGCCTGCCAGCGTTGCTTCTTCCCAAGGCACGCCGAGCAAAAAAGCCAGCGGGGCGAACAGCCAGCCTAAGATCATTTCTAGGCTAAGGGATTCAAAGCCAACCCAGCCGCCAATGCCGCCCAGGATGCCGTTGATTAAGGCAATTAGCGCAATAAAGGCTAATAGCATAGCACCCACGTTAGCAGCCAGCATAAGGCCCGAGGTAGCACCGGAGGCGGCGGCGTCTAGCACGTTGGCAGGCTTGTCTTCTTGAGCGTCAATTTCTTCTTCCACTTTGGAGACGCTGTCGCTATCCGTGACGTCTTGCGTTTCCGGCATGATCAGCTTGGCAAACAGCAGCCCGCCGGGGGCGGCCATGAACGATGCTGCTACCAGGTATTCCATGGGAATGCCCAGCGCGGCGTACCCCGCCAGTACTGAGCCAGCCACCGAGGCTAGGCCGCCACACATCACCGCAAACAGCTGTGAAGGCGTCATGCGGGCGATAAACGGGCGTACCACAAGCGGCGCTTCCGTTTGACCAACAAAAATATTCGCGGTGGCGGAAAGAGATTCGGTGCGTGAGGTGCCAAGCGCTTTTTGTAGCGCGCCACCCAAGATGCGGATGACCCACTGCATAATGCCGATGTGGTACAGCACGGCAATCAGTGACGAGAAGAAGATAATCACCGGCAGCACTTTAATGGCAAACACAAAGCCGACGTTATCAACGTCGGCTAAGCCACCAAACAGAAAGCCAATACCGTCGTTGGCATAGACCAATATTTGGCTAACGCCACTCGATATAGCTTGCAGCACTGTCTGGCCGAAGGGCACATACAGTACAAAGGCGCCAATGCCGGCTTGAATAGCGAACGCGCCCAGTACGGTGCGCAGGCGGATAGATTTACGGTCGTAAGAAAAGATCAGAGCAATGGCCACCAGCGTGACCATGCCTACCAAGCTCATAAGGAGTGTCATAAGGGGATCCTTCGAGTACGCGAGGTTAGGCGCGCGGGTTACAGAAGCTTAGAGTAAGTTGAGCTTGACGGAGTAAATCATCGCATTTTGATAATCGTTGGGAGTACCCAGCTTATTGTCTGAATAGCGATACTGAATGCCGGTAGTGATCAAGTCACTCGGGTGCCACCAGAGGCTTAAGGCGCCGTTGGTGCCTACGCTGCCTGCGGAAGCGCCCACATAGTTCTGTTCCAAATACTCGTCATCACGGCCAAACGTTTGCTCGTGCCAGTTGGTCACGCTGAAGTTCTGATTGAGTGCAGTGAAATCATAACCCGCCACCCAGCCTGCCATGTAACCGTTCATGCCGGTGTAACCGTCGCTTTGCACGCGAGCAGCACCAATAAACGGTTTAAACCATAGACCGTTAGCAAACGTAGTGCGGTAGCCTAAACCCAACACCTGGTCCTGCTCACGGCTTTCAAAACCGTAGTCGCGAAAGTCATACAGGTGGGCGTAAATTGACAGCGGGCTGTCGCCTAAATAAATATGCGAGGTTAGCTTGCCCGCGGTGCGAAAGTTGTCTTTGCCACCGCTGGACTCATCAAGCTGGTCGTTGGTCGGGTTCTCGAAATCAAAAAAACCGTAAAACTCGCCCCAGCTAAAGCCAGCGCCGCCTTCGATTTCGAGAAACATAAAGTCGCTTTTTGCCGCGTTAGAGGCCGTGCGGGCTTCGGTGCCATTCGACCAGTCCAGGTAGTTAACGGAGACGTTAGCAAAGGACCAGAGCGGATTAAGAGAGTTAGGTTGAGCAGTGTCTGCCAATAGCGGCGTGGCAAAAGTCGCGCCTAATATTCCAGCTACGCCAGCGCCCAGCGGAATAAGAGGCAAGGTGCGAGAGGGTGTACAAGAGCGTGTACGAGTAGTCATGAAAGCCTCAATAAAAGTTATTGCGGAGCCATAAAGGTTGGCTATCCGAGGTTAGGGTCGTGCGGGCTGGCGTTAATGTTAAAATTATAACATTTAGTGTTATTTTTATAACGCGGATTTGCAAGCGTTATACTACCTGCCGTTAGTATTTCTTTTGCTTAGGACGCCGAAGCATAAAAATTCGTCGTGTTCGTGAAAATAAGCCTGTGGCGATGACGCCGATGCTCGCTCAGCATAGAATCAAAAGCCGTCAGTAAATAAAAGTGCGATAAGGATGTCGCAGTTATCATAAGAAGAGGGGATTGTAAGAGGATGCCCACTATTAATGGCCGTAGCGCGTTGCGCATCAGCAAGCTTCAAGAGGTGCTTGCCTGTGGCGGTACCCTGCATTTGCGCGATGCCGCAGAGCTGTGCGATGTCTCGGAAATGACTATTCGCCGCGACCTCACTACCCAGCCCTCTGCTATTAGTTTGCTGGGTGGGCGCCTCTTTATGGCGAACTACGCTAGCGCAACCCCTAAATATGATTTAACCGAGCAGCAGGATAGCCATTACCAAGCCAAATATCGGCTTTGCCAGCACGCGCTTACGTTTATCGAGGAGGGCGATACGCTGTTCATTGACTGCGGCTCGACGCTTATCCCGCTATTAAGTCAGTTAAGCCATTTTCAAGAACTGACGGTGGTGACCTATGCGCTTAACGTGGCCAATGCGGTTGCTGCCTTGCCCAACGTGCGCTTAGTGCTATTGGGTGGGCTCTTCTATGCGGCCTCCCAGTCATTTGGCAGCGACACGATGGCGGTAGCTATTGAACGTTTGGGTATTAACAAGGCGCTCATTTCAGCCGCGGGGGTGGACCTTGCGCGCGGGGTGAGCTGCTTTCACTTTCATGAGGTGGCACCCAAGCAGGCGGCCATTTCGACGGCGATGCAGCGCTTATTAGTGGTGGATGCCAGCAAGTTCGGCGTGATTCGACCTGCCTACTTCGCCTCGCTGGAAGACTTTGATGTCATCGTTACCGACGAGAAGGGCGCGCCGCAGTTACTAATCAATCCCGGCGGTGATGTACCCACGGTTAGCATCGCATAAGCGCTTTGGCAATAGCATCAAACAGCAACTACTTGGGGTGCGTCAAAGCGCCACTTCTTGCATGACCCAGACCAGTAGAGAATGCTACAATCTTGATCGTTTGACGAAAGAGACCCGCCGCCATTCCCATTCGACGGCGCATATTTTTCCCGGAGCAATGCTACCGATGCCGCCTGCTACGCGCCTTAGTTGCAAACGTAGCGGTTAAAGCAGCAGTTAACGTACTAATTAGCGCGGATTGACATAGCGCTTATTGACATCGTACGGCCTTTTTAAATCGCAGCGGTAGGGCGTTTTTTGAGGATAATGCTTTGGGAAAAGTATGGGGTGATAGTTAGCCTACTTTGTAGTTGGCTAGTGTTTATTGAACCTCTGATGAGATCACACCATGCAACGACACTCACTGTGGCGTAGGCGAGGCACTTTGGTGCTACTTGCGCTGTGCCTTTTTCTAGCAGGCTGTAGCTCGGCGCTGTTAGACCCAAAAGGCCAAGTTGGCGCTGAGCAGCGCACGCTGATCCTCACATCGTTTGGTCTGATGTTGATTGTGGTCATTCCAGTTATTGCAATGACGATGCTGTTCGGTTGGCGTTATCGGCGCAGTAATAGCGTCGCAAAATATACGCCTGACTGGGCGCACTCCAATTTGATTGAGGCGGTGATTTGGATCGTGCCCTGCGCGATTATCGTTGTGCTTGCCCTATTAACTTGGAAAACGTCTCACAGTCTTGATCCTCATAAGCCGCTGGAAAGCGACGTTGAGCCCATGGAAATTCAGGCCATAGCGCTGGATTGGAAATGGCTGTTCGTCTATCCAGAACAGGGCATCGCCAGCGTTAATGAATTGGCTTTCCCGGTCGATACGCCCGTGCGTTTTCGGGTGAGCTCTGGGACAGTGATGAACGCGTTTTTCATTCCCCGCCTAGGCAGCCAGATCTACGCCATGGCCGGTATGGATAACGATGTCCACTTGGTCGCCAATGAAGTCGGTGTTTATCCAGGTCGTTCGACCAACTACAGCGGTGCTGGATTTTCGGGCATGGTCTTCGACGCACACGTTACGTCAAATGAAGATTTCGATGCCTGGGTTGCTGAAGTTGCGCAATCGCCCAATACGCTAAGTTATCCAGAAGGCTACGAAGCGTTAGCGGAGCAGTCTGAGTTTAATCCCGTCGAGTACTTCTCAAGCGTTACGCCAGAGTTTTACGAGCGTCTGGTGTCGAGCTTTCATTCAGGTACCGACCCAAACCCATCACATGATGAAAATCGTGCGCCAGCCATCGATAGCCACGAAGCTCGTCAATCTTTGAGCAACGAGGCGGGAGAGTAAACCGTGTTCGGTAAACTAACCTTAGAAGCAATTCCATATCACGAACCCATTTTGTTGATATCGGGAATTATCGCGATTTTAGGTGGCGCAGCGCTATTGGGCGCGCTGACCTATTTCCGTAAATGGGGCTGGCTATGGCACGAATGGTTCACCTCCATCGACCATAAAAAGCTAGGTATCATGTACTTCATCGTGGCGTTGATCATGCTGCTGCGTGGCTTTGCCGACGCGATCATGATGCGTACACAGCTCGCTATTGCGGCCGGCGGGTCGTCGGGCATTCTGCCGCCTGATCACTACGACCAGATCTTTACCGCGCATGGCGTCATCATGATCTTCTTCGTCGCGATGCCGATGGTGATTGGTCTGATGAACCTGGTGGTGCCGCTGCAAATTGGTGCGCGCGACGTAGCGTTCCCATTCCTGAACAACCTGAGTTTCTGGCTTTTTGCCGTGTCGGCGCTGCTGGTTAACATCTCGCTGTTCGTGGGGGAATTTGCCACAACGGGGTGGTTAGCTTACGCGCCGTTATCGGGGATAGAGTTTAGCCCCGGGGTCGGGGTAGATTATTGGATATGGGCGTTGCAGATATCCGGGGTGGGTACGACGCTCACCGGTATCAACTTCTTCGTCACTATTATTAAAATGCGCACTAAAGGCATGACCATGTTCCGCCTGCCGATCTTTACTTGGACATCGCTGTGCGCCAACGTATTGATCATTGCCTCTTTCCCGATCCTAACGGCAACGATTGCGATGCTGACGTTGGATCGCTATCTGGGCATGCACTTCTTTACCAATGATTTTGGCGGCAACATGATGATGTACGTCAACCTCATTTGGGCATGGGGCCACCCAGAAGTTTACATCTTGATTCTGCCTGCCTTTGGCGTGTTCTCTGAAGTTATAGCCACCTTCGCCCGTAAACGGTTGTTTGGCTACATGACGATGGTATGGGCAACGATCGCCATTACCTTGCTATCGTTCATTGTCTGGCTGCACCACTTCTTCACCATGGGGGCGGGTGCGAACGTCAATGCTTTCTTCGGCATAATGACGATGATTATCGCCATCCCCACCGGTGTGAAAGTGTTCAACTGGCTGTTTACTATGTTCCGTGGCAGCCTGGAGCTTACTTCACCGGTACTTTGGACGCTGGGCTTTATTATTACCTTCACCATCGGTGGTATGACCGGTGTGATGCTGGCGGTACCTGCGGCCAACTTCGTACTGCATAACAGCCTGTTCGTTATTGCTCACTTCCACAACGTTATCGTTGGTGGTGTGGTGTTCGGTATGATGGCGGGTCTGACCTATTGGTTCCCGAAAGCGTTCGGCTTCACGCTGGACGAGAAGTGGGGCAAACGCTCTTTTTGGTGCTGGTTTGTCGGCTTCTATGTTGCCTTTATGCCGCTTTACGTACTGAGCTTCTTCGGTGCTGTACGCCGCATGAACTCATACCCGAATGCCGAATGGCAGCCGTGGATGATTCTTGCATGGGTGGGTGCGGTTATCATTGCGCTAGGCATTCTATGCACCATTATCCAGTTCGTTGTCAGTATTCGTGACCGTAAGAAGAATGCTGATGTCACTGGTGATCCGTGGCATGGCCGTACGCTTGAGTGGTCTACTTCATCACCTGCGCCGTTTTATAACTTTGCACGGTTACCTGAAGTCGGCGATATCGATAGCTTCTGGTCGCAAAAGCAGCGTAGCAACGAGCAGCTAGAAGAAGCGCCTTACACCGATATTCATATGCCGAAAAACACTGCCGCTGGCCCGATTATCAGCTTGTTTGCGATGATCTTCGGTTTTGCGATGGTATGGCATATCTGGTGGCTGGCAGGATTTGGTGCCATCGGCATGTTGGTTAGCTTCTTGATGCGGGTATTCAACGACGATATCGATTACTACGTACCGGCAGCAGAGGTCGAGCGGATCGAGCGTGCCCATCAACAACGTGTGGAGGCCCAAGCGTAATGGCTACTGAAACACAACATCTCGATGCCCATGCTGAAGAGCATGAGCACCACGATGCCGCTGGTACCAAAGTGTTTGGTTTCTGGGTCTACCTAATGAGCGATCTAGTGATCTTCGGGTCACTGTTCGCAGCCTACGCCGTGCTCATGAGGGGCACGGCGGGTGGGCCGACCGGCGCAGATATTTTCGAACTGCCGTTGATTCTTGGCGGTACGTTTGCGCTGTTGATCAGTAGTTTCACCTTCGGCATGGGCGTGTTGGCAATGAATGCCAACCGCGTTGGTCAGGTGAAAATGTGGCTGGTCGTCACCTTTATCCTAGGCCTCGGCTTTTTAGGTATGGAGCTTTACGAATTCCATCACCTGATTAACGAAGGCTATGGGCCAGATCGCAGTGGCTTCCTTTCTGCCTTCTTCACGCTAGTGGGCACGCATGGGCTGCACGTTACTTTCGGTATGATCTGGATTTTGGTCATGCTGGTTCAACTGTCGACCAAAGGGCTGACTGACAAAACGCGTCCACGTATCCTATGCTTGAGCTTGTTCTGGCACTTCCTGGATATCGTTTGGATCTGTGTATTTTCCTTCGTCTACTTGATGGGAGTGCTGTGATATGAGCTCTTCTAGCCAACCGTCTGATCACGGCACTGTAAAGTCATATGTAACGGGGCTCGTGCTGTCATTAGTGCTGACTATTATTCCTTTTGGCGCCATTATGTTTGGCTCGTTCAGCATGCCAATTAACGTCGGCATTATCGCTGTAACGGCCATTCTGCAAGTATTGGTTCAGCTTGTTATGTTCATGCATTTGAACTTCAAGTCTGATGACGGCTGGAGCATGCTTTCCTTCGTCTTCACAATATCGATACTTGTCCTAGTGATAGGAGGCTCGTTGTGGATCATGCAGCATCTGCATCTCAACATGATGATCGGCTGATCACAACGCCTAGCCGCTGGAGCGATCTGCTCGAGCTGACCAAGCCGGGCATTATTGGCGGCAACTTGATTGCCACCCTAGGCGGCTATTTTCTAGCCGTAGAGGGGCAGTTTGAGTGGCTTAGCCTTATCTCAGTCATGGTGGGGATTGCATTAATCATTGCTTCAGGCTGTGCGTGTAACAACGTCATTGACCGCGATATTGATGCATTGATGGCGCGCACGCGCCATCGCCCCCTGGTGAGAGGAAGCATTTCAATTACCCAGGCATTGGGCGTTTCGGCGTTGCTAGGCGTGTTGGGTGTGGTATGTCTGGCGCTGGGTACCAACGGATTAACCGTTGCTTTAGCGGTGATTGGCTGGGGTGTGTATGTAGGGCTTTATAGTCTCTATATGAAGCGTCGCTCGGAATACGGCACCTTAGTTGGTAGCCTTTCCGGAGCCATGCCGCCGGTCGTAGGTTACTGTGCGGTCACGGGGCAGTTCGACAGCGGTGCGATGATGCTGCTGGTGATCTTCTGCCTTTGGCAGATGCCGCACTCCTATGCGATTGCGATTTTTCGCTATGCTGACTACCGTCGTGCATCTATTCCGGTATTGCCGGTAGTACGCGGTATCAAAATGGCGAAACACCATATCCTTGGCTACATCGTGGCTTTTATTCCTGCGTCGCTGGCATTAGGTTTAGCCAGTCAGGCAGGCGCTGGATATTTATGTGTGGCGCTCACCATGGGTGGTTACTGGCTCTACTTAGCACTGCGTGGCTATCGTTTAGACGACGATGTCCGCTGGGCCAAGCGTGTCTTTGGTGTTTCTATTCTGACCATTACGGCAATGAGCATTGTAATGGTACTAGAAGCAATGGTGCCCATGCTGGTGTAACTAAGTTTACTACTTAGGCCACTCGCCGTCACATCGCGCCCCGAGTAGATATCTGCTCGGGGCGTTTTATTGATATCCTCTGCTCAGCCTGACCTTGCAACTCTCCAAGGATTCATTGGGCGGATTAATCAGCGCACGGAGTTAGACTTTAGTTTAGTATGCTGCGGTGCGGAAAAAAGCCACTAGATTTCGTTAGCCTTGTCCACAAAAGCGAGGCATGCTTGATGTAGATGCCCATATCTCGCTATTTCTCTTCTTACTTTTCCACTGTGAGCCGTTTCGTTCTTATGCCTGCGTCCTCCTTGCCCAGTCTATTGCCGCGTCGTTTAGCCATTCTGTTGATGGTAACAGTGGCGACAATGTTTGCCGCCAATCATGTCTCTGCACGGCTGGCATTTGATAACGGTGCGGGGCTATTGCTCGCAGTATTAACGCGCTCGGGTGTGGCGTGTCTGATCCTATTGGCGCTGGTGATTGCGCAGAAAAAACGCCTGTGGCTGCCTGCGGGTAGTTGGCCGTGGCAGCTAACCGTAGGGCTGCTAATTGCGATTCAGAGCGTTAGCCTTTACTCGGCGGTAGCAAGGCTGCCCGTGGTGATTGCACTGTTACTAGTCAATACCTTTCCCATTCAGCTGGCGCTGTTAAGCTGGGCATTTGGCGGCCCGCGACCAACGCTGCGTAGCTGCTTGATTATGGGCACTATCTTAATTGGACTCCTGGTGGTGCTGGATATTCCTTCTTGGTTAGCCAATACCGATGACATGGGGCCAGGCTGGGTCGCCGGGATTTGTTTTGGTCTCGTGGCCGCTTTTGTCTTTGCCTGTGCGCTGTGGGTGACCGAGCACCGCTTAGCTGGCGTAGGCAGTACGCTGCGCAGCCTGCTGACCATGCAGACCGTGTTTACTGCGATGGTCATTGGCGGTATCGCGGGTGTGGTGCCAGGAGGCATGAGCCTGCCGGAAAACAGCACTGGTTGGTTAGGGCTTGTGCTACTTGCCCTACTGTATGGGTCGGCGTTTTCAGTCCTGTTTATTTTTGTACCGAGGCTCGATATGGCGCGTAACGCGCCGGTAATGAACATTGAACCAGTGGCGTCGCTGGTGCTCGGTTATTTTGTTTTAGGTCAAATGCTTAGCCCTGGGCAGCTAGTCGGTGGTGCGGTTGTTGTCGGGGGGATCGTGGTGCTTAGCTTATCTAAGGGAAGGTAAATATTTGCGTTATTGATAGGAATAGACCACAATGCAGTGGAGTAAGGAAACACTGTTTTTTAACTGAGGTACAACCTATGAAGATGTCCGTATTATCACTAGCATCCGCGGCACTCCTGGTTGGCGCAGGTACGTTCGCAGCATCTGCTCAAGCACAGCAATCCTTCAACTATCCACAAGGATACGTAGGCGGTGATGCGATGTTCTGGAGCCTTGATCCAGATAAAGGGTCTTCGCGTGATTCCGTAGGCCTACGCCTTCGCGGCGGTGCGCAGTTTAACGATTACTTCGCGCTAGAAGGGCACATAGGTACCGGCGGCTCCGACGGTGGTGCTGAGCTGGATTATTTAGCGGGTGCCTATGCTAAAGGTATTTTCCCTGTCTCTCCTGACGTTCGTATTTACGGCTTAGCGGGTGTTACAGACGTAGATTTTAATAGTGATCGTGAAAGTGGCTTCTCGTATGGCGGCGGCGCAGAATTTGACGTCGCACCGAATTTAGCCGTCGGTGCTGACTATATGCGCTACCTCGATAAGTCTGCCTACACGTTCGATGCAGCCAGCGTAGGTCTACGCTATCGTTTTTAATCGTTAGTGATCTGCGTTAATCGTCAAGCCCATGGCCTTTATGCCATGGGTTTTTTGGTTTTTACGACCCGCCATTATCAACGCATATGTGCTCACTTTGCTCGCTATATTGTTAGCCAGCTAATTAATTGCTAGACTAAAGTATCTTATACAATGTGCGCCCATCAGCGGCGCTGGCCAGGACTACCCTGGCGGCTAACAAGTGAGCCCTGCATGACCCCCGATCAAACGTTTGCCCGCTGGGTGAAGGTCGCTATTGTCGCCTTCATAGTGTTATTTATTTATTTTTTAGTGGCCGACAGTTTTATGCCAATGACGCCGGAAGCGCGGGTAATGCGGCCGGTTACTCGCATTGCGCCTGAGCTTAGTGGCCCGGTAGACGAACTCTTAGTGCGCGATCATCAGCGTGTCGCAAAGGGCGATGTGCTGTTTCAGATAAAGGCGGCGCCCTTTGCGTTAGCGGTCGACCAGGCGCGCCTTAATCGTGAGCAAGCCGAGCGGGAGAATGCCCGCTTAGAGGCAGACTTAGCCTCCGCACAGGCAGATTTGGCCTCGGCAGAGGCAACGGCCAGTGAAAGCCAGAGTGAGCGTCGGCGTGCTGAAACGCTGCTGTCTCGCCAAAGCGTATCGCGTCAGCAGTACGATCAGCAGGTGGCCGCTGAACGAACGGCGCAAGCTAGCGTCGCCGCCGCCAGGGCGAAAATCGTCAGTCTTGAAGTGCAGCTAGGCGATTCAGGTAATGCAAATCTTCGCGTTCGTCAGGCAGAAAACGCGCTGTCACAGGCTCAGTTGGACCTTGCTCATACGCAGGTGCGCGCCGCCCAGTCAGGCAATGTGACTAACCTGCAGCTAGGCGTTGGCGACTACGTTCAAGCTGGCCAGCCGGCCGTCGCAGTGGTGGCTGAAGAAGTAGATATCATTGCCGACTTTCGTGAAAAAAGTTTGCGTCATGTTGTGCTGGGCGACCCGGCGAAAGTCATTTTCGATGCATGGCCGGGCCAAGTGTTTGATGCGCGAGTGATTGCCGTGGACGCCGGTGTACGTGAAGGGCAGCTAGCGGCCGACGGGCAATTAGCCGATATTCCCACATCCGATCGCTGGATTCGCGACGCCCAGCGTATGCGCGTGCACATTGCTCTCCAGCAGCCGGTTATAAGCGCGTTGCCGAGCGGTGCGCGCGCCACCGTGCAGCTCCAGCCGAGCGACTTTGTATTGGCAAAACCCTTTGGCTGGCTGCAGGCGCACCTGATTAGTTTGCTGCACTATGTATATTAAGCCGCTAAGACGATGGTGGGGTAAGCGCGGTGGTTCTAATGTGCCGCGTGCTTCTCGCCCTGGGCTAACCCAAAATGGTCTTCGCCAGTGCTTGCGGGTGGCGGGGGGCGGTACGCTGGGGTTTGTGGTCAGTCAGCTAATGGGCTGGAACTACGGAGTATTTTTTACCGTTTTCCCGATGTTCTTGCTGGGAATGGTGCCTATTCTCAATGGCAGTATTATTCGCCAGTTTTTAACCAATGTTTCCCTCAACGTGCTGGAAGTTAGCCTGGTGGTTGGGCTGCTCAAACATATGCCGGTGATAATGACGCTGGTGGTGCTGGGTATATTTTTATTTCGATTTAACTTAATGGCAAAGGGGCCGCTGTTTTTATTCGGCGCCAATGGTGTGCTCACACTCAGCATCCTGCTTCATTTTGCCAGCTACCCCGGCACCGACTTAAACGATTTATTGGCCTGTAACTTAGCCGCGAGCGGCCTAGCGGTATTTATTGCCATGCTGATGCATACCTTGTTTCCTGACGTCGAGGCTCGCAAACCACCGCCGAAAGGCGTTAAGTCGCCGGCGCAAATTCGCCATGAAACGTTGATTGGGGGAATAACCGCGACGCTTTCTTTTGTTGTGTTTCAAACCTTTGACTTAAAAGACTCGCTTTCGGCACAGATGGCGACCATTTTGATTTTATTTGCCTTGGGTTACTCCGGCGCACGTCTTTCTGCCGCGAAGCGCGCGGTAGGCACGCTGCTGGGGTGCAACTTAGCGCTTCTAATGCAGCTGTTGCTGTATACCCAAAGCCATCATTTCCTGCTGGTGTTGATTATTTATTGGCTGGGATTAATGCTTTTTGGGCGTGAACATATTCACGAAGGGGGCGGCTCAGGGATCGGTTTTGGTGGGCTAACGACCTTGGGTATTCTCTTTGGTCAGTCACTTGGGCCTAATCAAGACCTTGTTTATAGTGCACTTTATCGGTTTTCTTCCATGAGCGTGGCGCTGATGTCAACGCTGCTTGTGATGTCGTGCCTGCACTATTTATTGAATTACTGGCAGCCCACGCGCTTGCCAGAAATAAAGCGATCATAAATAAATTAGCGCAACTTTTTTAATAAAGACTACTCTGATGATATGTCGATGTGTGATTCGCAGTGCAATTCACACTTTCACATACGGCGTTTTCCCTACTAACGGATTAGAGGTGCTCGTCATGTCAACAGGTAAAGAAGATAAAGCGAAAGGTACTGCCAACAAGGCTGCTGGTAAAGTGAAAGAAGCAGCGGGTAAAGTAACCGGCAGCGACAAAACCGAAGCCAAAGGCAAAGCCCAGCAAGCGAAAGGTGAGCTGCAAAAAGGCAAAGGTGAAGCAAAGGACGCGTTGAAGAAAAAGCACTAATTCTTATTGCTGATTGTCATTGCTGGATAATAGTAATGACAGATAATAACAGGGGGCCTTCGGCCCCCTGTTTGTGTTTACGGGGTTGGCCATCACATCAATCGTGGTGAGAAACGCCGCTGCCGCCTACCGCCACAATATTGAACGGTTTCCCTTCTAATGGCATTTCATCCACTTCTTCAAAGCTATTAGCATCGACAAAATGTAGCTTTTCCGCTGCGGGGTCGGTCACCACAATGTTGTCCCCAGCGACGGCAATACGTGGTCGAGGGTCGTTCCAATGGCCGTCCATGGAGTAGGGGCCTGTTAAGCGCAGCGATTGCGTCAGCTCTCCACTGAGCACATCTACCTTATGCAGCTGGCCATCTTCGGTAAACACATAGGCAAAGCGCGGACGAATAGGATCAGTGGCAAAGTGGACGCGGCGAGTAGGCAGCTGCACTAGCTGAAAGCCTTCTTCCCCTTGGGATGGGTCGATAATCACGAGACGATCAGGGCCAAAGTTGCCAATAAAGTATTGCAGCCCTTTACCGCCGAGTAGCGTTGAAGCACTGCCTTCTGGCAGCGAAGCAGGGTAGGCCAGGTGCTCAATCTCAGGTGTGCCGTCTTGAGTTGAAATAATCAGCAGGCCGGTTTGGCACGCCAAGGCATAAAGACTGCCCGAACCCGCCGAACCATGCAGCCCTGGGCAGGCGACGTCTTCTCCAACATGATTGCCTTCAAAGTCTACTACCCGGGCACCAATGGGGCGTTGGGAAGCATCGTCAGGGTTAGCAATCGATACAACGGCGTGATGTTGATAGGGCACTGCAACGCCGTGATGGGCAGCCTCGATGTTAGCTGTACGAATCTCTGGCTGACCCTCAAGCACACTGTTTTCGGTAAAGAAACGCGCCTCATCTTCGCCATCAAACCACTGGGCGATATAGCCCTGCTGTTCCACAAAGTGGGCTGGACGCTCACCCGTTAGCTCTATATCCAGGCGCTCAGGTGCATCGACATCAATATCGGCATGGTCGCCGTGGTCATGAAACGCGATACCGGTATTGATTGCCGAGACGCGGCCTTGGGAGCCTTGAACCGCAAACACCGTCTGGCCGCTGCTGGTACGATGCAGCGCCGCCGGGCCGCTAAGCTCATACGTATCGATCAGCGCTTTTTCAGTGGCATCAATAACACTCACCGTCGGGGACGCTTGGTCCGCGACGAAAAGCCGCCACTCGGTGGCACCCTCATCGTGGGCATAAGCGCTGGTGCTGCCAATAGCGACCGCTAACGCCGCGATTGAGCGGGCCAAAATACGTTTCTTCATAACATCTCCTGAAAACAGAACGTTTGTAGTGCCTTGCTGGGTATAAGCCAAAGCAAGTAAGTGAGAGAGCAAGTAAGCAAGAGCCCCTAAGCAAGAGCCAGCCAGAGGAATTAAGAGTGTCAAAAGGATTAAGGCGGCGTAAGCGCCGACATTAGCGTGGCAACGTTGTAGCGCATCATGGCTTCATACGTTGGCGCTGGCCCCGCTGCGCCAGAAAGCGCATCAGAGTAAAGGGTGCCGCCCATTGGCAGCTCCGCTTCCGTCGCAATCTGCTCTACCAAGCGCGAGCTAGAAATGTTCTCGGCAAACACCGCCGAGACCTGCTGCGCTTGAAGGTCATCGATTAAGCCTGCGACATTCGCAGCGCTGGCTTCAGACTCCGTTGACATGCCTTGAGGGGCGAGAAAGGTGAGGCCGTATGCGTTTTCAAAGTAGCGAAAGGCGTGATGAGCGACCACCGCTGTACGCCGCGACTCAGGAAGAGCGCTTAGCTGCTCGCGGATATCGTCATCAAGTGCTGCCAGTGTGGCCGAGTAGCGCTGTTGATTGGCTTCATATGCACTGCAGCCTGCCGTATCTGCTGCGCAGAATGCCTGGGCGATATTGCTGACATACACCTGTGCGTTGCTAACCGATTGCCAAGCGTGAGGGTCTTCCGGTGCCGCGTGGAACACAGCCTTATCGCCAATAAAATGGTAGTGACCGCCCTGGGGGTCTTGCAGAATCTCAGCGTTGTCCGTCAGCGTGATTATCTCGGCATCGCTGCCGCTGGCCTCAATTAGGCGTGCTAAAAATCCCTCGAACATCAAGCCATTGATCAGCACGATATCTGCCTGTGCCACGGCCTTTACGTCAGCAGGCGTTGGCTCGTACATATGCGTATCTGAATCTGGCCCGACAATGCTGGTCAGCGCGATCCGGTCACCGCCTATTTGGTTAGCAAAATCTTCAATGATGGAAAACGAAGCTACTACCTTTAGTGCGGGTTCGTTGGCCCTAGCAGCGCCTGCGCTGAGCGCAGCCATGCTCACCAGGAGTGGCGTGAATACGGCTCTTAATAATCCCATGATGCTTATCTCAAAAACGGCTTTAATTAAAATACGTTATATCATAACAATATAGGCGTGTGGAAGATTCATTTGTGTGTAATGTCCGTTTGTATTTCAGCAGTGATTTGAAAATAAAAAGCCCTCGCTTTTGTCGCGAGGGCTAATAAACACTCAGCATCGACTGTGCTTACACCTCTTGATACAGCGCGCTGCCTTTCTGGCGAAACTTCTCCGCCTGTTCTTCCATGCCTTTCATGATGGCTTCCTGGTCGCCGTTAAGGCCGTGCTCTTCAGCATACTCGCGCACTTCATGGCTGATTTTCATGGAGCAAAACTTCGGCCCGCACATAGAACAGAAATGTGCCACCTTAGCGGAATCTTTGGGCAGGGTTTCGTCGTGGTATTCGCGGGCGGTGTCCGGGTCGAGCCCCAGGTTGAACTGGTCTTCCCAACGGAATTCAAAGCGCGCCTTGGAAAGCGCGTTATCGCGCCGCTGTGCCGCCGGGTGACCTTTGGCTAAATCTGCCGCGTGGGCGGCAATTTTGTAGGTAATGATGCCGGTTTTTACATCGTCTTTATTGGGCAGGCCCAGGTGCTCTTTGGGCGTGACGTAGCAAAGCATCGCGCAGCCAAACCAGCCAATCATCGCCGCCCCAATACCAGAGGTAATGTGGTCATAGCCAGGGGCGATGTCCGTGACTAGCGGGCCAAGCGTGTAGAAGGGCGCCTCGTCGCAGTACTCTAGCTGTTTATCCATGTTCTCTTTCACAAGATGCATGGGCACGTGGCCGGGGCCTTCAATCATTACCTGCACATCGTGCTTCCAAGCGATATGGGTCAGCTCGCCTAGGGTTTTAAGCTCGGCCATTTGCGCTTCGTCGTTGGCATCGGCGATTGAGCCGGGGCGCAGGCCGTCACCGAGCGAGAACGCCACATCGTACTGCTTACAGATCTCGCAGATTTCCTCGAAGTGGGTGTACAAAAAGCTTTCCTGATGATGGAACAGGCACCACTTGGCCATAATCGAGCCGCCGCGACTGACAATGCCGGTGACCCGCTTGGCGGTCAGCGGCACATAGCGCAGCAGCACGCCCGCGTGAATGGTGAAGTAGTCCACTCCCTGCTCGGCCTGCTCAATCAGCGTATCGCGGAAGACTTCCCAGGTAAGATCTTCGGCAACGCCTTTGACCTTTTCCAGCGCCTGATAGATAGGCACCGTGCCAATGGGCACCGGCGAGTTACGAATAATCCATTCGCGGGTTTCGTGAATATTCTGGCCGGTGGAAAGATCCATAATGGTGTCCGCGCCCCAGCGAATACCCCAGGTCATCTTGTCCACTTCCTCCTCAATAGAAGACGTCACCGCCGAGTTGCCCAGATTGCCGTTAATCTTGACCAGGAAGTTACGCCCAATGATCATCGGCTCGCTTTCAGGATGATTAATATTGTTAGGGATAATCGCCCGGCCCCTGGCAACCTCATCGCGCACAAACTCCGGGGTGATTTCTTCTGGCAGGCTGGCGCCAAAGCTCTGACCTCGGTGCTGATGGCCCAAGATGCGCTCCACCTCTGCGGTGCCCGAGTACTTTGCAGAAAGGGTTTGGCGGCGCTGGTTTTCGCGGATGGCAATGAACTCCATTTCCGGAGTGACAATGCCCTGGCGCGCATAGTAAAGCTGGGTAACGTTTTTTCCTGCTTTTGCGCGGCGCGGCGTGCGGGTTAAATCAAAACGCAGCTGGGCAAGCGTAGGGTCATTAGCGCGGCGCTTGCCGTAATCAGAGGTATGGCCTGACAGGAATTCGGTATCGTCACGCTTTTCAATCCAGGTGCGGCGAAGGGCGGGCAGGCCTTTACGTAAATCGTTATTGGCGGCAGAGTCGGTGTAAGGGCCTGAAGTGTCGTACACCAGCAGCGGCGGGTTTTCTTCATCAATGCCGCTGGTTTTGGTCGGCGAGAGGGAGATTTCCCGAAACGGCACGCGAATATCCGGCCGCGAGCCTTCAATATACACTTTGCGCGAGCCGGGCAGCGGCGCAATGGCAGCGGCATCAACCTGGGCGGTTTCAGCTAAAAAGTGGCTGGTTTTACTGGTGACGGTCTTAGCCGTTAAAGTATTAGTCATTGCGGTCTCTTCGATTGTTGTTGGGAAGAATTAGCGGGACAGGTCTTCGTCTGTTAGCGACAGGCCCATCTGCCAGAAGTCGATTTCCAGGCGGGTAGCATCGCGGAAGATTTTGCTCAGCTCTTTAAAGCGGGCGGGCGACACATCGGCCAGGCGGACGTTGAGCCATTCAAGCTCCGACTGCATAGCTGCCTGGAACTCTTCGCCTTCGTACATGGCAATCCATGCATCAAACGGGTTTTGCGCGCCGCGCAGGGTGGAAGGCTGGGCGTTCAGCCAATTGGCGATTTCGCCATAGCCCACTAAGCAGGGGGTCAGCGCTACGTGCAGATCAAGCAGGTCGCCGCGATTACCGGTATCCAATACGTATCGGGTGTAGGCCAGCGTGGCTCTGGCTTCGGGAAGCTCCGCCAGTTCTTGCTCAGAAATGCCCCATTCCTGGCAAAAGCCCACGTGCAGGCCCAGCTCCACATCGACAATGGCTTTTAAGCCTTCGTGGGCTTGGCGCAAATCCGCAAGTGTTTGGCTTTTATAAGCGGCCAGCGCATAGGCGCGGGCGAAGTGAATCAGAAACAGGTAATCCTGCTTTAGATAGTGGCGAAACGACGCCTCAGGCAGCGTGGCATTACCCAGCTGGCGCACAAAATCGTGCTCAATATAGGCGCGCCAGTCTTGCTGACAGGAGTTGGTAAGATCAGTAAAGCGGTAGCCCATGATGCCTCCGGTGGTAATGATCCGGAGGGTGGGCGAAAAAGATCGAGGGAATGGCGCTGAAGGTGGCGTGCGATCGTGAGAGAGCTAGCCATGGCCATCGCTTGATCCCTACGCCGGTACCCGCGTCGCATCTCATATGAAATACAGCGCATTAGCCGGATCAGGTTCAGCGGGACCAACGCTCGGCATCCTTAAAAGGACAGACCCTGCGCCATCTCAGCCGGATTTCACCGGCACCCCGTCAAGCTGTTCGTTAGCGGAGTGTATGAGGTAGGTGGGAGTGATGCAAGGGAGGAAAGAGCGTTATCCTGTTCAGTCAGGTGGCGCGGCTCAATCGCGAGGTGCTCCAAGAATTGCCTTACCTCTTCACCCGCCATCGTGACAGGGTGGCGTATTCCATGAGAACGAATGAAAAAGCGAATCCAATAGCAATACGTCTTCTCAGTACGAAGGCTATAGCGTTTTACCCGCAAGGTAGCTCGGACCCTATCCATTAGCTTCATGGGGTATCCTTTTGCATTAATTTTAATATGTATTTATATACAGTATTATTGAGAGTAGCAAATCGTGCCAGCACGCGAATTTTGGATAGGTAGCCAAAATTTTCTTTGCTAGCAATAGAATCAATGAGGTAAATTTGATTAGAGCGGCTAGATAACCTCAATGAACGTGCTGGCGCGTTCATTGAGGTTATGCAGTCGGGTTTATAATCACTGTTAGATTTCACTAGGAGGCAACGTGCCACACGACACGGAGAAATACTGGGAAATATTCGAAAGAATGTCCTCCGACGAAATCGCAGAAATAAATCGCCTCAACGATGAAGAGCACCAGAAGCAGGCGAAAGCATTTAAAGAGGGATATCACAAAGGCATTTGTTATCTTTGCAGCAAGCCATTTAAAACCATTAGCAGTGAAAACCCATGTTTGCACTGGCTTTTACGTCAATGCAAATTTAAGAAGAAAGACTTCCCAAAAATATATGCGAAATATGGCTATGGAAATATAGCGGCTTATATTAGGTGGTGCGCAAACCAAGAGCGCCTCTTGTCAAACATAAACGATCTAAAAGACGAAAAACCAGATCGTAAAGTCATATCTTATACAGTTAAGTGGAAAAATATTGACTGGACATTTGATTGCTCAAAGAACGATTTAGAGGGGCATTCTGGCACTGCAATAGACTACCCCCACTACCACTTTCAAATGAGAATAGACGGAAAACAATTTATTAATTTCAATGATTTTCATGTTCCATTTACCGACCATGATATTTTCATACTAAAAACAAGCATAGAACGAGGCGACTGGTTTAAGCAGGACTTCGGCGCAATAGGCTCTGGTATGCAGGATGCTGTAAGCATTGATCTAGACGATATCTTGGAGCATACAACCCCATCAAAAGATGAGGAAAATGCAACATACCATTTCTCCACTATGATAGACGCAAGAGATAATCCTATATCTGGTGAAGAAATTTATGAAATACAAATGGAAGCACAACGAACAGGAAAATCTTTTGCCTTGATCGCTCAGCAACGTTTAACGGGTCGCGCTCAAGTTCAAACCATAGTCAGTCCAGCCGATTCAACCCCTGATATTGCATCCAGAACAGAGCACAAGCGCAGGTAAAATTTAACAACTGATTCAAACCGTTCGCTGCGCTCACTGGGACGGGCTAAAGCCCGCCCCTTAACCAAACGTTAGAACTGCATCTCGCGAAAACCACTTATAGGGAGTTAACATGACAGACGAGAAAGAAAAATCTGAAACAAAGCAGCCAGGTCCGAGGGCGGGGAGAAAACAGATTTCGACAAATGATCTCCCTAAGAAAACGCTGGAGGAATGTCTTGTTGTTATCAAGCCAATTCACGAAATATATGCAGGAGGGTCGGCTACTTGGGATGAGATTGCAGGAGCAATGAATGTTGGTGCAAAGTCTCCTAATACCAAATATCTAATTTGGGGAGCACAAGCTTATGAATTGATTCTTAAAGATGGTGAAAAATTTCAGTTAACTGAAACGGGCCGAAAGCTACTGGCTCCTAATTACCCTGAAGAAAAGTCGGAAGCGGCTATCAAGGCAGTTCGTATACCTACGATACCAAGTAAGTTTTATTCTGATTATGATGGGAAGTTAATTCCAGATGATGAGTTTCTGAATAATGTTTTAGAGAACAGATATACGATTCCTCGTGATCGTGTTGAAGAAGCCAAAAGTATAATTATTTCTAATGCAGAATATGCAGGAATTATACTAGAACATACAGGCGGAAAAAAAACCATTCGGCTGGACGGCGTCGTTCAAAATATCACCAAAAAAGCCCCACAGAATGAAGATAAACAAGGAGTCAAGGAAGAGGCGGAGCTCGATGAAGATGCTGCCTTATCTGAAGACCTGAATGAAAGTCAGGCTAATATTTCTGATGTAGAAAAACTGTGTTTTTATATTACTCCAATTGGTGAGGATTCATCCGCTGAGCGAAAGCATGCGGACATGCTTCTTAAACATCTTGTCGAACCTGCTTTCTCAAAGTTTGGAATCAAGGTTGTACGAGCAGATAAAATAGGAAGGTCTGGGCTAATATCTCAACAAATTTTCGAGCATATAGTTTCTAGTAAATTCTGTGTGGCTGACCTTTCTTTTGGCAATCCAAATGCTTTCTACGAATTGGGTGTAAGGCACATGACAAAACTCCCAACCATTCAAATTATCCGGAAAGGAGACAAAATTCCATTCGACGTAGCTCAGGGAAGAACCATAGTCATCGACGTGTCCGACATTTATACGTTAATGGATAGAATGGAGTCGGCCAAGAATGAGCTAATTGAGCATATAAAAAACTATTTGAGTCCATCAGACAGTAATAGGGGCGAAGATAATCCAATCAGTATCTATCTCCCTGGTCTGCAAGTAAAACTCCCTAAAATTGGTGGATAGTTCTTCTAACAATCGCATGTTGTCGGACTGGTTTTCCGCTGCGCTCCAAACCAGCCGCAAGTGCGGGCGTTAGTTTTAAAGGATGTATATGTTCAGAAAATTAATAAAAACTAAGTCTTTCAGATGTAATGTTGGAATGATTGTACTTGTCTCTTTACTTGCTTCTATCATAGGTATTTCTGCCTACTGTATTCAAGGGAAGACAGCTACGTTAGATTGGTTCAATTTAGCTAACTCTATTTTAAAATTTTCGGCTTGGTTTATGTTTGGTTACGGAACACTTCAAGCTTTTGGTAGAAAAATAGAACATGACAATATTGAGCGTAAAATAATAAAAATTGATCACGAATCTTTAAAGCAGAAAAACAATAATGATAGTGAGGATGGGAATAGTAAAAGAAAAGAAAAAAAGATAAATGAACAAGTTTTGCCAGTATATAAAAAGCAAGTTGATGAATTGGATAAGATTGAAAAAGATAATAACACTACTGTTAAATTATATGTCATCGGTGTCATTATATTTTTCTTTACCAGTTTAGCTGATATTGTTCTCCCTGTATTTTAAAACTAACAAGTTACTCAAACGGACGCTAAATTGTTGGCTAACGCTCGTTCCTCGCAATTTTAGCCAACAATTTAGCGCCGCTTAGTAAAGCGTTATACCTAAATCAAGAACGGAGACCCTATGAGAAAAATAATCATTTTTGGAAACTCTGGTTCTGGGAAATCTACGTTAGCCTAAAAATTTAAAAACCAAGGACTAACCCATCTCGATTTAGATGCTTTAGCGTGGCTGCCTTCGGACCCGCCAGAACGACGGCCGATAGGTCAGGTGTGTGAGCAGATTCAGTCTTTCATTGGTGAAAATAGAGAGTGGGTCGTAGAAGGCTGTTACGCTGACTTGCTTGCGCTGGTCAAGCCGTTTGCAAGCGAATCAATATTTATGAATTTGCCCGTTCATCTTTGCCAGGAAAATGCGAGAAATAGGCCGTGGGAGCCTCATAAATACGCATCAAAAAAAGCACAAGATGATAATCTTCCCATGCTCCTTGGTTGGATTGCGGGATATAGGCGGTAATCGTCAAGTAAGTTGTCGTCTCTGACTATATTTATGCAGCCTTCTTTTCTGGTTCGTTTACCGTCACACTCAGCTCTCTTTCTGGGTTAAGTGATACTGTCTTTACGGGTGTCCAGTTACGTGTGTTGCCGCTCCATCGCGCTGGGTTGGCGTTGCGCGCTGCTCGATTGATTTGATCGCGCTTAATCAGTATTTCCGTGTCCTGACCCGCGTGCCGTTGGGCGGGGGTGACGAGACGGATTCCGCTGTGGCGGTGCTCGTGGTTGTACCACTGAACGAAGCCAGCTACCCATTCCCGTGCAGCATCAACATGGGCGAAGCCCTTCGTTGGATAACAGGGACGATACTTGCACGTACGGAACAGCGACTCTGAGTAAGGGTTATCGTTGCTGACCCGGGGTCGACTGAACGAGGGGGTGATGCCTAGCTCATGCAGTTTCTCTAATAGCGTGGCCCCCTTAAACGGGCTGCCATTATCGGCATGAAGTACCAAGGGCTGATCGACGACCTGCTCGGCCAGCACTGCACGTTCCAGCACCGTGCGGGAGTTATGGGCTGATTCCGCGAGGAAGACTTCCCAGCCGATGATTTTGCGGCTGTAAATATCAAGCATCATGACCAGATAGTAATACTCACCTTTGATGGGGCCACCCAGCCAGGTCGCGTCCCACGTCCAAACGCAGTTAGGCGCCGTCGCCTGATACGTCGTCGGTCGGGCGTGACGCTTCGGCAACTTGGCGCGGCCCCGATGGATCGCTTCTTTGTGTTTATGCAACACGCGATAGAAGGTGGAAGCTGAGGCGAGGTAGCGCGCTTCCTCATCGAACAGTCTTACCACGATCTGTTCCGGCGGCAAGTGGGCATAGTCTGGCCGGTGGCAAATGTCGAGGATTTCCTGCTGCTCTATCGGCGTGAGCGCATTCGCCGGTGTGGGCCGCTCAACTAAAGGCCGCAGGTCTTCGCGAAGTTCACCATCGCGTGTCCAGCGTTGATACGTCCGAGCACTCATGCCCAGTTCACGGCAGGCGGCTGCTAAACGTGCACCGTGAGCACGGGCGTTATCGATCAGCGCAATGGCATGTCGGCGATCAGGGGTGCTAATCATTCGTCCTCGTCCCCCCAGATCGCCGCTGCTTTTTTTCGCAGCGTTAACAAGGCCGCTGTTTCGGCTAACGCACTGTTCTTGCGAGCCAGTTCTTTCTCCAGTGCTTTAATATGTTTGCGCTGCTGTTTGAGCTCATCTGCCTCACGCTGGCGTTCTGACTGTGACAAGCAGGCCGCCTGTTCACAGTCAGAACGCCATTGCTCCAATTGTTCTGGATAGAGGCCGCGACGGCGGCAATACTCAGCCACGTCGTGAGCATTCATTGAGGCCGTCTCAACAACAGCGCTAAATTTATCACGGGAAGACCATCCATCAGCGCCTTTGCCCAAGGCATCTGGTAAACATTTTCCATTAATACGTGCTTCTTTACGCCATTTATAAACCGTGGCTAATGAGATGCCTTCCTGTGCTGCAATCTCATGGGGTGAAAGGGCATGAGGCGGCAGTAATTTGGCCACCACCGCTTGCCGACGTTCATCTGAATAGCGAGGCATGAGTGTCTCCTTTGACCCCCTGATCAATGTTTAAGAAAGAATATCAGAGGGTGCGACACTTATCCTGACACTGGGGGTAGGGAAAGAGATGACGCTCTTTCATACAGTGCGCATAACGCTCTTTTTAAAGGCTTTGAAGGTAGTAAGACAGAGCTAACCTACAATAAAAATGTATAATAATAGGCTCAAAAAGACGCTGAAAAGTGCACTTTTTAAAGCGGCGTTAAATACCAAAAGGGAGATCATTCAGTGGGGTTGAAAGGAAGCTGTTTGTGCAGCGAGATTGGTTATGAAATAGATTCCTTGGATATGCCGATCGTGCACTGCCATTGTCAGACGTGTCGTAAGGCGCACGCGGCCCCATTTGCCTCAACGGCGGGTGTAAAACGCGAACATTTCCGCTGGCTCAAAGGTCTTGAATCTCTTTCAACCTATGAATCATCACCTGGGAAGCTCCGTCATTTCTGTAGGCACTGTGGCTCTCACTTGGTGGCGGAAAGGGTCGCGCAGCCACATGTCATTGTTCGAGTGGCCACGTTGGATGATGATCCTGATTTGAAACCTGAAACGCATATTTGGGTTTCACACGATGTACCATGGCTTGAATACGACAATGTTTGTAAGTACTTAGAATGGAAGAATAATGTGTAACAAGTTGCGGTCTATGGCAGCCGGACGCAGCTGACGTGTCGCCACTATGCTCAGCGTCATGGTTCATGAAATAGCCAGGAGCGGCAGTCGGTCGATTTCTCTCTGCCGCTCCAACCGGTGACTAAGCCCAAGCGCAAGCGCAAGCTATTCAGAGGATACGATGACAGCATTAAAAAATAGCGAGCATTATTTCGACGTTTCGTTTGAGAATCTTTCTTTACCTGATAAGCACTATATCGGCATCGAATTCGAAGATTGCCGGTTCTCCGATTGTGATTTCTCAGCGTCTAAATTTCAGAACTGTAAGTTCACAAGCTGCACATTTGATCGTTGTAATCTCAGCTTGGTTGATTTTTCCAATACAAAGCTATTTGAGCTTGATTTTCAAGATAGTAAGCTGGTTGGAGTTGATTGGACGAAAGCGACGTGGTCAGCTTTCCACTTAGATTTTGAGCTGAGTTTTAAGCGCTGTATTTTAAATGACTCGTCTTTCTTTGGTCTTACCTTGAGTGAGTTGGTTTTTGATGAATGTAAGTTACATGATATTGACTTTCGTGAAGGTAGTTTTGTTAGTTCGAAAATGATAGATAGTGATTTCAGCCGTAGCCTTTTCATGAGAACAAACTTGCAAGAAGTCGATTTTAGCGAGTCAACTGGGTATACCATTGACATACTAGAAAACAATGTCAAAAAGGCTAAGTTTTCACGATATGAAGCGTTAAGCTTGTTAGAAGTCTTAGGTGTTGAGTTGGTTGATTAATTAATAGCCTAAAGCTGTTTCAGTAGGAGTAGTCTGAATTTCTCCAGCTTTGTTAAATTTGGCGTTATGCCCTAAGGCTATGCGATGGATGAATTCGAGATCAGCGTATTAAATCCAGAAGATTGGGTTTTATACAAAATAGTCAGATTGAAATCTTTAAGGGATTCGCCGGATTCGTTTGGGTCCACTTATGAACAGGAAGCCGTATTATCAGATGCTGAGTGGCAGTTACGCCTAGATCTTAAATCACGAGCTCTGGATGCGCTTCCACTCATCGTACAAATTGGCGACCTGCCCGTCGGCCTTGCTTGGGGCGTGGTACATAAGCCTGATGTGGCAACGGCGCATATCTATCAAATGTGGGTTTCGCCAGCGCTAAGAGGAAAGGGCATAGCAATATCTCTTCTTCGGGCAATTAAAGCCTGGGCAATTGGCCAAGGGTGTCATCTATTAGCGCTTGCCGTGACGACAGGCAACGAAGACGCCGTTAACTTATATACATCGTCTGGTTTTATCGCAACAGGGCAGCTTGAAGCGCTGAGAGTCGGTTCGACGCTTTGCGTACAGCCAATGGTGATGAAGCTGGGTAGCGCGCTATAGCCTAACGCTTGGGACTATAAACAACATGATAAGACCGCTGCTATCGATATGCCTGATACTGGTCGCACCCGCCGTTTTATCACAGGAAACTGACCTTTTCCCCAAAACAAAGCCAGTGCCGGCCATTGCGCAGGCTGATTGGGTAGCGTATCGGGATGACTATCAGCAAAGCCCTTTGTGCGATCAGGAAGAGGCCACGCTGAGGAGCTGTGAAGCGGATAATCGTGTGTTTTCGCTCTGCTCGTCGCCTGTGTTAAACCGTACTTCCATAGCGGTAACGGGCCCTGCCCCAGCGGGGCGAAGCAGCGAGATTGAATGCGACGGTAACCAAAAGCTTCAGCTCAACTACACCATGCGCCTCATGCATGATTCAGGCCTCTGGGAACGCTAAATATTAAGGGGATTGCAAGCTAATGCAGGCCAAAACGGTGGCCGCTAGTCAATCAGAGGATGATGTCGGCGTTGTTTTTATCGACAGCGTGTTTTCCGTTTTAACGCTAGCTTCTGTTAGCCTGTCCGGGTTCCTTGGCCCATTGAAGACAGGAGAAAACCAAATGAAACGCCCGTTTATTTCCCCCGTACTATTAGCCGGTTGCACTATTGCAGCAGGCGGTTATGCCAGCAGCGCAGTGGCCAATGACACGCCTGAATATGATGCCGAGCTGTCCGGTTTTGAATACGCTTACCCGGTTGAACGCTTTGCCTTTAGCTCTCAGGGCCAGGAGCTGCAAATGGCCTACCTGGATGTACAGCCTGAAGAGGGCAACGCCAACGGTAGAACCGTGGTGCTGATGCATGGCAAAAATTTCTGCGCGGGCACTTGGGAAGGCACTATTAGCGAATTGCACGAGGCGGGTTATCGCGTCATTGCGCCGGACCAAATAGGTTTTTGCAAGTCGACCAAGCC
The DNA here is from genome assembly GCF_019722725.1 of Vreelandella profundi. Lineage (NCBI taxonomy): Bacteria > Pseudomonadati > Pseudomonadota > Gammaproteobacteria > Oceanospirillales > Halomonadaceae > Vreelandella > Vreelandella profundi. Next base: position 889,135 of record NZ_CP077941.1, read on the forward strand.
CGAGCATTATCAGTTCAGCTTCCATCAGTTGGCGTCCAATACTCAGGCGCTGCTGGAAGAGCTGGGCGTTGATAATGCCACCATTATGGGCCACTCCATGGGCGGCATGCTGGCGACACGTTACGCCTTGATGTATCCCGAGCAGACCGAGCAATTGGTGATGGTCAACCCGATTGGCTTGGAAGACTGGAAAGCCCTCGGCGTGCCTTATCAGAGCATTGACGATGGCTATCAGGCCGAGCTTGGCAAAAATGCTGAAGGCATTCGTGCTTATCAGGAGGCCACTTACTATGTGAATACCTGGGAGCCTGAATACGATCGTTGGGTTGAGATGCAGGCAGGCATGTACGCCGGGGAAGATAAAGAACTGGTGGCGTGGAATCAGGCACTGACCTCGGATATGGTTTTCACTCAGCCGGTAGTCTATGAGTTTGACGAGCTTGCGATGCCAACGCTGTTACTGATTGGCGAGAAGGACAATACCGCGATCGGCAAGGCGAATGCGCCTACAGACATTCAAGAGACGCTAGGCCGCTACGATGTGCTTGGCGAACAGGCCGCAGAGGCTATTCCACAAGCGACGCTGGTCGAGTTCCCCGATCTAGGCCACTCACCTCAGATCCAGGAGCCGGAGCGTTTTCATGAGGAGCTGCTCAAGGGATTATCGGACCTTTAACAAGCCCGTTACTCAAAAGCCCGTCATAAAGTAGACGAATCTTGATATGCCGCCACATTGACTCAGCTTGTGTGGCGGTACGTAGAAGCACTGTTAGCCGCCCAGTGGTAAGGCGTTATTGTTGAGGAACATTTTATGACGAAGAAAGTAGTGATGTTTGAATACGAAAAAGAAACTAAAAATAGCGTGCGCTACAAAGAAGTGCCTGATGAAGGAACGGCGCCTATCGTAGGTACGCTGTACGTTCAGAAATGGTTTGCTGGCGACAGTAAATCTCTTGAGATAACGATAGACAAAAAAGACGAATAGCCAGCCATTTTCAATCTTGTGCCTGTTTCTAACTATTTGAAAGACTAGTTGTTCTTCTCTAACGCTAAATAATTGTCTATGCCTGCTATCTGGTCTTCCGCGTGGTGGTTGACGTAGAGCACCGTGGTTTCGAAGCCTTGGCAGATTTTTTCGATCAGAGCCAGGACGAGTTGGCGGTTCATTTCGTCTAGGCCTAGGCAGGGTTCGTCTAGAATCAGCAGAGGCGGGTGCTTGACCATCGCGCGGGCGATGAGTAGCAGGCGCTGGTCGCCGTAAGAAAGCTTGTTAAACGGCTGGTCGGCGCGCTCGGTCATGCCCAGTAGCGCAAGCCACTGATCGGCAATTTTTTTCTGGCTGTCGGTGGACTTGGTGTACATGCCGATGCTGTCGTAGAAGCCAGAAATAATCACGTTTTTGCAGCTGGTGCTAACGCGGTATTCCCATTGCAGGTTAGTCGATACATAGCCGATAAACTGTTTAATCTGCCAGATGCTTTCGCCGTTACCGCGCTGGAATCCAAACACAAAAATATCGTTGGTGTAGCACTGCGGATGATCGCCGGTGATCAACGACAACACGCAGGTTTTGCCGCTACCGTTAGGCCCGCTCAGCTGCCAATGCTGGCCCTGCTCTATGGTCCAATCGAGCTTATCAACAATCACGGTGTCGCCGTATTGAATCGTTGCCTGCGTTAGTTTTACCAATGGCTGGCTTGGATCGAGAGCGGGTAGCTTATGAGTAGGGTCGGCCTCCGGTACGCTTAGATCGGTGGTTTTCAAATGCAGCAACTGATATAGCTCATTGAAGGCGGCCTGGTCCTGACGATCTACCGTGAGCGCTAGGCGCCCCTGGTCGCCCGTCTTTTTACCTTTTCTATTGTCCGCGCTTTTTTTGTCTAGATAGGCCACGTGCGTGATGAAATCCGGCATTTCATCAAAGCGATTCAGCACCATGACCATAGGGACGATGTCGATAACAGAGGCGAGATGTGCTTGCAGCATGGCCAGCGTGGCTACATCCAGGCCATCGAACGGCTCGTCTAAAATAAGTAAATCAGGCTTGTTGGCCAGTGCGCGAATCAGCATGACTTTACGCGATTCGCCGGTGGATAGTTTGCGAAACGCGCGGTCGAGTAGCGTTGTCAGCCCGAACTTTTCTACCAGTTCGCTGGCGAGTTGATGATCTTGGCAATAATCAAAAATCATTTCACTAACGGGCGTGCCGAGTGAAATGACGTCCATAATATCGGCGTCGTCTTTTTTGAGCTCCTGGGCGATAAGCTCCGCCTGGGCTTCAAAAGAGACGATGCCCACGTTGCTGGGCAGCCCCTGAATGCTTCCCCCCGTGATATCGCCAATGCCCGCTAGCGCAGCCGCCAGGGCCGATTTTCCCGCGCCATTGGTGCCCGTAATCACCCAGTGTTGTTCTGGCGTAATGGTCCAATCAATCTCGCTTAGCGTGAAGCGATCATCAAAGCTAACCGTCGCTTTTGTTAAGCGGATAGTGCCTGGGCGGATTAATGGATCCATTACTGTCTTCCTTACGCTGTTCGGTAGAGATTGTTTGAGCACAGAAGGGGCAAAAAAGCCGAGCATATCGTGATGATATCTCGGCTTTTTTTGACGGCTTAGAGTGTGATGACCTGAGCGTCTATCGGTTAATCAGGCGATTAAACGATTTTTTTCATGTCAGCCATATAGCCACGCAGAACCGAGCCAACGGCTTCTACGGGGTGCGCACGAAGGGCGGCATTTACTTCGATCAAGCGTGCGTTATCAACGCCGTTGTCGTCTACAGAAAGCCCTTTACCGATCACGTCGGATTTAATGCCTTTCATAAAGTCTGCCAACAGCGGTACGCAGGCGTGGTTGTAGAGGTAGCAGCCGTATTCTGCGGTATCAGAGATCGTCGCGTTCATTTCATACAACTTCTTACGCGCGATGGTGTTGGCGATGAGCGGCGTTTCGTGCAGCGACTCGTAGTAAGCCGATTCAGCAACGATGCCCGCCGCCGTCATGGTTTCGAACGCAAGCTCAACGCCAGCTTTAACCATGGCGACCATCAAAATGCCGTTGTCGAAGAACTCTTGTTCAGAGATTTCTACATCGCCAGCCGGGGTTTTCTCGAAGTTCGTTTCAGCGGTATCGGCGCGCCACTGGAGCAGATTTTTGTCATCATTGCCCCAGTCTTCCATCATTGTATGAGAGAAGTGGCCACTGATGATGTCGTCTTGATGCTTGTTGTACAGCGGGCGCATGATGTCTTTTAACTCTTCAGAAAGATCAAACGCTTTGATCTTCGCTGGGTTAGAAAGACGGTCTAGCATGTTCGTTACGCCGCCGTACTTCAGCGCTTCGGTAACGGTTTCCCAGCCGAATTGGATCAAGCGAGACGCGTAGCCTGCATCGATACCTTCTTCGATCATTTTGTCGAAGCAAAGCAGAGAGCCCGTTTGCAGCATGCCGCAAAGGATCGTTTGCTCGCCCATCAGGTCGGATTTAACTTCCGCGATGAAAGACGACATCAACACGCCCGCTTTGTGGCCGCCAGTACCTACCGCGTAGGCTTTTGCCAGCGCTAGGCCTTCACCTTTAGGGTCGTTGGCTTCGTGAACGGCGATCAGGGTAGGAACACCGAATCCGCGCACGTATTCAGCGCGAACTTCAGAGCCTGGGCACTTCGGTGCCACCATGATGACGGTTAAGTCTTCGCGAACTTTCATGCCTTCTTCTACGATGTTGAAACCGTGAGAGTAAGACAGGCAGGCGTCTTTCTTCATCATCGGCATAACAGCTGTCACAACCGACGTGTGCTGCTTGTCGGGTGTCAGGTTTAAAACAACGTCTGCAGTGGGGATCAACTCTTCGTAAGTACCCACCACAAAACCGTTTTCAGATGCGTTTTTCCAAGACTGACGCTTTTGCGCAATGGCTTCAGGGCGCAGTGCGTAAGAAACGTCTAGGCCGCTGTCGCGCAGGTTCAAACCTTGGTTAAGGCCCTGTGCGCCACAGCCGATCACTACCATTTTTTTGCCTTTTAGCGCTTCGACGCCATCAGCAAACTCAGCGCTGTGCATGAAGCGGCATTGCGCTAACTGAGCCAATTGCTCGCGCAGCGGTAAGGTATTGAAATAGTTAGCCATCGTTAACATCCTAATGTTTGGTGAGCATAATATTGATATAAAAAAATCGGTGTATGACACGCCGATACTAAGAATTCGGTATTCAAAATGCGTGGCATGGCCGCTCAATATGTAATTCAGCGCCATGTGAGTAAGGCTAATCTATACAAAAGTGACTATTTCTTAAATTGATATATTTGCAATAACACGTCCCGTTTTATGCAACGATAAGATAAGATGCCGCTTATGAATTTTAAAATCTTAAAACAATTTCTCGCGCTGGCGGAAACGCTGCATTTCGGGCGTGCCAGCGATGAGTGCTATATCAGCATTTCTGCGCTGTCGCGTAATATTCGTCATTTAGAAGATGAGCTGGGGGTGCCGCTGTTTAATCGCGACAATAGAACCGTAGCGCTGACCCAGGAAGGCCAGAAGTTTCTTAACTACGCGCGCGATACCAGCAGCCAGTGGAATCTTATCCGCCATGAGTTAACCGACAACTCTGATCAGTTAAGCGGTGAAGTCAGCCTGTACGGTTCCGTCACCGCTAGCTACAGCTTTCTTTATGAGCTGCTGCGCCGCTTTCGAATTGCCTATCCTGCGATTGAAATCAAGCTGCGCACGGGGGATCCAGAGCACGCGATTGCGCATGTTTTAGATGGTAAGGAAGACCTCAGCATCGCCGCACGACCCGCGAACTTACCTCGTGGGCTGGCCTTTAAGCCCATTGCTACATCGCCGTTGCTGTTTATTGCGCCGCTTGAGCAGCAGGTTCCGAATGTTCCCACCAACTCGCCAACGGCACCGGAAGAGTGGGCGAGCATCCCGATGATTTTATCTGAAAGCGGGGTCTCAAGAACGCGCGTAGATGAATGGTTTCGCCAACGGGATATCGCCCCGCGCATTTATGCACAGGTCACGGGTAATGAGGCGATTGTGAGTATGGTGAGCTTGGGCTTTGGGATTGGCGTGGTGCCAAAAATTGTGCTTGATAACAGCCCGCTGATGGACCGTATCCGGGTGCTCGACGTGACGCCTAAGCTGGAACCCTACGATATTGGCTTGTTTACGTTAAAGAAGAACTTAAAAAATCCACTGGTGGATGCATTTTGGAGCTTGATGTAGATCTAGCTATAGCCCTGGAATAGATATGAATCTGACAAAGATAGGAATTTGAAATAGAGACAAATCTATAAGACGCGGCAGTCCCTTGCCGTGTCTTGTTCCCTTACCGCTTTAACGGTGCTAACCGTCTTTTAATCGTTATTTCACACCAGCTCGCGTTTGTCGCGTCGTGCAATGCGGATGTCTTTAACGGTGGCGATGCCGATAACCGCGAAAATGGCGAGGGTGATTAACGGCCAGATCAGTACATATAGCGCCAATATTAAGGTTTGCATATTCACTCCTATTGTCTAGCGGGTGCGCTAGTGCACACCCCATAATTAACATGGCTCTCGCGATGCGAAGGCCTTAAGCCTGAACAGCAGGCTTGGCCGGGTCATAGTTGATGACCTTCTGATCGATCTTCGTAAAGTCGAACTTGCTAGAACTCAGCAGGCTGATGCCGATGCACACAAGCGTACTGACGCCGTAGGCCATTAAGGAGGCCAGCAGCACCGTGTAGTCGCGCAGGAAACCCACACAGAAGTAGGCCAGTACGACGGCGCTGAGTGCGCCAACGACCAAGCCGACTCGTCTGCCGCAGAAGCCAAAGGCCATTAGGCCCAGCACCACGCCACCGCCAATGGCCGCAAGCAACTCGAACAGCCCCGCGGTGAGGCCGACCATCGGCACTAGCTCAAAGCGGGCGACGCAGAACATCACCAGGCCCGCGATGACCGCTGCGGTGAATGCCGTATTGGTAACTCGGCTCCAAAAGCAGCTGGCGATAACCGGGAACACAATGGCACCCCAGAGTGCGCCGACAAACACCAGCAGAATCAGAATATCCATCGAGAAGCTGGCCAGAATCACGCCGATCAGCGTGGCAACGATCATTGTCAGCCTGCCAATAAACAGCATCTTGGTGGGATCAGGTTTGTTTTTGGCGATGTTCTTGCCGTACACATCGGCCATCACAATGGCTGACATGGCGGAAAGATCCGAGTCGGCGGTAGAGGAGAGCGAACCGATGACGAGAATAAAGAACAGCCCAATAAATACCGGTGACAGATACATCGACACCATTTGCGGTATCAGGTTGTTCATATCGCCATCGATAGGCTCCATGCCGGTCATCAGCGCCATCAAACCAATCATGCCTAAACCAATAACAATCGCACCGTAGCCAATCGTCGCGGTGATAAAGGTCGGTTTGATATGATCTTCACGCACGGCGAATAGCCGCTGGGAAATAGTCTGGTTGCCAATGGCGTAGGCCAGCACGGCGACGAAGAAGGGCGCACCCTGATTGAGAATCGCGTCCATCGAGAACAGGTTTGCCTGCTCTGGCGTCAGTAAGCTCATGCCATCGGCTAGCGTTTGCGGGCCACCGAGCGCAAACATGACCGCTGGGATGATTAGGATAGCCACGGCCATCATCGCCATCAGCTGGGCAAAGTCGGTGAGCACCGACGCGCGAAAGCCCGACCACAGCGTATAAGAAAGCACGCCGACACCGGCAATCACAACGCCCGCTTGGAACGACAGCGGCGAGAGCACCGAAACCAGTGCGCCTGATGCCGTGAAGTTGACCATCAGACTAATGATGCTGCCCAGAATGTTTGAAGAAGCGAGAATTAGCTGGCTGGAAGAACCGTGCCGCGCATGAATCAGCTCACCTAAGGTGTGCGCATTGGGAGCCAACTTGCGAAAGCGCCGCCCGAAGGGGTAGATGAACAGAATCATCAGCGCGCCCCATAGCCCATAATGCAAGGGGCCTGAAATGCCGTAGGTATAGCCCGAGGTGGCGGCACCGTAGAAGGACGCAGCCCATATCCAAGTGGCGGTCATACTGGCGGCACCTAGGCCAAAACCGATTTGATGGTTAGATACCATAAAGGCGTCGGTATTTTCCTTTTTCTTTTTGATGAGCAAGGTCAGCAGGTAAGTGCCGCCATAAAAGGCCGCCAATAAGGCGAGCACGGTCAGCGTAGAGAACTGATAGAAACTTTCTTCGTTCATTGAATACCCATAGGCTTTGCAGCCTTAGCATCCTTATATAGCAACCCACACTCCATTCTCGGAGCGGCCGCCACAGGAAGTAAGCAAAAAACAGAACATCTTTCTAGTTATGTCTGTAGCGAGATGAGACTGCGGTTAGCCGTCTGGTAAAGCAATATCCGGCGTTGGAGACGCCGTCGTAAGGGAGCCAGATCAATACCATCAGTGAGCTGTTATAAGCCACTTTAGGGATCGAGCCGGTGGCGCATTCTACTCTTTTAAGCCCGAACAGTACAGGTTGGCACCCTAGCGGGGCCAGTGTTCAAGGGGCTTGAGTGATGGGAGGAACTTGCGCGCAGGTATGTATCGAAAGGCTGGTTAGACCGGCTATCGCTGGCGGTGGCCGGCTTTTAAGTGACGTGCAATGGGCGGCCTTGGCGTGCTGAAGTGATTTAAAAAATAGCAGTATGCTGAGCCAATACCGCCAGCCCAATGCCAACTAATACAACGCCGCCGATTAACTCTGCCCAGTGGCCTACAAACTTGCCGAGCCTGTGGCCCAGTAGCGTACCCATTGACGCCATGACCGTTGTGGCAAGGCCAATGGCAAAACTAGTGGCGATAATATTGGCATCGATAAAGGCAAGGCTTGCGCCGACCGCCATCGCATCAATGCTGGTCGCGGTGGCGGTGATGATTAATAGCCAGAGCGTTTGTTTGCGATGCTCTACTTTGCCGTCTTTTTTGAGCCCGGCGACAATCATATGTAGACCAATCACCGAAAGCAGGGTGAACGCCACCCAGTGATCCCAGGCCTGCACATACTGCTGCGATGCCTTGCCCGCCGCCCAGCCGAGCACCGGCGTGATGGCTTCAATAATGCCAAAGACCAGGCCAATACCGATCGCATGGCGAAAGGTTGGTTTCTTAAGCGCTGTGCCTTTGCTGATGGAGGCAGCGAAGGCATCCGCTGACATTGAGACGGCCAGGAAGAGCAGGGTGATTGGTGTCATGACTTAACAACTCTTTTTGAGTAGGCGCTTTAGCAATAGAAACTCAAGCAATAAAAGCGCTAGCTGAAACAACTACTGCGTACTGCGTATGTGTCTACTGACGAGAATGGCGATAGGGCCATACCTGAGTACAAAAGTCGGGTATTCAATAGCGGTGAATCCTAGCACGCTTTAATGATTAAAAAACTGTAATGATTAAAAAATAAAGTTCGTAATGGTGAACTAACATAGCCTTTGCTAACAATGTGTGTGCTGGCTGATTATGTTGGTTTTTTTTAAATTTTAGTGATGGATTTGTCTATTCGATAGGCCGTTATTTTTAGTTTATGGCCCTTTTTTTACGCTGAAGTTGTTCTCTTTTTGGACATTTTTTTACCATTTTTTTTGGCGCTTATATCGACGCTTCGAGAGGTTTAAAAATACGCTCCCTGCAATGTGTTTATAGAGTTTATGAATAGATTGGTTGTCCCGTCAGGCTCTGTTTAATGCCATCGTTTTCCTTTTTATCGACGGCTTGAGCGAAGAAATTTATTTCCCTTGACGGAGCAATATTTTGAATATATAAAAAATTATTCTAATAATTTGGCCTGAAGGAAAATAAATTGCTTATTGATCGCTTTGACTTAAAAATTCTTGAACAGCTTCAGCATGATGATAGTCTTTCTATTGCGCAGCTAGCAGAAGGGATTGGGTTGTCGATAACGCCGTGCTGGCGAAGAATTCAGCGTTTAGAAAAAGACGGATTTATAGAAAAAAGAATTGCCGTTCTCAACCCTGAGAAACTAAATCTTCGTCTTGTTGTGTTTGTCATGATTAAAACAGATAAACATAACCAAGCCTGGCTAGATACATTTCAGGAAGCTGTTCAGTCTTTTCCTGAAATTATGGAAGTTAATCGTTTGGCCGGTGAGTATGATTATTTGCTTAAGGTCATTACGCGCGACAATCAGTCTTTCGATGCCTTTTATAAAAGGCTAATTTCGACAGTAGAGTTAAGCAATGTCACATCATGTTTTTCAATGGAACAAGTCAAAAAAACCACCGAGTTGCCTCTCGGACAATTCTCCTGAGTGGGTAGCATTTCTTCGCGATGACGTGATAGGCGAAGGCACGTCTATTCCTACCGCGTTTGGCATGCGCCCGCTGCTTTATGCTGATTACACGGCTTCAGGGCGTGCGTTAGGTTTTGTTGAAAACGCCGTTTACCAGCAGCTGCTACCGTTTTATGCCAATACGCACACCGAAACTTCTTATACCGGCAAAGTGACCACTCGCTATCGCGAGTCAGCCCGCCAAGTGGTGGCCCACGCTGTTGGGGCTAATGACGACTATGCGGTGCTGTTTGCAGGTGCCGGGGCAACGGCAGCGATTGACCGCTGCTGTAAGATTTTAGAGCTACAGCCGCGGGAGGATACGTCGAGTGACGTTAGGCCGGTGATTTTTATCGGGCCTTACGAGCATCATTCCAACGATCTTATCTGGCGAGAATGCGATGCCGACTTGGTACGTATTTCGCTAGGCTCAGATGGCCTTATATGCCTTGAAGAGCTAGAGACGCAGCTAAAGCGCTACGTTGACCGGCCGCTAAAAATTGCCGCGTTTTCGGCAGCCTCTAACGTAACCGGCATCAAAACTGACGTTTCGGCTATCGCCATGCTGGTGCATCGTTACGATGGGCTGGCGCTTTTTGACTATGCCGCCAGCGGCCCTTACGTCGAGATTAATGTGGCGGGCACCGGAAAAAATGATCACCTGGACGCGGTGTTTGTCTCGCCGCATAAATTCATAGGTGGGCCGGGTAGTTCAGGCGTATTGGTGATTAGAAAAGCGCTGTGCCGTAACGCCATACCCTCGGTTGCAGGCGGCGGCACGGTGTCTTATGTCACCGCGACCGAGCACCGCTATGTGAGCGATATTCAGCGACGGGAGGAGGGCGGCACTCCGGATATCTTGGGCAACATCCGAGCGGGCCTTGCCTTTCGCGTTAAATCGCTGGTCGGGGTGGATTACATTGAAGCGCAGGAAAAAGCCATGATAACGATGGCCATGGCGCGCTGGTCAACGCTTGATAACTTAACGCTTTTGGGGCCGGTGGATGCGCCGCGGCTGTCTATTTTCTCTTTTAACATTCGCGCCGGGCAGCGTGATATCCACCATAATCTCATCGTTGCCATGCTCAATGACCTGTTTGGCATTCAGGCAAGAGGAGGTTGTTCGTGTGCAGGCCCTTATGGTCATGAGCTGCTTTCAATTGATGCGGACACGGCGTTAGAGCACGAACGCTTAGTCCAAAAAGGTCGAAGCTTATATCGTCCAGGCTGGGTAAGACTCGGATTTCATTTCTTTTTTAGCAATGAGTCGGCTAACTATGTAATATCTGCCGTCGAGTTTATTACACGTTACGCAGCGGTATTGATGAAGCTCTACACCGCCGATGAAAAATCCGGTGTGTGGACCGTTCGCCAACACCTGGTGGAAAATCAGCCCAGCATGCCGGCAATCTCTCTGGACGCGCTTTTCACCCAGGCGAGCTCTGCATCAGAGGCCACGTTCGAAGAAGGCGAGGATTACTTCGCTAAGGCGCGGGATATAGTTGCGTTGGCAGAACAGGCCGACCTGCCCGCAAGCACCGCTAGCTCAGATGAACCTATCCGTTGGTTTTGGTGGCCTCATGAAGCAGACAAGGCCATGCAGTCCCAGATTGAGATGACGCAATGACAGTAAATTCTTCCTCCCCCTCGCTGGCTGGCGCTGGTCTTGAAGCGCTGAATGAACGCGTCCGCTATGACTTGGCGTGTTTAAATCTGCCCCGTGAAAACTGGGTGCCTAGCCGAGCCGCTCACGATGGCCGACATGTTTATGATGTCGTCATCATTGGCGGCGGGCAGTGCGGTATGGTCGCAGCGTTTGCACTATTATCTGCGGGTATTCGGAATATTCGTATCTTCGATCGCAATGACGCGGGTCTTGAAGGGCCATGGATGAACTATGCGCGAATGGAAACGCTACGTTCGCCTAAAACGCTACCTGGCCCTAGCTATGGATTCGCGTCGCTGACATTTCGCGCCTGGCATGAAGCTCAGTTCGGTAACGAGGCATGGGAAGCATTGGATAAAATTCCCCGCCCCATGTGGATGGACTATTTATGCTGGTATCGTCAGGTGCTGGCACTGCCGGTCGATAATAACGTTAACGTTGAGCATGTTAAGCCAGAAGGCGATTTATTGAGCCTTGAGCTTTCCGGTACCGGTGCCAGCGGCGGGTCGGTGCTGACCCGTAAGCTCATCATGGCGACCGGGCGTGAAGGCACCGGTGCACCCAAAATTCCGGGTTTTGTGGCCACCTTGCCTGAGCGGGTTTGGGCGCATACCGCAGATGATATCGACTTTACTGCGTTAAAAGGCAAGCGGGTTATTGTCGTAGGCGTGGGCGCATCGGCCATTGATAATGCCGCCGAAGCGCTTGAGAACAGCGCGCAATCGGTGCGCTTTCTGATTCGCCGTCCGCAAATGCCCACCGTCAATAAAATGATGGGTATCGGCTCGTTTGGCTTCACTCAAGGCTATGCCGGTTTGAGCGACGACTGGCGTTGGCGCTTTATGCATTACTCCTTTATTACCCAAACGCCGCCACCGCGTGGCTCGACCTTGCGCGTTAGCCGTCATGAAAACGCCTATTTTCATTTTGACTGCGGTGTCCGTTCAACACGAATGGATGGCGATGAAGTTGTGCTCGAAACGCAGCAGGGCGAGGTTCGCGGCGACTTTCTGATTATGGGGACCGGGTTTGAAGTCGACCCCTTGGCCCGCACGGAATTAGCGGGTTACGCCGACCGTATTCTGCTGTGGCGCGACTGCTATCAGCCGCCGCGTGAGCTTGAGGACGACGAGCTGGGAAAATTCCCGTATGTCGGGCGCGACTTCGCCTTTCAAGAGCGTGAGCCCGGTTCAGCGCCATGGTTACGCCACATACACTGCTTCAACTACGGTGCGTCCGTCAGTCTTGGCAAGGTAAGTGGCGATATTCCGGGCATTAGTGAGGGAGCCAGCTGGCTGGTTAACGCCATCGCTGCGTGTTTTTACCAGCAAGACGTTGAGCGCCACTGGCAGCAGTTTCAGGACTATGACACCCCGGAACTCCAGGGCGACGAGTGGCAGGCATCGCCGCTGCCGTCACCGTTTTAAGGACATAAAGATGACAAACGTAATAGAAGCAGCGGCCAATGTGCCGAGTACCGGCCCACTCGCTGACGCGTTAGCGATGCGTAGCAAGCTGATGGACTTGACGCAGGCCTCTTATGAAGCGGCCCTGTTGCCCAGCGACCCAGGTGGGCTGACGCGCGAAACAAGGGCAGCGTTTGCCTGCCGGATGGCGAAAATTTGCCAGCAAGAGGGGCTAAGGCGCCACTACGGCGAACTACTGTCCAGCTACGGTAGCGAAGCCGACCCGCTGAATCTAGCAACGACGGACAGTTGCCCACCGGCTAGTGAGCCGCGCCTAGCCGCCATGGTGAGCTATGTGGATTTAGTCACTCGTTCACCCAAAGATGCCAGCGAAAGCGATATTGAAAGCCTGCGTAAAGCGGATATCAATGAATCTGACATCGTGCGCTTAGCTGGGCTGGTCGCTTTCGTTAATTATCAGCTGCGGGTTGCCGCTGTGTTAAGTGTGATGGGAGAAGCGCAATGAGCCGCGTTATTCATAAATTTACGACGCGTGTGCCTACGTGGCGCCCCCATGTCACGCCGATTGACTATGAGCAGGCGACGCCCGCCCAGCGCGAAGCGCTGCAGGAGACGCCCTCTAATACCAAGATATCCGATTACGTGCTGGTGTTGGCCCACGACCCGGAGTCGCTGCGCATTCGCACCTCGCTGTTTAACGGAATTATGTACGACAAGGGCGGCCTTGCCCGCGAAGAGCGTGAGCTGGGCGCGGTGGCTGCTTCTGTGGTCAATCGCTGCATATACTGTGCTGCTGTTCATGCCCAGCGTTACAACAATATTGTCGGCGATGATCGGGTCATGGGGGATATCTTTCTGCGGGGGAAAGAGGCCGATCTTGATCCGCGCACGCGCGCCATTCTGAAATTCGGCATGCGCCTTTCCGAATGTCCTCCTAACGTTACTCCAGAAGATATTGGGAGCCTGAAAGAGGTGGGGCTAAACGATCAAGAAATCTTGGATTTAACGCTTTCAACGACGCTATTTGGATGGGCCAATCGCCTAATGCACACACTCGGCGAGCCGGTATCGGGCAAGTAGCCATACGGTCCTTTTGCTAACAATATATCGACAAAGGAATCTCCACGATGACCCGCACTCTCTCAAGCATTGCCCTATTAAGCGCGGCGGCTCTGTTGACCGCAACGCCAGCGTTGGCAGAAACGCTGCGCCTGGGTACCGTCGTCACCGCTCCCCACCCCTGGGTTGACGCGGCGGAAGCTTTTAAAACAGAAGTCGAAGAAGCTACCGACGGTCGTGTGAAAGTACAAATTTTTCAAGGCGGACAGCTGGGCAACGACCAAACCATGGTCGACGAAATACGCATTGGTACGACCGACATGATTATTGGCGGGGTTATGAATATTTCCCCCTATATTCCTGACTTTGAGATCTTCAGCCTCAACTATTTGTTTGATGATATGGATGACTTTCGCGCAGCCACATCGTCTGATTCTCCTGTCTATGCGTATTTCGACAATGCCATGAGCGAGTCTGGTGTTGGTTTAAAACTGCTTAGCTTAACCGGCGGTGGTACACGCAACTTAAGCAGCAATGTGGGGCCGATTGTTGAGCCTGCCGACCTTGAAGGCGTCAAAATGCGCGTTACCGGCTCGCGCCTGGATGCAGAAATGTGGCAAGCAGCGGGTGCGCTGACAACGTCGCTCCCCTGGACAGAAATCTACACCGGTATGCAAACCGGCGTCGTCGGCGCCTTTGAAAGCACTATCAGCGGCTATTTCTCAAGCCGACTCTACGAAGTTGCCCCGTATCATGCCAAAACCGAGCATCAGATAATGATGAGCCACATCTCGATTAGTGAGAACCGCTTCAATCGCTTCTCCGAAGAAGATCAGGCCATTATTCTCGAAGCGGCACAGCACGCGGGTGAGTACGGCACGGAAAAAGGCGTTGAGTATGATGCCGAAGTCATTCAGCAGTTTGCAGACCTGGGCGTAACGGTAACGGAGGTCGACAAACAGGCCTTTATTGATCAAATCGTTCCTCTTCATGACCAGTTTGCGCAAGAGCGTAACTTGACCGAACTGCTTGAAACGATTCGTAATCTTTAAGCCGTCATCGATAAGTCACTTGGTTAGCTGACCACTCCCCGTTAACGGGGAGCGGTACCGCGAAGGAAAGGGCGCACGCATGCGACGAATAAACAATGTAATAGAGAAGGCGCTGACGTTTGTGGCGAGCAGTTTGTTTGCGGGCTTTATTCTTACGGTTCTCTATCAGGTTGTGGCGCGCAACTACTTGAAAATTTCGGTTTCCTGGACGGATGAAGTGGCCATGGCGTTCTTCGTGTGGTCGGTCTTCCTGGGGGCCGCTATTGCGGTGCGCAGGCGCAGTCACTATGTGGTTGATGTCTTTCCATCACGCTTTGTGATCACCCAGCGGGCACTGCGTCTGTTTGGCAACGTAGCCTGTTTGCCGGTGATCTATGTCTTAATTGTCCACGGCAATGTGCTGGTTGATATGGGCTGGAGTCGCCGTTCAGTCGCGCTAGGAACACCCATGGCCTATATGTTTGCCGCGATTCCTGTAGCGGGATTAGCGATGTTGCTATTTTCCTTTGAAATCATAATGGATGATATTGCGATGCTCAAAAAAGCTAACAGCGTGGATAGCACGCGCGAGGCAACCAAAATATGAACCCTTTGTTGGTCTTGATTGGCAGCTTCTTGCTTCTTATTGCGCTTAGCGTACCCATTGCGTTTGCCATTGGCTTAGCATCTATTATTACGATCACCCAACTAGGGCTACCGTTGACCTCTGTCGTCAACCAGATGTTTGCCAGCATTAATTCATTTCCGCTGCTGGCCGTGCCGTTCTTTCTATTGTTAGGCCGGCTGATGAACGACGGCGGCATTACTGATCGCCTGCTGAACTTTGCTGACAGTACGGTCGGACATGTTCGTGGGGGTCTTGGCCACATCAACGTCATGGTGTCGATGATGTTCGCCAGCCTGTCGGGCTCCGCCGCTGCTGATACGGCCAGCGTCGGCGCCGTACTTATTCCCGCGATGAAGAAGTCCGGATATCCCGCGCCTTTTGCTGTTGCCTTAACGGCGGCGTCTTCGGTACTTGGCGGTATTATTCCACCCTCGATTTTGATGGTGATTTACGGTGCTTTCGGCAATGTGTCTGTCGGCGCGTTGTTCATGGGCGGCGTACTGCCTGGTGTGCTGGTGGGCTTGATGCAGATGGGCTACGTCTATTACGTTGCTAAGCGTCATGGTATCAAGGCAACGGGCAAGTTTTCGTTCTCAAAAGTGGGCCGCACCGCCCTGACGGCCGCACCACCCATGATGTTACCGCTGGTCGTGCTAGGCGGTATTACCGCCGGTGTCTTTACCGCGACAGAAGCAGCTTCGGTAGCCGTTCTGGTCGGTGGGCTTTTAGCCTTTGTGTTTTATCGTGCGATTCATATTAAGCAATTGCCGGGGATTTTAGCCGATTCCGTGGTGGGCTTTTCGCTGCCGATGTTTGCCGTTGCGTCAGCTGGCATCATGGGATGGCTTATCTCGTACCTGGGGATTGCGCAGGAGGTTGCCGACTTTATCTTGTCTGTTACCCAGGCCCGAGTCGGTATCATGCTGATGGTGATGTTCTTCATGCTCGTCATCGGCACAGTGCTTAGCCCGGTAACGGCGGTGATCATCTTCCTGCCTATCATTCAAGGGCTTTGCGTGTCGGCAGATATCAACCAGATCCATATGGGCCTGGTGGTGATTTTATCGCTGACGCTGGGACTGATCACGCCGCCATACGGTATTTGCCTGCTGATAGCCACGCAGATAGGTGAGGTATCGATGGGGCGTGCTTTCGTGGCAGTCATGCCGCTGATAGTGCTTATTATGCTAGTGATTATCGCCATGATAATGCTGCCTAGCGTGTTTCTATACCTGCCACAAATGATGTTCCCCAAAACGTTTTAACGATGCTTTTCTATCGCTTACGCAGCGTTTAACGTTGGCCCGACACGATGATTGTCGGGCCAACTGTTTTAGGGCGGCTGTGCGCAGCAGCTGAGTGCACCATCTGAGCATTCCGCAAGATGTTCCTTTTTGGGATACAGCGAACTGCTTTTATCCTGACCTGATTAATAGTGGGCAACCGATACGCTGCGAATGAGCGCTGTGATCTGGTGGCCTATATGCAGCCCCATTTCATCCCGGGACTTTCGCGTTAGCCTTGCCCTTAGGCGGATATCACCAACGTTCAAAAGTAGCTCAACCGAGTGCGGGCTTGTCGATAGCGAGGTCATGTCTTCAATGGTGGCACTTAGCTGGTTGCGGTAGCTGGTTGACTGTAATGGCGTCAGCGCTAAGGCAATATCTCGTGCGAGGATACGCACGCGCAATGGGCTGCCAATAGGAGCCGACGTGCCCGGTATCACTAATCGATGGGTGTCATTAAGGGCGAGGTGAGTCAGATTGTAAGCCGCGTCGTGCTCAGCTACTCGGCCTTCAAGAATCGATGCAGCGTCAAACCCACCGAGTTCCTGAGTCAAATCAAAGCGCTGTAGCAAATGATTCAATCGGTCGCTTGCCACGACTCGGCCCGCCTTCATCAGTACCAAATGATCGGCGATGGCTGAAATCTCCTCCGCATCATGGCTGACGTAAATCACCGGAATGTCTACCTGCTTGGTCAGTCGAGCAATAAAGCGAAGTAGCTCGTCTTTGCGCGCGCCATCTAGCCCGGTCAGTGGTTCATCCATCAGCAGCAGCTGAGGATCGCTGAGCAGCGCTCGGCCAATGGCAACCCGCCTAGCTTCCCCGCCCGATAGCGTGCCGGGCATGCGTTCGAGCAACGCTTTAATACCCAGGAGCTCGACGATTTCATCAAATCGGGCTGCTGCATGGGCTGGCATGCCATAAGTGAGATTGCCGCGTACTCGGTAGTGGGGGAACAGCCGGGCTTCCTGAAACACGACCCCGATTCTGCGTTTATGGGCAGCAACGCTAATACGGCGCCGGGTATCCAGCAGAACTTGGTCACCCAGCGTAATAATCCCGCTATCAGGGTATTCAAGACCCGCAATAAGGCGCAGCAGGCTGGTTTTGCCACTGCCTGACGTGCCAAAAATGCCGGTCACGCCGTGGGCGGGGAGTACCAGTTCGGTTTGAAGGTGAAAACTACCGAGCCGCTGGTCGATAGACAATGACAGCGACGAGGTATCCGCAGGCAATCCAGGATTAATCGGGTTAGTAGGATTAGTAGGCATCGCGTTCCTGCAGCCGTTGTTTGGTACGTCGGGCCAGCCATTCAGAGGCGATCAATGAGAATAGGGCGATGATAATAGCGATAATACACAGCCGCGCTGCCGCTGATTCCTGGCCGGGCGTCTGGATCAGCGTATAGAGGGCTAGCGGCAAGGTACGTGTTTCACTGGGGATATTGGAGGCAAACGTGATGGTGGCGCCAAACTCGGAAAGAGCGCGGGCAAAGGCCAAGACGGTGCCCGTCAGCAGGCCTGGAATGGCCAATGGCAGCGTAATGGTGGTAAACACTCGCCAGCGATTGGCGCCTAGCGTCCGCGCTGCGGCTTCAAGTTTGGGGTCCACCGCTTCCAATGATAGGCGTAATGCTCGTACCAATAATGGAAATGCCATCACGCCGCTGGCAACGGCGGCGCCTTGCCATGTGAAGGGTAGCGATACGCCGAGAGTGGCGTATAACCACTGACCGACCATCCCTTGTCGACCGAGCGACACTAAGAGTAAATAGCCGACTACCACAGGCGGCAGCACCAGCGGCAGATGAATAAGGCCATCGACGATGGATTTGCCTCTGAAGTCGTGTCGGGCTAACCACCAGGCGACCGCAATGCCCGGCGGTAAAATCCAGGCCACGGCCGCTAGGCCAATGAGTAGACTAAGGCGGATAGCTTCCCATTCGGCCGGCGACAGTATCACGGGCTGCTAATGTCGGTGTCGAAACCATAGTCAGCAAAAATAGTCAGCGCTTCTTCGCTCGCTAACCACTCGCGCAGCGCCACGGCCGCGTTGTTTTGCTCTGCCCCTATCAGTGCAATGGGGTAGGTGATGGGGTCATGGCTTGAGTTGGGAAATAACCCGAGTACCCGCACGCGGTCACTCGCAAAGGCATCTGTTTGATACACAATGCCAAGCGGTGTTTCCTGTCGTTCTACCAGCGTTAACGCCGCGCGTACGTCGTTGCCGCGTGCAAGCCTTGGCTCAAGCTCCCCCCACTCACCGAGGAATTCCAGCGCCTGCTGGGTGTAGATGCCGGCCGGCACGTGATCCGGGTCGCCGACGGAAAGACGGTCACGATCTTCTAGCAGCGAAGCAATGCGTGCCTCGTCGCCCGGGACGAACTGCTCCGGCAGGTCAGGGCTTGCTGAGACCAGCGCTAAACGATTCTGGAGCAAGTCGCTGCGCTGTTGGATGTTGACGCCTTGCTCTTCGAGCCAGTCCATCCACTGCACGTTGGCAGATAAGAATAGATCCGTTGGGCTACCATTGGCGATTTGTCGAGCAAGCGTCGAGGACGATGCATAAATGGGCGTCACGTCAACGTCATGCTGAGCTTCATAGACGGCAATGGCGTCATTGAGTGCATCGGTGAGCGAGGCGGCAGCGGCGACCTGAATATGGTCTGTGGCAAAGGCTGAGGTGGGAAGCGCCAGCGCTAGCACAGTGGTTAATAAACGGCGATTCATAGCATGGATAAGCATTGTACTGATTCCGTTATTACCATTTGGATATAGCGGAGATTACACAAAACGGCTCATCAGCTCAATACGTTAATGGGCACGCTCATGGATGGGCAGGGCTGACCGGCGCCAATAGCGACAGCAGCGCCTGGGCATCAGCCGAGCCCTCCAGCGAGAGCTGGCGTTCCAACGCGCGGTAGTGAGTCAGCACCTGCTTGCCAAGCTCCGTAAGATGGGCGCCGCCACGCTCGTTACCGCCAGAGCTGGTTGACACGAGAGGGGATGAAAAGTGGTTGTTCATGGTGTCGATGAGCTGCCAAGCTTTTTTGTAGCTCATCTTGAGTGTGCGTCCAGCGGCAGAAATGGAGCCTGTCTGGCTAATCATTTCTAGCAGCTCCGCCTTGCCCGGCCCAATAATCACGTCACGGTGTAGCACCAAACGTAATTGATACGTTGGCTTTAAATGGTGGGTCCGTGTCATGTAAAGCCCCTTGCACATGGAAGTTTTCATATGGCTTTCATATGGTTTTTGTATAGTTTAGCAGCGTCCTGGTACATAAGGCCTACCTATCAAGCCGGAAATATCGCGAGGCCAATATGTGTTCTTCATCGCATATATTAAAGAAATGGCTGTCATAGATGAAATGCGCACGGCTGGTGGTGACATGTTCACGAACGTCAGTATTCAGTTCAGTTTTTAAGATCGGCAGTAACGATGGAGATTAGGAATCAGAGATGAAAAAACGCTTAGTAGAAACAATGGGTTTGGTCATGCTCGTGGGTGCTGTATCCATCCCTATGGCGCATGCTGCAGATGTCCTGTGCGAAGAAAAAGCGGAAGACGTTCGAGAACAGCTTGAGTATGCCCGAGAGCATGATAACCAGCATCGTGTTGAAGGTTTGCAGCGTGCTCTTGCATCCATTGAGAAAGACTGTACCAACGAAACGGTGTTCGAGGATGCGGTAGAGGACGTGCGTGAGAGCCAAAGCGATGTACAGGAACAACAGGCAGAACTTGAAGAAGCCCTCAGAGACGGTGATGAAGGCGATATCCAAGAAAGTCGTGCCGATTTAGAAGAAGCCACACGTGAACTGGAAGCTGATACAGAAGCCTTGAAGACACTTCAGCATCGGCTGGCTGAGTAGCTCTGCTTAGGGTGTAGATCTTACGTAGAGCCACCGTACATCGACCCCGAATGAATAAACTAATGACACTAGCGCGCTGAGCGCTAGTAGATTAGCCATTAGCGGTGAGCTGAGCGGCGTTAGCGCTAGCAGTAGCGCCGCCACTTGCCAAACGCATACTACTTTGCGACGAAAGCTGGCAAACAGGGGGGCGGTTAGCCACTTGAGTCGCCAGCCCGCCATCACAAACAGATAGCGCATGCCGCCAATGAGCAACACCCAGGCGCCCAGCGATTCAAACTCCCACAGCCCGACGCACAGCAGCATAATCAGCAGGGCATCTAGCTCCATGTCAAAGCGCGCGCCAAAGCTTGAGTGGCTGCGCGTGTATCTCGCAACCCAGCCATCCACGCCGTCAAGCAGCAGCGCTATTACCGCAATCAGCAGCCACTGCCAAATAGCGCCCTTAAAGGCACCCGCGAGCAGGCCAGCAGCGACTATGGCCACCAGTATCCCGCGTATCAGCGTGACGCGATTTGCCCATCCCAGCGCCCCATGGGGCCAGAAAATTAGAATCAGTATAGAAATGAACGCGTAGAAACCACCGGCCACCCACCAGTTGCTGGAAGCCAGCATGAGTAACGGCAGGGCATTGCCAATGATAATTAGTGCTAGGCTGCCTAAAAGCAGTTCAAAGGCGGTATAAAGCGACTTGTGCAAAGTGCAGGGAGACGCGTTTGAGAAAAGCGGCATGGTGGCTCACGAAGCGGCGTCGCTGTCCGCAGTTAAAGTAAGTGATGCAACTATTTTTATATGTACCATTCTTGTAGAAGAAGGTAGGGTTGTCCATAGAGCAACTTAAAGGCAGTCCTAGTATCAAGTGTTTAAAATTGTTAATCGAATATTTTCTTTCCAAGCGCTACGCTAAGCTAGGTGAGCCATTGAAAACTATTCTACAGGTGGCCACCCGCTATATGACAACGCTAACGGATTTATCGTGCAAGACGTTGTTAATTAGCGGTCTAGTGATAAAACGTAGCATTCAATGGAATGAGCATGGGCTCGGGTTAGTTGAGCTCGCAACGAAAAGGAATGGCCATGCTGGCGCCTGACTACGCCACTGCCTTTTGGGTGACCAACCCCCAGCAAGGCGAGATGCGGCGTGAAATACTCAAGCCCCCAGGGCAAGATGAAGTGCATGTACGCACCTTATACAGCGGGGTTAGCCGGGGTACCGAGTCGTTGGTATTCACTGGCCGTGTCCCCGAGAGCGAGTTTGCACGCATGCAGGCCCCTTTTCAAAAAGGGGAATTTCCTGGCCCGGTGAAATACGGGTACTGCAGCGTTGGGCTTGTCGAGCAAGGTCCCAGTGAACTACTGAATAAATCCATTTTTTGTCTGTTTCCCCACCAAGATCACTATGTGGTGCCTGCCTCGGCGGTCATTCCCATTCCCGCTAATGTGCCTGCTCAGCGCGCGGTGCTGGCTGCTAATATGGAAACGGCAGTTAACGGCGTGTGGGATGCAGAGCCCATGCTGGGCGAAC